>JBIJBZ010000124.1:0-9936 GCA_044344945.1 Bdellovibrionota bacterium | reverse complement strand
AGCATCGATCTCGATGGTCCCATCGTATGCTTTGGCGTGTATGCGAACTCGCGGTGGAAGTGTCCAGCCCAGCCGCACATCAACGTCGCTCAGGTCTAACGAGACAGGAATGGATCGACGGCCCTTTTCAATCGGCACTGGAATCCATGCCTCTATCGAGGATGCCGATAGCCCGATAAAGTGACCCTGAAGATCTCGAACTTTGAGCCGCTGTCCCTGGGCTTGAAGAGTAGTGAGATAACTTTGCGCGAAATACTGAAGCACCGATGGGGTGATTACCACCACGAGCGCGATTAAAACAAAGAGGGTAACGAGAAACTTTTTCATCGTGTTACTTGGAAACAGCTTCGAATCCGCTGACCTCAAGCTGTACATTGAGGGTCTCAGAACCGGAGCGTTTATCGAGATTAATCTGTGATACAAGCATCGGTTGTGGCCCGTTTGTGAGCGCCTTGAGAAACGCAGAGAGGTCCTCGTAGCTTGCGGTTTGAAAGTTGACGGTAAAGAACTTGTGGATGTACTTGTTGCCGAGGGGTACTCCCTCCTTCTGAGTGCCTACGTTGTAGGTTCCGGCGGCCTTGGCTGTGTCGCGTAGCAGGCTCTCAAGGTGTGTAAGTGGATCCGAGGAGAGATCTGCTCTCGAATAGAATGCATCGATATCCTTTCTGCGCGCTACCAGATTGGCGTAACGAGTAAGGACGTCCGGTGTTGCCTCATACGTATTTCTAAGCTCTGTGAGTTGTCGCGACTGTTCTGAAAATGCCTCCTGAACCGGAGCAATCACGGTGGGGTAGGTGATAAAGCACGCCACGAATAGTCCAGCCGTAACGAGAATGACCTTCTCCCGGCTTGTTCTCTGTTTCCAAAATGTGAGTAGCTTTTCCCGTAACTCGTTCATCCTGAGAACTTCCTCACTGTGTCAAAACGATATCGATGGTGAAGGTAAAACGTGCGCCAACGCGGGTTGACTTACCCTCGACCTTTGCAAAAATCTCCTTGCGAGCCGAAAGTGCTTTTTGAAACCGCTCCGTGGCCGCAAGGTCGTTGGCCGACCCGGTTATCTGCGCCCGAATTCCAGAGACCTTTAAGGACGAGACTGAGAGGTCGGAGGAATCCGGAAGGACCTTTACCAGGTCGAGAAACGCATCAACAGGCGAGATGCTAGCTTGCGATCCAAACGCTCCTAATTCACCGGCAAGCTTGTTCTCGGCCTTGGATAAATTGCCGCGAATATCATCGGAACTAGAGGGAAAGCCGGGAATTACTTTTTGGATCTGTTCAACAAGCGCACTTCTCGCTGAAGCCAAAGTATACTCGCGCGAGCCGTAGATCACAGCTAGGGCGATAATGACTGCCACTACCGCTCGAAATGCATGGCGCTTCGTTCCGGCGAGTGCTCGGAAGAACTCGCCAATCCGAGGGGTGAAAGAGAACTCACGTGAGCGGAAATTTGACAACGGCATCTTTTCTGCCTCATCAAGTCCGAACACCGAACTTAAGGAGGCCAATCCAATCTGTGACTCGTCAGTCTTGAGCAGCTCTTTAAAGGCAATCCCCTCCAAGGGACGACCGAATACCTGCTGTGAATTCGGGTTCTTCACCTCGCGCCCAAGGAGATAGACTCGCTCGATACTGACGTTGTAGCGCCGCTCTGATGAGGCTAACAGAAGCTTAATGGCGGTGAATATGTGTTGAAGGCTCTCCTCCCGCTTTTCGGGGCTGACAGCTGAGAGAAGCTGCGATGCATAGATTGACCGCTCAACTCGAACCTCGCCGTTGATATAGAGTGCCAGTACGTACTCATCTCCGCGGTTGTAGATCAGCGCCGAGTTTGAGGCGAAGAACTGCTTGCCCACATGGAAGGCTGCTCCCACCGCACTCGATGGCACGGTTAAGATATTCGGCTCAAGTCCGGCGGCCTTGCAAATCTCAAGCACGTTGCGAACGAGCTGACGAGGAAGTATCCCGATGTGAACATCGAACTGGCCTCCCTGAGAGGGAGGAGTTGCTGGTGCGGTCGAGCCACCCCCTTTGATGACCGGTCCAAGGGATGAGTACTGCACGAAGAATTCATCAAGCTCGAAGGGAACAACGTCCTGCACCTCAAGATCGACGATTCGATCGAGGTTGCGGGGATCGCCGAACGGAAGATCGAGGTTTAGCGATAGGTGATCGAACTGAGGAAGTATCACGGTAGAGGCGGTCCAGATCGGTGGCAGTGATTGAATCGCCCGACGCAGCTCCTGAACGGTTTCTCGTACAAGCTCCCCTTCGGCTCCATCAATTGGGGCCACTTCCTCCGCTGTGTTGTCGCCGGTCTGCGCCACAGCTGTGGCTTCAGGCTGTCGAAGGAGGAGTCGGATATCGGTTGTTCGGAGGAGATTCTTATTCGCAAGAAGGGGTAGAAGAGCTGTCGTACGCTGGACCACCTCGATGTGGGTTCCATCCACCTGAGACAGGGTGAACTCACACGGCTGAGAGCTGAGGTCGATTCCGAGAATGCACTGCATATAAGGGAAAAGTACTGTGGTAACGGGCTTCGGGCAAGGGGACTTTCTAGGACGGTGTCGAAAAGGGCCTTCCCCGAATCAGGTGAATCACCGCCCGAACATTCGCCCCCAAAAGCCGCCAGCCTTTGGGTTCTGCTGCTGTGCTTGATAGAGGTCAGCACCATCACTTTCCGAAGAGTCCCCGTCACCATGCGTGGGGCATGGGCGACGAGGCTCTGTGCCCGATACAAAGACCTCGGAAGTGACGCGGGAGCTGGGGCAATCCTCTGTTGCTAAGCCACCGCTTTGAGTGTCGATTGTGGCGTATGAGACTCCTCGCGGGGCGATGAATCCGGCCTCCGCAAAGTACGGCTCGCTACATTTCATAAACTCGCCCCAAATCGGCGCCGCTGTTGCGCCCCCGGTAAGCCCGAGTGGAGAGTTGTCATCAAAACCGACCCATACGCCGGCAGTTAGTGTAGGGGTGAAACCCACAAACCAGGCGTCTCGGGCGTTGTCCGATGTGCCGGTTTTGCCCGCTGCAGGTTGATTGAATCCTTTGGCACGAACCGCTTTCGCGGTACCGCGCTCGACTACGCCCTGTAGGATGTTGGTGAGTACAAAGGTAGCGTTCTCCTCAGACACGCGCTCCTCCAATGGGGGTGAAACCGCCAGCCTATCTCCACTTGAATCAAGCGCAGAAATAAAGAGTCGGGGGGCTATGTACACTCCCCCGTTTGCAAGGGCTCCGTATGCAGCAGTAAGACGGAGAAGGTTGGTGTCGAGCGCACCGAGTGCGAGGGCCGGTACTGCTTGAACCTGGTCGGCTAAATGAAAAAGCGACAGGGTGCGTTTAAGCGCCGGTATCCCAATACGCTCGGCGATGTAGAGCGCGGGCATATTGAGAGAGTGCTCGAGTGCATATCGCAACGTCACATCACCTCGAAACTCGTGGTCGTAGTTCTCAGGATTCCAGGTCTTCTTGTTGACCTGAAGCTCCATCGGTTGATCTTCAAGGATGCTTCCAGCGGTTGCCACCTTGTACGAATTGAGGGAGCCGTCGAGAGCGCTCAGGTAAAGGAAGGGTTTCACGGTTGACCCGATCTGTCGTAGCGACTGTTGCACTCGGTTAAATTGGCTCGTTCCGAAATCCTTGCCGCCCACCCATGCCTTGATCAGGCCAGAGTAGGGTTCGATCGCCACAAGAGCAGCCTGCACACCACCCTCATGCTCCTTGAGCTTAGGATGTGTTGATTCGATCTGATTGACCCCCGCTTCGATCGCGCGCTCAGCGCAGGCCTGAATTCCGAGATCGAGCCCCGTGAATACGGCGAGCCCAGTTGCATTGACGGTATCAAGGTCTATTGATTGCGAGAGCTCTGCTTCGAGCGCCGAGGTATAAAAGGGGGCCAATCGGCGGTGCTCCTGTTGTGCCGTGGTCTTTACTGGGCGCTTAATCGCCGTAGCGTATTCACTCTGCGAGATATGTCCCAATTCTAACAGTTTTTGCAGTACGAGATCACGACGCTCGCGGGCTCGATCAGGAAAGCGTCTCGGGTTGTAGTAGCTAGGCGCTTTTATCATTCCGGCCAACGTTGCGGCCTCTTCAATGCGAAGATCTTGAAGTTGTTTCCCGAAAAACGCTGAAGCGGCTTCGGGCATTCCGTGGATTGCAACCGCGCCCTCCTGCCCGAGGTAGACCTCGTTTAGGTACAGCTCCAGGAGCTGCTCCTTGGTGAGGTGACGCTCAAGACTGAGAGCCGTCGGGATCTCCTGTAGCTTTCGCGAGAAGGTTCGCTTTGGCGAGAGGAAGAGGTTTTTTGCGAGCTGTTGGGTAATAGTACTTCCCCCTTGAACCAATCTGCCCGCCAGGATATTGCGCACCATGGCACGGGCGATTGAGAAGAGGTCGAGTCCGAAATGTTGGTAGAATCGTTCGTCTTCGATGGAGATGACGCTCTCCTGAACGATCGCAGGAATGTTAGCCAGGGGGACAAAGGAACTCGCGCGCACATCAGCAGACCCGAGGTAAGATATGACCTGGGGTTCCAGGTAGAGGTGTCGAGCGTCCGAGTCTTCCGGGCCGAGGGGGATTGTTTCCTTTCGAGCAGGAACCGTCTCGCCGCCCGCTCCCGAGTAGGAGCGCGAATAGATCGTGAGAGTCTTATTTGCGAGTGAGAACTCTCCGGGTCGAGAGGGATTACCAGGAACCTCCGAATAGCGGCGGTCAACGAGCGAGGTGCGTAAGATTCGCATCCCCTGACCGGCCTCGTCTCCCACACGTCGAGCGACCTCTGTTATATCGAGGGGCGAGGAGTATATCACCGGCAGCTTCGGTGTACTGAGCGAGGTGAGGCGCTCGGTAACTCTGTGATCGACGACGTAGAAGATGGCGTATAGTGCTCCGCAGCAGAGGAGGATCACGGGAATGACGGCGCGTCGCAGCTTCTGACCGAGTGTGAGGGGCTTCTTGGGTTTCCTAACCGGCGGACTACTCTTCGTCTTAGGCCGTTTCCTTCTCCGCACGGGCTTCTTTGGGGTTACTTTCGGTTTCATAAGCCGACGAAGTAAGCACTGGCGTTGACGGTAGAATGTTGGTTTACTGTGGCATAGTGTGTCGGTGGGGAAGGTATGATCAGTCGTTTGCGCGGTTCAGTAGTTGAGATTGAGGGCGATTTCATAGTGCTTGATGTGAACGGGGTCGGGTATGGCCTTAGCTGCACCTCGGCGCTCCTAGCCCGTCTTACCTTGGGTTCTGAGGAGACGATCTGTGTTTACACCGATGTGCGAGAGGACGCCATTCGCCTTTTTGGTTTCGACTCGAATGCAGAGCGTCAGATGTTCCTCCTCCTTAATCGTGTTTCCGGCCTCGGTCCTCGTTCATCCCTAGACGTCCTTTCCAACGTTCCTATTCGAGATCTACTACGAGCGATAGGCTCTGGCGATGTGCATGCGCTGATGGCGATCAAGGGAGTTGGAAAGAAGAAGGCAGAGCGGATCGTTGTCGAGTTGAAGGATCTAGTGGTGTCGATGGCTGGAGAGCGATCTACTTCGTTGCGGTCGATGATTACTGTGGAAGGGGGTGTCTCTTCGCCTACCACCTCTGCCTCGGGTGATGCTATTGCGGCTCTGGAGGTACTTGGATTTGCCCGCCGTGATGCCGAGAGCGCGGTGACAAAGGCGCTCGAAGCAGGGAAGGGGATAGGAGAGGCGGGGGATCTCATTCGGGAAGCTCTGCGCTTTGTTTAAGTGCCTGATAACTGGGGTTTTTGTGTCGATTCTGATGATGTGAGCCCTCTGTCGCCAGGGGCTTGTTCGGTGTACTATGGCCGCGTTAGTGAAGGAAAGGTATGAGCGCTCCGGGGCATAAAGATAACGATACAGGCGTTGAAGGACACGAGGTAGAGTTCTGGGGAACCCTCGCGGACGAGTCTGAGCCTAGGGTTGTGGCTGCCGCAAGCGGCGAAGATGAAGAGTTGATTGTTAGCTCACTGCGCCCTAGCAGGTTTGACGAGTACGTTGGACAGGAGCACGTTAAAAACAACCTCCAGATCGGATGCAGCGCATCAAAGCGTCGGGGCGAGGCGATGGATCACGTTTTACTTCACGGGCCTCCAGGCTTAGGTAAGACCTCGCTAGCGCGGATCATTGCGGGTGAACTAGGAGTCGGCTTCAAGAGCACCTCGGGTCCAGCGATTGAACGACCGGGAGACCTGGCTGCGATTCTTACGTCTCTTGCAGAGAAGGATGTTCTTTTTATAGATGAGATTCATCGACTCTCGCGTGCTATTGAAGAGGTGCTCTACCCAGCGATGGAGGATTTTGAACTCGATATCGTGATTGGTGTTGGGCCTGCTGCGCGGTCAGTAAAAATACCGCTCAAACCCTTTACGTTAGTAGGTGCAACGACCCGGTCTGGTCTCTTAACTTCACCGCTGCGAGATCGATTCGGTATCGTTCATCGATTGGATTTCTACTCCGTGGAGGACCTCGGTAGAATCGTGCGTCGGTCGGCTGGTATTTTGAATATCGCGTGCGACGATGATGCCTGTAGCGAGATAGCTTCTCGGGCTCGAGGAACTCCACGTATTGCTAATCGCTTACTCAAGCGAGTGCGCGACTACGCAGAGGAGTGTGCCAGTGGAATTATCACCCGTTCGGTAGCTGGCGAGGCGTTGCGTCTTTTGGAGATCGATGCGCAGGGTCTTGATCGTACCGATCGCGCCTTTTTGGCCCTGATTATCGAAAAGTTCGATGGTGGACCGGTGGGAATCGAGACGATTGCTGCAGCGCTCGGGGAGGATCGTGATACTCTTGAGGACGTTTTCGAACCCTATCTTCTTCAGGAGGGATTTGTAGCGCGCACAAAGCGGGGACGTGAGGTTACAGAGCGGGCGTATCTGCACTTGGGGAAGAAGCCCCCGGCACGGACACCCCAGGGCTCTCTTTTTTAGTAGGTACACAGTGAGTAGTTTTGTTTCCGGTTTTGCAGCAGTACTATCGTTTATTCTCGGGGTCGTGCAGGTAACATGGACGACACCATCGAAGACAGCAGTATCGGTCTCTGCGCCCGAGAGGCAGGAGGAGATTCGTGCATGTCTCTCTTCCTCGCTGCAGGCCCGTTTGCGTTTCGATTTGCGATTATGTCACCGACGCTCTGGTTGGTTTGATGGGTGCGAGGAGCCTCGATCTGAGCTGCATACGGTGCAATTCGACGAAGTCACCGAGAGCTATCGGTTCGTTTCTGACCGTCTTGGCGATGAGCTTGAATCGAATGCGGTCGGGATACCTGCGCGCAGTGAAGCTGTAAAGCTTGCGACTATTGCACAGGATATCCCGTTGGCGTTTCTCGCCCGTGATGAGCAGGACCTGCTTAATCGACCGGACACGTATATCCAAGTTCGCACCATTTTTGTGTGTCGAGGTGAGATTAACCGCACCCTCGCGCACCTTTCGCGGATTATTACGCTCGGACTCGTGAATGTTGTGGAAGACTCATCAGGGTGGAGTGATTTCGATCTTCATCCTGCTGAGGGATGAGTCTCTTGCCAGGAGATAGAGGCATGCGGTCGCGGTGGCGCATCAGTAAAAAGGGGCAGATAGTTGCGATAAGCGCCGCCTTTGCGCTGGTTGTATTTTCGCTCTCGTTTTTTGTGCAGTGGCAGTCCGAGGAAGAGACTTTTTTCAACAATATCCTCTTCTTTGCTCTCGTCAATATAAACATCATCGCGCTTCTAGTGCTGGTGGTACTGGTGGTGCGAAATGTTATTAAGCTGATGTTCGAGCGTCGGCGAGGCATTCTTGGTGCCAAGCTTCGCTCCCGGCTGATGGGTTCCTTCGTGTTAATTGCACTTATTCCGATCAGCATCTCGTTTATTGTTGCCAGTGGTTTGATTAACCAGGCTATGCAGGGGTGGTTCAGTACGCAGATAGATACGATTGTTGGAAGCTCTCTAACAATGGCTCGTCAGTATGTGAGCGGGGCTAAATTGGCTGTGGAGGGTGCGGCGGGCAGAGTTCACAAGGATCTCTCCCGTCTCGGGGTTACGAGCGTCGAATCCGCGCACGGGATTAATGATAAGTTGGAGGAACTTCGCCACCTCAATGGACTGTACGCGATTAAGATTCTTTCCCGAGGCGGCGCTATCGTAGCGGAGTCATCGCATGCAACTGCCGGAGTCGATTCGTTTGCAGAGCCACCGCTCGACACCGAGGCGGTTACGCGGGCGTTCGATGCTCATAAGGAGCTGCGCGTCGAGGAACGTGGAGCGAGTCAATTTATTCGATTCTACGCTCCGCTTGGAAGTCTCGTTGTCGTTTCGTCTTACCGCATGGACCCGGAGATGGTTCACGCCCAGAGTATTGTCAATGAGGCCTTTAGCGAATACGAGCAGCTGAAGCTCTTCAAACGACCGCTGCGTACGAATTTCTTCCTGATCTTGGCGCTCTTCAATCTCTTAACCCTCTTTGGTGCCATCTGGATCGCCTTTTTTGTTTCAAAACAGATTACTGGACCGATCCAGCGATTGGCTGAGGGTACTCGTCGGGTGGCGCGCGGAATGTATGACTTTCGCCTGGATCCTGCTCGTGATGATGAGGTCGGTTTCCTCATCAATTCCTTCAATCAGATGTTGCAGGACCTCAAAGGCTCAAAGGAGGAGGCGGAGAGTCGCGGATTGCTTATACAAGCGATCTTAACGAACCTTGCTGTTGGTGTTATCGCGCTTGACCCCGAGAAGCGGGTGACAGCGGTAAATAGCGCGGCACACTCCTTGTTTGAGCTTGAAGTAGACGCCGACCTTTCGGCGGGGTTGCCTCTCTCGGAGCTGTTGAACAGAACGCTCCTTGATGTTGTTGGTGCTGTCCTTGATGCGCTCCATCCGTCTGGAGAAGGTAAAGGTGCAGCCACGGCTGCTGAGGTTGAATTCAGGATGCAGTCGGGCGGTCGTGAGTTGATTATCGTCTGCACTGCAGGCCGCATCGTGGGGAAAGAGGGTAAATCGCTCGGGTACGTTCTCCTCTTTGATGATGTTACCGATCTCTCTCGCTCTCAGCACCTGGCCGCGTGGAGAGATGTTGCGCGGCGCATTGCGCACGAGATTAAGAATCCGCTGACACCGTTACAGCTCTCAGCGCAGCGATTAGAGCGGCTGTTGCAGGGAAGTGAAAACGCTCCAGCGGTGGCAGAATCAACCCGTTCGATCGTTGAACACGTTGAGATCATTAAACGGCTCGCCAATGAATTCTCCGAGTACGGCCGGATGCCGACCGCACAGTTCGTTTCCACCGATTTATCGGGGCTCCTCTCGAATGTGATGCGTTCCTTCCAGGCGGATCATCCAGACGTTCAGTTCTTGTATGAGGTGGATGAGAAGATCCCTGAGATGCTTCTTGATCCGGAGCAGATACGCGGCGTGCTGATAAACATCTATGCAAATGCCGTGGCTGCGGTCCGCTCGAATCATCCTGCCGGTGGCTCGCTCGTCACTACGTCGTTGGCATTCGATCGGAAGAGTTCTCGCGCGCGGATTGAGATCGTTGATAACGGGCCAGGCATTCCGGCTGAGGATAAGAATCGAGTGTTTGAGCCGTACTTTACGACGAAGAAGGGTGGCACTGGCCTCGGCTTAGCGATCGTGAGCTCCGTTGTATCTGATCATCAGGGAGAGGTGCGAATCTTCGACTCCAAGCCACATGGGGTGCATTTTGTGCTAATTCTTCCGCAACATCCGCAATCTACAACGGTTCGAAAATTAGCGGGCGTGTAATTCGCGCGGTCGTGTTCCCTACAGGATTGCTCGCGTGCTTTTAGTGCTAGCCCGAATATTGCACGAACGTGCGATGTTCGGGCTAGCAAGTGCATGGATGCACTTGCAAATTCCGATGCGTAGCGTCGGAATGTGGAGCCTACAGTTTGTGTGGGCACTTTGGGTCCCACACAAATAGT
>JBIJBZ010000226.1:0-4571 GCA_044344945.1 Bdellovibrionota bacterium | reverse complement strand
TGGCCTGTTTTCGACCATTTTTCTCGGCGAGCGTAGCGAGCTTCGTGAAAAATACGGGCTAGAAAGTCTCGCTATCGGATATCCAGCGGCCTGCTGCTGTTGGAAGTTCAGTGGTGCAGTACTCTTGATGAAGCACTATGTACTCCTCGGCCCTGAGCTCTCGAGAGACTACTTTTCGAAGTCTACGAAATCCCTCTGGCGTGTAGCTGCTTAGGTGTAAGATCTTGCCACGTAGCCATTCCTGCTTATCCAATTCTCGGATGAGCGCGGAGGAGAGGCCGCGATCCCGCCATGACTCATGAACATCGACGAACGCGAGTTGGTAGGCCCAGAATCGCTGCTTGTCGTCTATCGATATCTGTTTCCATTGGCAGCAAAGAATCCCGACCACACACGGGCCCACGCGGGCAATAAGCGCACGATCAAACTCGCCACTGCGGCACTCTCCGAAAGATTGACGTTGCCACGGTGGACATACGTACGGGTCTGGATAGACATCAGAGTGGTACTCCCGATGAATAAAGCGGCGATTTAAGATGGAGAAACCTGGTGCTCGGCCTTGGCTGTCGAACGCTTCCGGCTCGAAACTGAGCAGAAATGCCCGCACCTCGCGGCCAGACCATTTCTCTAGCATGGCTACAGCTGGAACGCCTTTGAGAGAAAACTCACTATCTCGGCCGATATCGCAGGGTGTATTACGTCGAGACGTTTGAAACATCGGGCACCTACCGTTTTCTAAACAGCATATAAGCCTCGCAAAGACGCCCCTTGGCGTCCGTTAGCGCTGCGATCTCTGACGCTCGGAGCTGTGCAGCAATCGAACTCCGACATTGCGCAGCGCTTGCGAAGAAGTGAACTACCTCTCCGTTGCAAGCTGGATCGTCTGTCCCTCCGCAGTGAGCTATTCACATCTATGCGCCGGTATCGATAGATCAAAATCATGTAACTGTCCAACGCAAAATTGGCACTCCGGTTGCTGGTGAGGAGTGGTTCGGGGGAGGAGGGCAGGGAGCAGGCGGCTTCCAATCTCCCCCGTGCAAGCCTCACCACCCCCGCTACAACCAACGATGGCTCGGGGCTCTCGCTATCATCACCGCAGCAAGCCAGCCACACGACAATTGGTAACGGGCTACTTGTGGGTAGCGCCATCCTTAAAAAAGCCCAGGGTTAATTCGATGTCAATCTAGTTAGATGCGTAGTCGGGCGTACCCCAGTTGGTACAGAGCTACCCCAACTGGGACAGAGCAACTTTGGGCGGCTTCATCCGTTAAAAGGCCTGGAGAATTCGGAGTCAATCCAGTGAGATGCATTTTGGGATGCGTAGTCCGCCTGCACCAGGTAGCATTCTCAGTTGCGAGAAATAGCATTTGCCATACACGCATCACGTCCCGTCACTGAGGAAGTTGAGTTAAGAATGCATCAGGCAACGGCTCAAACGGGTCGTAGGCGGGGAGTTAATCGATAGCCTCTACGGCATCGATCAAATCGTTGCGCCGTCTCTGAGAAGATGCGCAGCCAGGGACTGCTTAATGCTCGGGAGCAGTTGTTCGGGGGGAAGCTTTCGAGCCAGAAGTGTGATTCGTTCCGCAGCCGGGCTGAAACATGAGATCGTTCTCAAAAAGATACCGAGGCGCCCCGTTGCGCCACGGAGAGTTCCCTCAAGCAGTGGCTCAAAAAGGTTGTGCGTCTTCAAGATATCGTGTGTCGCCTCGGATCTACACCGCACAGTGCGACGTAGACATCGGCCTAGAAATAGCGTTGTTTCCGCGAGTGCGGTCAGATACTCATCGCTTGGTTTCGCCCTAGCCCCTGTAATCAGGTACCGCAGACGCGCATTTATAAAGCCGCTGTGGTTGGCTAACGCTTGCTCAACGTCGTAGCCCCGGGGACTGTAAAAAAATCCGGTGAGAGAGTCGAATAGAATCTCCGCTACTGGACCCACAAACAGCCCCTCCTGCGGCTCGGGATTATTTGCAAGATCAAAAGCAAGTTGTCTCGCTGCAGGATACTGTCTCCAAATGGCTTCAGCGAACAGCTGTAACCCGTCGCTACTAAGCTGAGCATGGGCTAACACTGCTTCGAACGGAGCAGACACAGTAATCCACTGAAGTCCCCGAATGAGCGCCCGTTCAAGTGCGGGATGGAGCTCTATCTTCTTTGGAGCGGCAGCAGTAATTGCGGCAGTCAACTGCCCAAGCTCTTGGTGGCTTGGCTTCGTTATGGACCCTTCCCATGATCGGGAAATACGTTCTGCAAGATCGGCTTGAGTGGCGGGGTCGAGGGGATTATGACAATTAGAATTAGGTTGTGGGAGCGCGCGGGACGTGTGTAGTTGTTCGGCCCCTAGCGGCAGGGGGGTAGGTGTTTGTGCTCTTGGGCCGGTGTTCACGGTAGGTTGTACCATACAGCTCTCATCGTTTCGAACTCCGATATTCTGCGACGGTTTCAAACGCAAAGCAAATACACCGGGTCCCTCTAAAGGGCTGAAGTGCCACTATTCCGGCATCTACCCAACTGGGGGCATCCTGTAAGCCGTTCGAATCAGGCAGTATCATGTCGAATTAGGCCATGAGAGGGTCGCCAGTGAATAGTGCCGATAATTCGCCTGGCTGCGGCTACGGAGAAGGGAGGGCTTAGATCCGCCCCACCACCTTCGCCACTCATACTCGGCAGACCGCTAGTTGCTTTTATGAAAGTAGCTTAACCCAACTGGTACAGGGCAATTTCGAGCAGCGTCATCCGTGAAAAAGCCCAGCGAGTTGTTAAAAAAAGGTTCCGTAGTAAGCATTTTGAGAGTTGTTGCCAAACAAGGCGGAGGCGACGAAAAAACCGGAGGCGTATCCGCTGAGATGGTTTGAGGATTTTTTTCGGTGGCTCCAACGCAGTTGCCGTCAAACTATCGAAATGCGCAACAGGAAGTCTTTTTTCACCACCCTGCTAGGGCGAATTCGGAATCAACTCAGAGAGACGCATAGTGGGAAACCTAGTTGCCCTGTACCTGATAGCTACCACCTTGGTTTTCACCAGATAGTGCTGGTCCGTCGATAAGACCTATCATTCGCTCTCATCTTGGTTACGTGTCACCGGCTGTTAGTAAGAGCAGCCATATTTCCGCTAACAAGTTTTGCCGACCAGAGAGCGTAGCGATGTTTACCTTCCAAGGTAAGACCGTAGAAGTCCGATCCGCTCGCCAAAAGGGTATTAGTCAATCCATCAACACCCCAATATAGGACGCCGTCGCTGGTGATTTCAGCCGCATACAGAACATCCAAGACCTCGTCGCCCTCCTCCTTTACCTTAGCAGTGGCCCGTACATAAAGCTGGCCGTTGATGCGATAAATGTGCAGGGTGCCTCCAGGCAACATTTCTATCGCTTCCATCCCTTTTTCCACCTTTACGTTTAGATACTCAGGTGGCGGAGCCGCATTTGTCCAATCGAGGCGCGCTATCTCATTATTGGAATCGGTCTCGGGAAAAGTGTAGCTGATCCAATCCCAGACGGCGACATCGCGCCCGCCTAGCTTTGCGCCGCGGGCACTCCAGACGTTTCCATCCGCATCGGCTTCGAATGCTACCGATATCTCACTGACGCCGGCATCCTTAGCCGAGCGTATTTCACCACTCTGCGCCACAGCATCACTACTGGAATCAATCCATACCCCCACATATGTGAGTTCATCACCTTTCAGCACCCGATCGCCATCTCTATCAAGAGTAGCGAGTGCTTCGTAGCCATGCTTCCAGGTCTTACCAAAGGTGCGTGTTCCGAACAGTTCTTTGTGGGTAGGAGTGCCGTTTAGATCCGCTGTGTAGACCAGTAGTCCATCGTTCTTACCGATCCATTCCCAGCGCTTCCCGCCCGTGCCATCCAAGTCGAATAAGCGGTATGTGTTTGGGTTTCCGGATGGTCGCCTCTCTTTGGTCTTTCGCCATTGCGCACCCGCCAGAAGGTCGGGTTGTCCCTCTCCGGATAAATCAATCAGGAGCGGAGTGCCGACCCTGAAATAGCCAAGATCAGTGTCTCCCAAGACTCGAACTTGGCTTAGGCGATTGTAAGACTCATTATACCAACCAACTTGATCATAGTTGTTCATTTCAGAGTTTC
The DNA here is from genome assembly GCA_044344945.1 of Bdellovibrionota bacterium. Classification (GTDB taxonomy): domain Bacteria; phylum Bdellovibrionota_C; class UBA2361; order UBA2361; family OMII01; genus OMII01. Next base: position 466 of record JBIJBZ010000226.1, on the reverse strand, counting down.
CCCCGGTCCATGCGACCCTCATGTGCACGCTATAGGCTTTTCCATACCCGTTGAAGTACACCGTATCGCCATACGGCACCCAAATGGTGTGCGTCTTCGAACTTACTACCTGCGGGCCTACAGAGGTCACACTCGAGCTGAATGATCCTATTCCCCGACCCGTGGAGGCATTGAAGACGTTAGCATATGCTGACGCTGAGCCGCCTTGGTTGGCTGATGCTTGTATTGTCAGAGTCACAGCAAACAGTCTGCGTTTTAATAAGCCAACAAGTGTGGTGTCCTTCCTAAGCCAATACTTTCGTGGGTTTCGGTTTCCCCCGGTATCCTGCCAGTGGGTAAATTCGTAGCCATAGTTGGGATTGATACCCGCCGTAACGACAGCGCCTTCGGGATACATGCCGGAGCCGAATGGCACACCATAGCTCTTCGGGGATGCCAGTACGGACAACGTAGCTTGCGGCGGGGT
>JBIJBZ010000177.1:0-6358 GCA_044344945.1 Bdellovibrionota bacterium | reverse complement strand
CGGCGCCTACCATAGAACCAACCGTAATTACCTGAGTATGAGTATGATGAAGTATAGGGCTATCCAAGAGTCCCGAGAGCGCTTTCTCTCGGGTATCGGTGTGCCGACAAAAGCAGAGTTCGTGGTCGATGACTTCCAGAAAGAGGCCATCGATAATCTTCTTAACGGTATTGATACGCTCGTAGTGGCACCTACCGGGTCTGGAAAGACCTTTATCGCAACGCAGGCGATGAAGGGTCTTCTAGAGCAGGGAAAGCGAGCGATCTATACAACGCCGCTCAAGGCGCTATCGAACACGAAGTACTCTGAGTTTCAGCACACATTCGGCCCCAAGTACTCGGTTGGGTTGCTGACCGGCGATCGAAAGATTGAGGGTGATTCAGATGTCGTTATCGCCACAACCGAGATTTATCGAAACGAATTGTACCGGGGTGATGGCCGCTATGCGCTGGTGATTCTTGACGAGGTGCACTACATCGCCGATCCACAACGCGGCGCGGTGTGGGAGGAGAGTATTATTCTAACGCCGAGTTCATCGACGTTGCTGATGCTTTCAGCGTCGATCTCGAACGCCGAGGAGATTGCGGCGTGGATTGAGGAGACGCGCAATAAAGAGTGTCGCATCGTGATGAAAAAGGTGCGTCCGGTCGAGTTGCGCTATGGGTTTCTCCACCCAAAATTTGGTGTAATTCCGCTCAGTGATGAGAAAGGGCATCTCTCTCCCGAAGTCTCACACTTTTACGGCTCAGCGCAGCTCGATGATTCTGGGATGCGAGTGCGAGGAGATTCAGGAAGGCACCGCGAAGGACGCGGTCGGGGTAGTCGGGGCGATCGTGGAGACTCGCGCAGTCGTGGCCGAGGTGATCGTAGTTCACGTGGTCGCCGAGGGAGGTAATGGTTAATGTACACTGATTTTCCGGTTCATATTATCCTGCGAGAGCTTGAGCGTGATGATCTCTTGCCTGCAATCCTCTTCCGAACAGCGCGTAAGCAGTGCGATGCCGATGTAGAGAGTTTAAGTCGAAACGATTTGACGCAGCTCCCCAAGGAGCGTCAAGCCCAGATTGAGGGCGAGGTGCAGAAGGTTATCGAGAAGTATGGGTTTGAGCCCTCCTTTATTACGACTTATCCGCAGTATCAGGCGCTTATCACGACTGGTGTCGGAGCGCATCATGCTGGGCAGCTTTTAATCTGGCGACTCCTCTTAGAGGAGCTGATGTCTCGAAGCATGTTGCGTTTGATGGTTGCCACGGGCACTGTTGCCGCGGGCGTTGATTTTCCCGCGCGTACAGCAGTGATCACCGCACACAGCAAGCGTGGCTCAGAGGGTTTTAGTGTGCTCTCGTCGGCTGAGTTTCAGCAGATGGCTGGTCGCGCAGGTCGACGCGGTAAGGATTCGGTAGGGGTGTGTGTCATCACACCGAGTAGGTTCTCGGATGCCCGGGTTCTGCTTGAGGTCTCAAAGCGACCACCGGAGCCACTGCGCTCAGCGTACTTCGCGTCGCCATCTACCGTCTTGAATCTGCTCAAGTATCGTAACGTGGATGATCTCCAGTATACCGTGGAGCGGAGCCTTGCTTCATTCCTCGATCGTAACGGCGCGAGTCGGCTGCGCGAAGAGGCCCTGACTGAGCAGGCTCGCATTGATGAAGACTCAACCCTCAAGGGGGAGAAGCGCAAGAAAGCGGAGAAGCGAGTTAGGCGCCTTCTACGAGAGGCGGATGTTTTGGAGAAGAAGCAGGAGACCGCGCTTGCCCTGGCTCTGGATGGATTGCGAACCCTCGGGTATGTCGAGGGCGGTAGTTTAACGGAGAAGGGAAATTGGGCGGCAGAGCTCTGTACTAGCCTTGTGCTCGAACTGGGCGAGGCGCTTTCGGATGGGCTCTTTGAGGACTGCCCTACCTATGAACTGGTGGGGTTGGTCGGAAGTATCTCTGGGGATCCGCATCGACCGTATTTTCGTCTCAAACAGAACCCGATCCCTCAGGAGAGGTTTCAGGCGATGGGTGTGGTGGTTGAGCGGGTGCGGAGCGCGTATCAGGGAACGAGCTCCTCTCAGGTTGCTGTTCTTCCCGATGCGGCCTTGACGGTCATTCAGTGGATGGACTCTGAGAGTTGGGCTGAGTTTTCGGGCCTTCTGCGTCTCTCAGGTGTTGCTGATGGAGATGTGGCGAGGCTGGTCGGACAGACTGCAGACCATCTCAATCAGCTCAGTCGACTTGAAAAGACTCACCCTGTTTTGGCGCAAACTGCGCGAGTAGTACGGAGTCGGCTGTTGAGGCCTCCATTCTCTGAGACCCTGGTTACGGTGGACTAAACGGTTATCGGGACGGGCAGGGCGATATCTTGGAGTCGGTCTCGCGGTCTATAGACAACTCCCGCATCAAATACCGTCTCTCTGCTATCTAATCCGTTGGGAGTGTTTCAATTTGAGCTGGTCGTTACACCCTACGTGCGCTAAAATTATCGGTATTATGAAGATACTTGTTCCTGTAAAACGTGTGCCGGATTGGCAAATTAAACTTAAATTACTCCCTGACGGGTCAAACATTCAGACTGATGGGATCAAATGGATCTTGAACACCTTCGATGAGATCGCAGTCGAGGAAGCGATCCGCCTTAAAGAGAAGGGCGTCGTCACAGAGATCGTGCTCGTCAGCATCGGCCCGGCCGATGTTCGTTCTCGTCTTGAGTATGCATTAGCGATGGGAGCTGATTCAGCCATCCTTGTTAATTACGATGGCCCAGTTGATTCCGATCTCGCAGCACGCGCCATTGCTGAGGTATTTAAGCGGGGTGAGTACTCAATGATCCTGCTAGGGAAGCAGGCGATAGACTCCGACTCGAATCAGACGGCGCAGCTCTTGGCGGCGCGACTCAATGTGCCGCAGGCTTGTTTCGCCTCAAAGGTTGTCGTGGAGGGAGGATCCGCAACCGTCACTAGAGAGGTGGATGGTGGGCTTGAGACGATTTCGATTCCGCTGCCATGTGTGATTTCAACGGACCTACGTCTTAATGAACCGAGGTATGCAGCACTTCCGAATCTGATGAAGGCAAAGAAGAAGCCGTTTGAGGAGTTGAGTCTCGACGCCCTGGGTGTGTCAAAGGATGTAAAGCTGCGTGTGAAGGGGCTCTCGCTCCCAGGTGGTCGCAAGGCGGGTCGCAAGGTAGCTGATGTGGCGGAGCTCGTTGCTGCGTTACGAAATGAGGCGAAGGTAATTTAAGTTTGAGGTCACATGGGTAAGGTTCTTCTCGTTGTTCAACACGATAATGGTCGGGTCCTCAAGGGGACCTTGGCTGCGCTTTCTGCTGCTCGACAACTAAAGTCCGCGTGGAGCTGTAGCGAGATCGCCGCAGTAGCGCTCGGAGCTGGATCGGCAGCTGCCGCTAAGGAGATCTCGGAACACGGAGTGAGCGCCGTCCGATTCTCTGAACATTCGCTCTTTGCGCAGTATCGCGCTGAGCCCTATGCACGGGCGATCGCTCTGGCCGCCAAGGAGCTGGGGTGCGATGTCGTGGTAACCCTTGCGAATAGCTCAGGTAAGGATGCCCTGCCGCGAGTTGCAGTTCTTCTAGATGGTGCGCAGGCATCGGATGTTATCGGCGTTAACCCCGATGGGTCACTTAGGCGACCGATGTATGCCGGAAATATCATTGCGGACGTAGAGCTTCTATCGGCAGTGCGGCTTGTCTCTGTGCGGGGCACTGCGTTTGCTCCGGCCACCAAGGAAGGAGCGCCAGGTGCTGTTGCGGAGCTTGGTTTGTCTGCGGACCCGGAGCTGCATGAGCAGCCACGATTTGGTCAGATCGTATCCTTTGAGCAGTCAAAAGCCGACCGCCCTGAGCTTGCTGATGCTGAGGTAGTTGTGAGTGGCGGGCGTGCGCTCGCCTCTGCCGAGAACTTCGAGAAGATTATCTTCCCGCTCGCCGATGCGTTGAAGGCAGGAGTTGGCGCTTCGCGGGCCGCAGTCGATTCAGGGTATGCACCGAATGACTGGCAGGTTGGACAGACCGGTAAGGTTGTTGCACCAAACCTCTACCTCGCGGTTGGTATCTCGGGTGCTATTCAGCATCTGGCTGGTATGAAGGATTCTAAGGTAATCGTGGCGATCAACAAGGATCCCGATGCGCCTATCTTCGAGGTCGCCGATTACGGCTTGGTGGCAGATCTCTTTGAGGTTGCGCCGCAGCTCACAGCTGCCATTAAGGGCTCATAGTGCAACGGTGTCAGGAAGACTCAATCTCAACTGCCATAGCGCGGCAGGCGAGGCGGTGGGTTTGCGCTCTCGCAGCGGTGCTTGTAGTCTCAGGACTATGTGCCTGTCGCTCAGGTAGTGGCCTCCCGCAGGTTTCCCTTACCTTTACTTCTCCGACCGGAGTAGTCTCTGAGCGCTTCACCATGGAGGTCGCAGCTACCCCAGCTGAGCGGGGCAAGGGGTTAATGTTTCGCAAGTTCTTGGCGGCGAATGAGGGGATGATCTTCCTTTTTGAGCAGCAGCAGCGTCAGTCGTTTTGGATGAAAAACACCCTGATTTCGCTCGATATTGTGTTTGTATCGAGTGACTGGAAGGTTGTTGGAATCTTACGGGATGTTCCACCCCTGACGGAGGACCCCCGATTTGTTTCGGCTCCGAGTCAGTACGTGTTGGAATTCGCCGCTGGAACTACCGCGCGGATCGGGCTCGCTGAGGGGGCTTCAGTTTCCATCTCGGGAACTTTGCCCCCAATTCGCTAGCTACCTGGCTTTGTTGGGATGTGATGTCGTGTCTTTTGGGAGTTATGGGTAAGTAGCAAGGTATGATCGCCGGCAGCACTCAGGCGAGTTCAGCCAAATTTTTCTTCTCTGTAGCGCCCCGGTAGGGTAGTGTTGGACGATGAACTGCCAAGCGGTTAAGCTCCTGATATGACGACCGATTCTCCAGTATCGCACGATCAACATGGAGGCACCGCACTCGAGCAGCGGAGCGTACTCAAAGAGATCCATCACCAGATCAAGAATAATCTGCAGGTTGTGTGCAGTCTCCTGCGACTCGAATCGCGGCAAGCAGTGACGCCGGAGCAGAAGGCCATCCTGAAACGGAGCGAGCAGCGCGTGCTCAGTATGTCCCTCGTGTACGACGCACTCTCAAGGAGCCCCTCGGTGTTTGAGGTTCCGATTAACGAGTATATCTCTGAGCTCGCAGCGCAACTCGTTCGTTCTCTGGCCGGTGTGTCTTCATCCTCGGCGCTCGATCTGCGGCTTGATCCGGTCTCTGTGCCATGTAAGGTAGCTTCGTCGCTGGGGTTGATCATGAATGAGATCCTCACGGATCGGCTCTCGGCTGCACTTCCCGATGGGGCATCTCTCCGCGTAACGATCGTCGTGCGGAATCAGCCAGAGGGAATTCTTCTTGAGGTTCGTGATAACGGAATCCCGTGCGTTGGGGGGAGCGCCGCATCGGAGCCCTCTGCTGCTTTGTCGATGCAGATCGTGAAAGCGCTGGTGCATCAGCTTGGCGGAGTTCTTGAGAAGGGGCGTGATGTGGAGAACTTCTGTCGCTTTATCATCCCGCAGCGTCCACATCACTGAGAAAACGTGCGCGTTCTTCCCGTAGTCAGGGATTCCAGTCCGTAGTACGCTCCACTTGGGTGACTACAATAGAGAATGTAGTATGTGGAACAAACGCGAACTCGCGATCCTTGGACGATTGCGTTCGCCCGATAGAGTTCAGGACTTTTTGGATGCGTTGCCGTACCGGTGTGAGGATGGGCACCTCTCGGCTCGGGCTGCCTTGCGAGACAATAAAGCGCACTGTTTTGATGGCTCGTTGTTGGCGGCTGCCGCTTTGCGGCGAGCCGGGTATCCTCCGGCGCTGATTGATCTCTGTGCTACTCGTGATGATGACCATATGATCTGCGCCTTCCGGTGGCGTGGGCTATGGGGAGCAGTTGCGAAGTCAAATTTTCCAGGGCTCCGATTCCGAGAGCCCATCTATAAGACCCCCCGCGAGTTGGTGCTCTCCTACTTTGAGTTCTACTTCAACATGGAGCGCCAAAAGTCGCTGCGAAACTTCTCAAAGCCCTTTGTCTTGCCGGATCCGAGGCGGCTTGACTGGGAGTGTGACGATAGTGTCGGCGATACGATCGTTGAGATGCTGACGGAGCTGCCCCACTATCCGATCATTACGAGCGGGCATAGTCGCAATCTGCGTCCAATTGATCAACGAATGTATGCCTCGCAGATGGTTGGGGTAAATAGAAAGGGAGTGTACTAGCAGGGTGGTGAAAAAAGGTTCCGTAGTGAGCATTTTGAGAGTTTTGACGAAACAAGGCGGAGCCAACGAAAAAACCGGAAGCGTATCCTCTGAGATACGTTGAG
>JBIJBZ010000062.1:0-16251 GCA_044344945.1 Bdellovibrionota bacterium | reverse complement strand
CAAGACCATACCGCGCGGATTACATCCGGTGTACGGGATCTGCATGAGCTCTAAATATCCAACCACGTTCTGGTCGTAGAGGGGTTGATCGTGAAATTCCTCAAGGAGATTGAACACAATATCGGGCTTGAATTCCTCTACCGTGGCACGCAGAACGCCCAGGTCATAGCGGACTCCCAGAACCCGAGCTTCATGCCCCAACTTCGTGAGCGTAGCTAATACGTATTGTTCCGTTCGCCACTCGCGGTCATGAAAATCCACCCCACTTGGCAGGTCCGCCGGTGGTACGAGGTCTTCATGTGTCAAACAGAGGACTTTGAGCCTCTTCATAACGCTACTCGATGGCGGCCACTGTGGAGGTAGTTCATCGTCTGAACCGTGAGGAGCACCGTAAACTGCTTGAGGGTTTCCTCCTCAGAAAGCATCAATCGCAAACCTAACTCCGAACTCCGAACGATCATCGCTTCCAATACCTTATCGATAGTATATTGGTAGATTCCCGTCCAGCGAGAAACGACAGAGCGGATATTCCGCTGTTTTCGCTTGATAAAACGGGACGCCAACTGATTCTTTGAGTACTCAGCCCTATCTGAGAATAGAAATCGAAGGTCTTTGTCGTAAAAGCTCGGGTGTTCCTTGCCGTACTTCTGTCGCCGATGCGCGTAGTGTTCACCGAGAGTTTTCTCCAGCTCCTCGATCGGATCGAGGGTTTTTGTATTTGTGATAGCTGGATTCTTGCCAGCGAGCTCGAGCATGAGAGCGTCCATGTACTCAAGCTTCTTAAGCGCAGACCACCCAGCATAACGCTCCCTCCATTGCGAATTCGGCGTCAACCACACCGCGAAGGTCTCGGCGAAATCCTCATCAGGATGACTCTGCGCGTACCACGGATCAAGGTGTAGCACGAAGCTCTTGCTGTACGGTCGCGGAGAATAGTACTCGGGGTACGGAACCGAAGAGGGGCCAAAAATGGTGCGTCGCTGCTTTTTGCGCCTCGTGCGAAAGGCATTCTCAATCGCATGTCCAACTTCGTGGCGAAGAATCTTGAGACACCATGCCTCATCCCCGCCCTCTACCTCAAGGAGCTGCGAACGCTCCAAGCGCTCGAGGCGCGGATGAGCCAAGTAGAATGGTATGGCGATTCCTGGGATTCCATCAGGCGAGAACCACTCGTCAGAGAGCCAATAGTGAGGTCGAAATCTGAGATTGCGAGCCTCAAGTTCTGCCTGCACCTTTGCGATTCGCCCCTCAAGCGCCGTTGCCGCAATCGTGAGGTTCAGATCACACATGCGAACCTTCATCAATTCATCATCCGTGAGGTCTACCCACCAGAGCCCCTCTCCTGAACGTTTACGCACCGCCGAACCTGACATCGCTACCACTCCACATCCACAAAATCTCTGCGCCATCTACATTGCAGACCTGGTGTACGAACTCTGCGCCGGTGAAGTACTCGAACAGGTGAGTCGAGCCTTTGGGGCAGGCGCATCAGCGAATAGATCTCCGAACTTCCGCGGTGGCCGCACTGAAGCTTGCATCGTGCCACCGGACGGATCTAATACAACAACTGCCTGCTCCGCAGGAGCTAACGAAAAATCTCCGCTACAGCTACCACGAAGAATCGTTGTGGGGCACCGTTCCTGGATTCCGTCACACATGTCAGTCACGGTAATTGCATATGCTATTGAAACGGAGTGTGCTCCTGGGGCCACCTGCGCCGAGTCCGAAGTCCATGAGAGCGGGTGCCCATCAAGGGTAACCGATTGAATATCAACCTCCGGCCCTCCGCGTGAGAATGAGACTATTGCAAGTTGATCGGAGGGCACTTTTGCGGCTTCGGGCATCTTCACCGTACATCCAGCTACCGAAGTCGCAAGCAGGAACCAGGCAAGATGCAATCGCCACACAACATCCACCGTCATACTCACTCCGACTCAGATTCCTCGATTAAGCCAGCTTCCACCACGCTACGGTAGCGTGCAGTGCCCTTCATAACGATATCGCAGCTCTCGGTTTTCTGGTCGAAGACTACCACTGCTTTGCCCGTTTCAAGCTGCCTCATAACGGAGGCTGCCTTACTCTCCAACGAGTAAGACACCATCCCGTAATCGGTACCCTCGCGAGTAACGAATTCTTCGATGATGGCCATCAAGACTTCAGACGAGAGTGCGGTATGCGGTATTATCATAACGCTTCCTAGCGTGCACGATGCCGATCCGTTGACTCGCCGCTATTAGTGATGGTGATGTCCGCCTGGGCCGTGTGCATGACCGTGCGACAACTCCTCTGGGGTAGCCGTTCGAACCTCAACGAGTTCAATCTCAAAGAAGAGCGCTTCGCCCGCGAGCGGATGGTTTGCGTCGAGCACAACAGTCGCGTCGTTAATCTCCACGATCCGCGCTGGAATCACGTCACCCTCAGGGGACTGAAGTTCTACGATCTCGCCTGCACCTACGTGGGCCGGTAAGGTCCACTCACTTTTTGGAACTGAGATAACTAGCTGCTCCTGGCGTTCACCGTATCCTTCCTTTGCATCAACCGTAACCGCGAATTTGCTGCCAGCAGTCTTCCCGAGAAGTGCATTCTCAAGGCCGGCCACGATCTGTCCATACCCATGTAGGTACGCCAGGGGCTCTCCACCCTCGGAGGAATCAAGAACCTGTCCCTCCTTATCTTTGAGGGTGTAGTGGAACGAAACCACCATGTTCTGCGCAACGAGATTTAAGCTGTCCATTAGAACTCCTTAGTACATTAAAGACAGCTGTAACGACCTTTTGCCCATGCTGTCATCTAGCAGGGTGGTGAAAAAAGGTTCCGTAGTGAGCATCTTGACAGTTTTGACGAAACAAGGCGGAGGCGTATCATCTGAGATACGTTAAGGATACTTTCGGCAGCTCCAACGCAGTTACAGTCAAACTATTGAAATGCGCAACAGGAAGTCTTTTCTCACCACCCTGCTACCGGGAGGCTAGCACAGTTGACACGCAAGAGATACCGCCCGATTAGATCGCTCCAGTACTAGTGCTATTTCCCGTCAAAGCGGCGCTTTTGGCCCTGATTTCGCAGAATTGTAAGGTGTGCTAGCCTCTCGGGGCTATGTCAGATATCGCTATTCAAAAAGAGGTTGAAGCCCAGGCCGCCAAGCGCCGAACCTTCGCTATTATTAGCCACCCGGATGCCGGTAAGACCACCTTGACCGAGAAGCTCCTGCTCTATTCAGGAATGATTCACACGGCCGGCCGCGTGCGCGCCCGTAAGGGTGGTAAAGCAACCTCCTCAGACTGGATGGCGCTCGAACAGGAGCGTGGAATCTCCGTCTCCGCCTCAGCGATGCAGTTCGCTTACAAGGATGCAATCATTAACGTACTCGACACCCCAGGGCATCAAGACTTCAGTGAAGATACCTACCGAACCCTAACTGCAGCCGATAGCGCCGTGATGGTGCTGGATGCATCCAAGGGAGTCGAAGCGCAGACGCGTAAGCTCTTTGCAGTGTGCAAGATGCAGCGGACCCCAATCTTAACCTTCATCAATAAAATGGATCTTCCCAGCAAAGACCCTCTGGAGCTGCTGCAAGAGGTGGAAGAGGTGCTCGGTATCCTTGCTTCACCCATCAACTGGCCCATCGGTAGCGGTAGCTCATTCAAAGGCATCGTGTACCCGGCAACCCGCGAAGTTGTGCTTTTTACAAAGTCCGATATCGGTGGTGCCGGCAAAGCGGCATTTGTGTCGATGCACCTCGATGAAGCGGTCTCTAGTGGTGCGATTAGCACCGAACAACACCAGCAGTTAGCAGAGGAGCTCGATCTCTTGGCAACTGCAGGAAATCCCTTTACGCAGGAGGCTTTCCTGCGTGGCGAGGTGACACCCGTCTTCTTCGGTTCGGCATTAACGAACTTTGGAGTAGAGCCTTTTTTTGATCACTTCGCCAAGCTCGCCCCGGCGCCGCACGCCTACGATGCTCGAACAAAAACCGGTGAAGAGGTCTCTATTGATCCTGTCGAGCGTAATTTCTCCGCATACGTGTTCAAGATACAGGCGAACATGAACCCCAAGCACCGCGATAGCATGGCCTACATGCGGGTCTGCTCCGGACGTTTCGAGCGAGACATGGTGGTCAAACACCATAGAAGCGGCAAGGAGCTTCGCCTCTCCCGTTCGTACAGTCTCGTTGCTCAGGATCGCAACACCGTCGACCAGGCATATCCGGGAGATATTGTCGGCGTAATCAATCCTGGAGCATTCGCTATTGGCGATACCGTCTCGCTTGAGGGTGGATTCGATTACAAACCGATGCCTCAATTCCCACCGGAGATCGTGGCTCAAATCAGGCCGGCTGACTCGTTACGACTTAAATCGTTTGAAAAGGGTGTGGCGCAACTTGCGAGCGAGGGAGCAGTTCAAATCCTGCGCTCCTACAAGTACCCGAACAATCCACCCTTCGTTGCCGCAGTTGGAAAGCTTCAGTTCGAAGTGCTTCAATTCCGCCTGCAAGAGGAGTACGGCTGCAAGACGAACGTTGATTTCCTACCCTACCGTTTCAGCATCTACGTGGTGGGTGACGTGAACACCTTAACTCTACCGATGAACTCAATGCTAGCGCTTGATGCGCGCGGCCGGGTGGTGCTCCTCCTGACTGCCGAATGGGAGAAGAAGTACGTGCGCGAGAAGAACCCAGACCACGAGTTCCCGGATTTTGTTCAGTAAAGATGGTCGCAAGAGGATCTGCGAAGTAATCGTCGGCAGGCGAGTTGGAATACGAGCAGTTAGCATTTCGATGGGACAGATGCTCTCCTTCCTTGATGTGCGGCAATCGTCCGAAAGAGTGTGCAAAAACGAAGACGCGGATGCTTATTCCGTCGCTTGTGCACCAGCTGCCTCAGCAGAAATGCTCGATTGAACACTTCGGGTCTCCTCGGCGAGACCTGTTGGGGGATATGCTTCGAGGGTCTCCTATCCTAAGATGCCGCAGTAGCACACTACGCTCGGGGCGCGCAGAACCAAGCCCTCCCCAATCTTTTGCGGCGTAGTATCGCTCACACTCCGCCTGCGCATCCGCCTCCTAAAAACAACAACCTTCTCGCGGTTTGACCCCTTTGTGGTACAATACAGGGCCACAAGGAAGGTTATGAAGATCCCCGCGCACTACCTTACAAATCCCATCCACCGTGAGCTTGTCGACGAGCTGCTATCCCTGAGCACCGCCGAAGAACGCCTTGAGTGGCTGATGGAGCGGCCGCGTCTACACCGCGCCCTTGAAACCTCAGAACGAACCGATGCCTGCAAGGTGCCAGGATGTCTCTCTGGGTTGTGGCTAAAAGGCGAAGTAAAGAACGGTCGCTGTTACTTTGCAGCGCACAGCGATTCCGACTTAGTCAACGGAGTCGTCTCATTTATCTGCGATCTCTACAGCGATCGCAGCCCGTCTGAAGTGCTTGAGATCGGTGCCCCTCTCACTCGCGCGCTTGGTTTGGACGGGCTTCTAAGCACCACCAGACAACGAGCCGTTTCAAGTTCACTTGCATTCTTTCATCACACCGCTTCACAGTACGTTGGTGCAGCCTGAACAGTTATGGGATTTATTGACTCACACAACCACCTCCAGGATGAACGGTTCGATGCGATGCGCAACGATCTCGTTAAAGAGTGTACCGCGCGAGATGTGCAGTGGTCAGTGGTCAACGGCTCATCGCCGAGTGACTGGCCGCAGGTTCTTGAGCTTGCCCGCAACAATAGCTTCGTGGTGCCAAGCTTCGGCGTTCACCCCTGGCACTGCAACGACCTTCCGAGAGAATGGAAGGAGCAGCTCGTGAAGTTTTTGGACAGTGTGCCATCAGGAGTTGGTGAGGTCGGAATCGACGGATGGAGAAAGGAGTTTGACCCAGAGCTGCAAGAGCGGATCTTTCTTGAGCAGCTCCAGATTGCAGCAGAGCGGGATCTCCCCCTCTCGATTCATGGCCTGCGCAAATGGGGCCGCTTGCTTGAGCTGCTGACGAAGTATCCGAGGCCTCGTTGCGGATTCCTTCTACACTCCTATGGCGGCCCACTTGAGATGGTTAAGCCGTTTGCAAAGCTCGGAGGGTACTTCTCCTGCCCGGGCTTCTTCCTCAAACCGGGACGCGAGATGAAGTTGCGGGTTTTCGCGGAGATCCCGGAAGATCGCCTCCTTGTTGAGACCGATGCTCCCGATCAGAACCTACCCGAGAATCTCGACGGGTATCATCTGCAGTCTACCAGTGACGGCGCCCGCCTAAATCACCCTGCCAACATCGTGCATGTATACGAGGGCGTCGCTGCGCTGCGCTCAACCCCCCTTTCCACCTTTGCCAGCCAAGTTGAACGTAATTTTCGATCTCTTTTTGGCAAACTCCTGCCACAGGGCTAGGGGCTGTCCCTCAACGTGACATCCTTCCCGTTACCAGGTAACCTCACCGTCTATGAGTTCCGCGAACGCACAACCGACTGAAATCACCGTCGAACTGACGAGCCTCGCTACTGGTGGAGCCTGCGTGGGAACAATTACAGCCCCTGAGATTCTCAAAGGTAAGAAGGCATTTGTACACGGAACTATCCCCGGAGAGGTTGTCAACGCCCGCATCACCAAGAACAAGAAGAGCTTCTGCGAGGCTGAGCTCGTCTCGATTACGAAAGCATCTCCACTCCGAGTTTCACCACGCTGCCCCGTCTTCGACTCGTGCGGAGGATGCGATCTCCAACACATTCCACTCGCCGAGCAACGTTCTCTCAAGGCCGGAATGGTCGAAGGTCTGCTGCGCATTCACGGCGGAATAACAGCAACTGAAGGGATCTCTATCCTTGCACCCGATCTCCCCGGATTTGAGTACCGTCGCCGCATGTCGTTTCACATTAACAAAAAGCGTGAGTTCGGACTCTATCGCAAAAATGGCCGCTCAATCGTTGAGATTGAGACCTGCCCGATCTCCACTCCGGCGATCAATGCATTTCTCGGCGAGAATCTCCTCCTCATTAAAGAGTGCGCACCAGAGATCGAAACCGTAACGGTGGAGGATCACGAGGGAACGATCCATCTCGCATTCGAAGTGCACCCGCGAAACGACTCGGCGATGCAAACGCTCGCTCCGAAGTTGGCATTTAAAACCCTATGCGAGCGCTACCCCCATCTCCAGGTAAACTATCGCCACAAACCGGTCTTTCGCGCGTGCGAGATAGCTGAGGATGCTCCCCCGGTCGGACACTTCTCGCAGAACAATAAACTTGCAAACGATGCGATGATTCAATACCTGATCGACAACGTCAGCACACCGACGGTCACAGACTTGTACGCTGGCGCTGGCAACATCTCGATTCCTCTTGCGCTCGCGGGAAAGACGGTTACCGCAGTTGAATTGAATCCACACCTCGTTCAGTTTGGGCAGTGGCGCGCAAAGGAAGCCGGGGTATCCGAACAACTCACGTTCCACAATCAGAGCTGCGAAAAATGGGTTGAGAAGAACGCGCCCGATGCGACCATTGTTCTCGATCCACCACGGGGCGGCGCCCTTGAGGTGTGCCAGCGGCTCCAAGCGGACAAATCCCCAAGACTCCTCTACGTAAGCTGCTACCCACCAACCTTCGCCAGGGACGTGCAGATACTCGCAGAGCGGGGCTATGAGCTTGTCTCGATTAAGGTTCTCGATATGTTTCCGCAGACCTACCACAGTGAGCTTATCGGGATACTTGTAGCACGATAGAACACAGAACCAGGGCGCTTTCCCTGCTGACGCTTGCGCATCGTCAGTGCTATCCTGCTCGGCATGAAATCAAACTATCGCCTCCAGCTCGCCATACTAATCGTACTAAGCGTGATCGCGTTGCTTGCACCGCGCGTACGGGCAGACGATATTGCGATCCAACCGGGGTATCAGGATCTCGTGCCAACCAGCCCAAAAGAGCCCTGGGGTGCTCTTGGTCCTACGCAGGTAAACGAGGGCACCCCGTGGTGGTCAGAGGTGCTGCTATACATCCCGAATCGAGTCATGGATCTGATTGATGTCTTTCGGGTCGACGTCGGAGTCGGGTCGTCAATAGGCGGTGTTGTGCGAGTGACCAAGTATGCACAAGCCGGCTACCGCCAGATGGCCCCCGTATCACTCCGTGTTGGAGATTTCGGTCGACAGTTTCCGGCCCTGGTTGAAACATCGAACGAGATCGGAATAAGCCCTGCATTCAAGCAGTCCGCAGATCGCGAGGTATGCAAGGGGGAGATCGGACTCGGTGCTGACGTGCTTCTTGTCGGTGCATACGGTGGAGTCTGTCTGGATGAGTTCGCGGACTTTATCGGTGGAATTTTTCTGATTGATTTCAAGGGAGACGACCTGTAGTGCCGCCTCGTTTTTCAATCCGGAGACAACTTACCCTTCTTTTTTCGAGGCCCGCTCCTCCGCGGTCCATGCGGGTGTATGCGAGCGATGAGTTTCTGCATACGGTGTGGCGCAATCTCCGCGCGGAGTTTTTTCCTGAGATTCAGGATCTTGATTCCTATACTGTCACCTGGGCCCACCGTCCCCAGAAGCGCGTGCTGGCATCCTGCAACATCAGGGCACGTCGCGTAATGGTTGCTCGGGAACTTTTTGAGCCGACCGCAAGTTGCTGGATCGCCCCCGTGCTCTATCACGAGATGTGCCACGCAGCGATTGGCGAGCACGTTGAACGATCCCCACGCGGAAAGCGGCTTTGGCACGGTAGCGAGTTCCGGCGACTTGAAGCGAGACACCCAGATATTCCTGCGATGAATGCATGGATCCAGAGCGGCGGATGGGCCATGGCCGTGCGAAGCTATCGGTCACGACGTGCTTGGCAGACCAGGGTGCGCGCCTCGACTACCCGAAGGTCCGTCAATACTCGGGGGCTCTAGACTTAGCTATTTGCGCGGCTGCAGCAAGCTGAGACCGCTTGCAACCGACTGAACCTCACCTGGCTGGCCTGTTTACACAACCGTTCAGGACGTTTACTCTCTTCTACACTATCCACAAACGCCGCTATGGTTTTTAGCTCAGCTCTCTTCTTGTTTTACTTCCTGCCCCTTTTTCTAGCGGGATACTGGGTCATGCCAGCGCGCGCCAAGAATCTCTATACAGCGCTTGCGAGCCTTCTGTTCTATGCCTGGGGAGCCCCGCGTTTTCTTCCCATCTTTTTGGCCTCGTGCCTCTGTGACTACATCGTTGTGCGTAGGCTTGCAGCCAGTTCCACACAACGTCAGCGCCGCTGGTACCTAGTACTCTCGACAGTACTCAACGTGGGGCTCTTACTCTACTTCAAGTATGCGAACTTTTTCGTTGAACAGGTATCGCACCTGGCTTCGCTCTTCGGCACGACGCCACCCGCTTGGACCTCGATTGTGCTTCCGATCGGCATATCCTTCTTCACTTTTCATAAGATAAGCTATGTCGTTGATGTCTTTCGCGGGAAATCTCAGCCGACCAGGGGCTTTGGGGAGTATCTTCTCTACATCACCTTCTTCCCGCAATTAATCGCTGGGCCGATCGTTCGATACCACGAGATTGACACCCAGATTAGAGGTCGTCGTGTGAGCTTCGACCTTATCGCTGAGGGAGTGTGGAGGTTCGTGCTCGGGCTCTCAGCGAAGCTCCTCATCGCCGATCCCCTGGGCACGGTTGCAAGCCACGTATTCCGCGGCAACCCCTGGAACGTTTCAGTGCTTCATACCTGGATTGGAACCTTGGCCTATACGATGCAGATCTACTTCGACTTTGCAGGGTACTCCTCGATGGCGGTGGGACTTGCACTATTGATTGGATTCCGTTTCCCGGAGAACTTTAACTTCCCTTACCTCTCCGGCTCGATTACCGAGTTCTGGCGTCGATGGCACATGTCGCTCTCCCGCTGGATGCGTGACTACCTCTACATACCCCTCGGTGGTAATCGCGTTGGAGCTGCCCGACAGATGTTGAACCTCTGGACGGTGTTCCTACTCTCTGGATTGTGGCACGGAGCAAATTGGACTTTCATCGTCTGGGGAGCATACCACGGTTTCTTTCTGGCCTTCGAAAGAACTGCGCTCGGTCAAGCCTACCTGCAACTCTCAGCGCTCCTTCGCCGAGCTATCACGACGGTGGTCGTCATGTTCGGGTGGGTGCTCTTTCGATCGGACACCCTTGGTGACGCCCTGGCGCGTTGGGCCCGGTTGTGTGGTTTCGGGGGAGAGCTCGCTGTCAGGTATCAGGTTTCACGCGCCTCGATTATCAGCGACGCTGGGCTCTCGGTGCTTATCGTTGCTGTTACATGGTGCTTGCTCGTTGAGCCTGCGCTCGAAGCGCGAAATCGCTCTGGAGAGCAGCTTCCCCTCTATGCGAAGGCGCCGATTCTGTATCCAGCGCTCGTGCTCCTCTTCATCCTTAGCGTTCTCGCGATGGAAGCCGGCGTATATTCACCGTTTATCTATTTTCAGTTTTAGGCGATGGAACCTACCCGACTCTCCCGAATAGTGAAGTTGGCAACGGTCGCATCGATAGCGCTCATGATGCTCGTACCGCTTGTAAGCCAGGTTGTGCCTATTCCACGCACTCCGTTGAAGGGCTTAAACACTCACTATCCTTTTCCGAAGCCATCATGGAAGCAAGTAAGACGCGGTAAGTACCAACCAGATCTTGAGATCTGGGCGACCCGCGCTCAACCGCTCTGGTCGTGGTCAATCAAAGTGATGAATCAGATCGTCTATTCGACTGTCGGTGAAATCTCTCTCGATTATGGGACCTCAATTCAAGGCGGAAATGAGGGCTACCTGTGGCAGCCAATGTACCTGCGCTCAATTACTCGCAAGACACCACCACCGCGCAAGAAGATCGCCAAGACCTTCAAAGCCCTCAAGAAAGCGCAGGATCTACTCGCTCAGCACAGGATTCCGCTCGTTGCAGTTATCAATCCCAATATTTTGGCGCTCTATCCAGAGCTCCTACCTGCAAAATACTTGAGCGCCTCGCTACCTGAGAGTTCATACTCGGTATCTCAGGAGATGATCGCCAAGTATCAGCCCACGGTTATAAACGCGTATGAGATGCTCAATAACCCCTCTGAACGAACACCATTTCGATTCTTTGAGCCGACCGGCTCACACTGGAACGAGGTCGGCGCATGTATCGCTGCCCGGGAGGTAAGTAAGAGCCTCGCCTCCGCATGGGGCGAGCCGACACCGAGCTTGAAATGCGAGGCATACCACATGGAGATGCCTCCGAGGGATCCGGAGACCGATCTCCTCGAGATTGCAAACCTGCTCTTACCAGAGCAAGTGATGCGGCCAGCCCCATACCTAGATTCGTATCCGCAGGCGAATTTTGCAAAGCCGCGGAGGATCCTCTTAATTGGCACCAGCTTCCTCTTCGCACTGGAACACCAACTCCTTAAACACGGCGTAGCACAGAGCACCGATCTCCTCTTCTACTTCCGGCAAGAGCGCCGCAACGGCAAAGCCCCCTTCCTCTCATTCAACAAACGGGAGCTGACCAAGGAGTTACTATTGAGCTACGATGGCGTTGTCGTGGATGCAAACGTCGCCGGGCCAGGAGTCATGGGGTACGGCGCACTGGGGTATATCAACGCACTACTCGACCCCGCTGAGGCCGAGGCTATTCGGGCACGAAAGGCGCACAAGAAGAAATAGGGTCGCTCCTGCTGCAGATGCAAAATACCGCACCTCGACGAGAGCGTAGATCAGGCGTACACTCCGGCTTACTGTACGATGATATCACGCCGCGCCTTCCTACGAACAGCTTTTCTCGGTGGCTCTGCCGCAAGTGCAGGGCTCCTGTATCGCGATCTCGGCGCGAGTGGTTGGACCGGAGATTTTGTAACAGAGCAGGTCACCGTATCACTTCCCGATCTGCCCGCTGCTTTTAACGGCTACAAGATCGGATTTATCACGGACCTGCATCTCGGCGTCTGGGTTCCACACGAGTGGGTACGCCGAGCGATTGAGGAGGTATCAAAGAGTGATATCGATCTCCTAGTCCTCGGTGGCGACTACATCCTCGTAAACGAGGTCAATCTTTGGCAGGGGTGTGGCATCATTCGAGACGAGCGCTTCGCCGGCATGTCGAAGAAGGAGGCGATACCTGAGATCTACACGACATTCGGCGAATGTTTTGTGGGGAAGCGATTCAGGGATGGACTCTTTGGTGTTGTCGGAAATCACGATCACTGGAACTCATTTCCAACCTTTGAACGTATCATACGCGGATATCCGGATATCCGCATTCTCGTGAATGAGGAGGTTACGATCGCCCGCGGTGAACAGAGCCTCCATCTCTTTGGAGTTGATGATTACTTAACGGGGTTGCCGAAGCTTCCCCCTGAGCGAGAGCTACAACCCGGACGATCGTTTCGGTTGATCGTTAGTCACAATCCCGACTACATCTCAGCTCTACTTGCACGCCCTGAACCACCGTTTAGCTTGGCTGTGTGTGGACACACGCACGGGGGTCAGATCGTGCTGCCGATCCTGGGACCGATCGCCGCTCAGGTGGTTGACCGGCGCTTTGTGTCGGGAATGCAGCGCGTAAACGACAGATGGATCTACACCTCGAGGGGGCTGGGCGTTGTCGGGCTTCCCTTCCGTGTTAATTGCCCGGCCGAAGTCACGGTTTTCACCCTCTCCAAGGCGTAGCGGGTCGGCGGCCGACCTGTAGCCCCCCGCTAACCAACTAGAATCACTCGCGTATTCTCCACCTCGTCTCAGAGACCGCGCGGAAAACCCCCTTAGCAGTTCCCTCTCTTTACTTACCACCCACTTTTTTGCTAGAAACTCCACGTATTTGGAGCGGCCCGAGAGGCTTTACAAGCTCCGTTTGATGGCTCACCACGGTGCCATCAAAAATAGAGTCGATGTACAGGTAGTACGAGGATAACAGTGAGTACAGCAGTTGGGGATATGAGCGGACAAAACGAGTCAGATAAGCCAGTTTCAAGGCCACGCAGCGCAGAAGGTTCATCGGAGGGTAGCTCGGATGCACCTCGCGGTCGTTACTCGTCCGCAGCAGGAGATGATCGCGCTCGCGCCGGAGCGATGGAAGTAGTGGTCTCTCACAACATCGAGAAGGCGATGAAGATCCTCAAGCGAAAGCTCATCAAGGAAGGGCTATTCAAGGAGCTCAAGTCCCGTCGTTACTTCGAGAAGCCATCTGAGCGTCGCAAGCGCAAGGTAAAAGAGGCTCGTAAGAAGCAGCGCAAGGACGAGGCTCGTCTCCGCAAGGGACCAGGGTTGATGTAATCGCCCATCTTTGTTCTAGAAAAAGGCCCTTACGGGCCTTTTTTTTTGGATCGTGCATGACGAGCGCCCAGTGGCGTGGTGCGGGAAAAAGCGATACCCTCCAAGCATCAGGACCCAACCTAAACCCGAGCGACAGATACCGTGCGCATACTCTCCCGATACATCTTAAAAGAGGTTCTGGTGTTCTTCAGCATCAGCCTCCTCACCTTCACAGGTCTCCTCCTTACGCTCCGAATGCTCAAGCTGACCTCGCTTATTGTGAATCGAGGCGTTGCCCTCGGCCAGATAGCGACCGTTTTTTTTGCAATTATTCCCACGTTCCTGGAGATTGCCCTTCCAATGGCAACTCTACTGGGGGTGATGCTCGCCTTCTCGCGCATGTGCGGAGATTCCGAAATCGTGGTCGTTAAGGCCAGCGGCGTGGGACTAGCCTCATTTCTAAAACCGATTGGAGCATTTGCAATCGGCGTGGGCGTTATTGGGCTCATCGTCTCAACAGTGCTCCGGCCTTGGGGCTTTGAGACCTTATCAACGGCACTGTTTGATATCGCTCGATCCAAGAGCACCTCAGGTCTGACTGCTGGCGTGTTCAACAAACTTGGCGACATGACGCTGTACGCTGAGACGATCGATTACGCCAGTGGAGATCTCTCTCACGTCATCATTGATGACAAACGAGATGCCGCGCAGCGCAAAGTGGTTGTAGCCAGGCGGGGTAAAATCGTAGCTGATGCAACAGCCCAAACTATCTCACTCCTGCTTGGTGACGGGGTTGCGCACGAATCTGCGAGCGGAAAATACACCCGAACAGCCTTTACGTCGAACAGCTTGAGTGTCAATCCTGCTGAGTTCAAGGAGGAGAACAAAAAGGGGGTAACCGCGCGTGAGCTTACGACACCTCGCCTACGCGAGGTCATTAAAGAGTACAAGCTCTCACTTCGACAGTCAGATGAGCCTCAGCTCCAAGTCTTTGGTGAAACGCTAGAGAGAAAAGAGGTACAGAAAAAATTTAGACGTGCAAAAGTCGAGTACGGTCAACGCCTCTCTCTGCCCTGCGCCTCCGTGATTATGGCGTTCATTGGTTTCGCGATAGGAATAACATCCCCACGGACACAACGCTCCTGGGGAGCCGGATTCGCGGCTACACTTGGGCTTGTGGTGTTTGTCGTGTACTACGGCATCTTCTCAGTCGGGATGGCGCTTGCGGATGGTGGAAAAATCCATGTCGGCCTGGCATTGTGGCTGCCGAATATCCTGGCCTCTATGCTCGCGGCAATCCTGGTCCGAAAGATCACCTCAGAGCAGTGGCAATCGGTATCCGAGGGGGTATTCAGCGCCGTTACGCGAGGCGTAACGTTGCTGCGAAGGAGATTCAAGTCCTCATGAAGATCCTCCACCGCTACATCTTTACCCTTTTACTCAGAAACTTTCTGATCGGTCTTTCGATGTTTGTGTTTCTGTTCCTGATGGTCGACTTCTTCGACCGCATCGATAACGTACTAGGCGAAGGAGCCTCAATTTGGCTCATCATCCTCTATTTCGCCTGCAAGATACCGCTCATGGTCACCTTAATGCTGCCGGTAGCGCTCATCTTTGCGACTCTCTTCACTTTTGGTCTTCTCTCCAAAAGCTCTGAGATCACTGCCATGCGTGCGAGTGGATTAACCGTTATCTGGCTTGCAAGACCCCTTATCATCTTGGGTTTCATCCTCTCGCTGATGTCATTCGTACTTAATGAGGTGATCGTTCCAATGAGCGAACGCCGACAGAAGGAGATCTACAACCTCGATATTCGACAGAAGGATAAGCGGGGTAGCTATAGTCAAACCGACATCTGGTGGCGAAGCGGGAATCAATTCTTCACCTTTGACCTCTTTAACTCCAAGACAAAGTCGATACAGAAACTCTCCAATTTTGAGATAAATGAGGATTGGCAGGTAATACGTCGGACCGATGCGGATTCAGTTCAGTGGTTAGCGCCAGGCCTGGGCTGGAACATGCGTAACGTCTCCCGGTACCATTTCAATGGCGACTCAGTTCGAATTGAAAAACTAGGGTCACTTCCACTACCGATCCAGGAGAGTCCAAAGGACTTTTATGAATTTAATGACGACCCGAGCACCATGAGCTTTGTGGAGCTACGCGATTTCATTTCGAAGCAGCAGGGCAACGGCATCCCAACAAAACAGTACCTCCCCGACCTCTACGGCAAACTTACTCAGCCATTCGTGATTTTTATAACCGGACTACTTGTCCTCCCATTTACACTGCTTCCCGCGCGTTCGGGTAGTATGGCGCTCAGTTCGATCCTGGCCATCTTTGTCGCATTTGCGTACTACGCCGTCGACTCGTTCAGCATCTCAATGGGTCGCGCAGAGCTGCTTCCTCCGCTCTTGGCAGCTTGGACAGCCAATATCGTGATGGGTCTCATTGCGTTCATCCTCAACGCAGGGACGGAAGCCCCTCGATAGCAACTTGGTACATCCGCTCAACCGTCTCATCAAGCGGCGACTTCGAATTATCGATTACAATTGCTCCTTCTGCGGGCTTGGTGGGCGCCACGCTCCGAGTTGCATCGCGGTTATCGCGGTCACTCAGCGCAGTCCGAATGGATTCAAGCGACCGCTCCTGCGGAGTTCCCTGAAACTGGGCAAAACGTCGCTGCGCACGAACATCAAGGTTTGCCTCGACAAAAAACTTAAGGCGCGCATCCGGGAAGATAATGGTACCCATGTCACGCCCTTCTGCTACAACGCCCCCTGGAGCGAATGCATTGCGCTGAGTCTCAACGAAGAGATCTCGAAGCGGTTGGTATTGCGCAACGGTCGAAGCGGCATGAGACACTTCGGCTGAGTGCAATTCTTCATCCCTCGGTACCCCATCAATCAACACAACGCTGCTCAGATCGGACGTCGTGGAGAGCTCAATCGAGTGTCGACTAAGGACCTCTAGAACTGCTTTGCAATCGGCTAGGTCTTGCCCCTCTTGTAGAGCAAGCCAACCAGCTG
>JBIJBZ010000212.1:0-4885 GCA_044344945.1 Bdellovibrionota bacterium | reverse complement strand
CCGGAATTCAGGTGCCGGTACCCTAATCGCCTTGAAAGCAACATTGCCAGGGCACTTTTACCGGACGCGCCTAGTCCATCTACAGTGATAACGTCTCTTGTCCGCACTCTCTCCACTCCCCCAAGGCCTCAATAAGATCGGCCTATTACCCTTGCGCTCTGCGCACAACCTAATGATAATAATCAGGAATCGTTGATTATTACAAATCGAATGGCTCAGTTCGGCATCTAAACTGATAGGGCATCCCAAATAAAGTGCCAGATTGTTAAGGAATTAGGAGCTAAGCCGACCTTCTGAAATAGGGTGGAAAGAACCCGTAGAACTGGAAAATATGCGGAGAAGACCCCAGCTCGAAGACCAGAAAGCCATTAAGTTCCACAAGTCGCTGCAGGCTGCCCACAGTGACCTCGGTATCGTGTTGTCCGGCGGCGGGGTTCGAGCAGCGTATCAAGCGGGAGTGCTAAAGGCCCTCGCTCAAGTGTTAGAGAAAGACCTCAACAACACCTCAACTATTCTCGGCAGTAGCATCGGTGCCATCAACGGCCTTGTGATTTCGGCATGTCTCAAAAACGGAATCAATCATGCCGTCTCCACCCTCGAGGAGATGTGGCGAGAGCGCAACTTCAACAACACCTTCTCTGGCTCTCGCGCCCGGGCATTCCTTCGGGCTCTCCGGATCGCAGCCAAACAGTACATCGACCCCGGACCACACAGCTCAAACCTTGCAGTCTTCGACCCTGAACCACTTAGGAATCGAATCGACAGGGAGCTGGTTGCGCACGGTGGCCTCGCCCCAGAGAACCGCTGCCCAACATTAAAAGCAGTCGGTGTAATGACCACCCTTGAGGGTGCAACAAGAAAACCCCTCCTCTTTCTCAGTTCGCACCGCCACATGACGGTTGATGAGACCAGCGGCGCGACATTCGACACCTGCTACGTCCCCGAATTAACTGCTAAGCACGGCTTTGCCTCTGCAGCGCTTCCATCGCTTCTCCCTCCGGTCGAGATCGACACAGGAGCTGCCACAGTGAGACTGGTCGACGGTGGAATCTCGCAGAATATTCCGGTAGATCCGGCTGTTCGGCTTGGCGCTCATCGAATCATCGTGATTGATGTCTCAGGGCGCACATGGTGGTTTGATCGTTATGGAGAGCCGCACGACACCCGGCCAAGCTGGGAGGTTCCAGCCGACGACGACACCTTCTGCATGCGCCCCCCAGAGACGCTGACGATCAAGCCGTCAACTGCCTTGGGGCCATTTCTCAAGCAGGCTGTGGGGTCCAATCGGAGGCGTTTTATGGATTCATGCGGGGCTCTCTGGCCCTTCTTCGTACTGGTAAAGAACAAGCTCGGTGAGGACCTAGCCTACGAGGTCATGTCCTATGTTGCACTCGACTCCGAGTACCTGAACGCCCTTCTAGAGGTTGGCTACCACGACACGGTTGCTATTTTGCACCAGAGGGGGCACCGCGTCTTCGTTGAAAACGAGAGCGAGATATTGCAATCGCTCTCCCCGGAGCTGGTCAGAGCTTGATGTTTTCCCTAGTCCAGCACTACCTGGACGCATAGTGCAGGTTTCTTTTCTGTACGGCCTACGTGGTCGAACAAGATCCGCTAGGACAGCGAGGACAAACTCGATGACATCCGAGCGCTACTCGCACGCACTCCGTGTCTTTGGAAGCCGCCGAATCTCCTTCTCAAGCTGCGCTCGATACACCTCAGTGGTCGGTCTCGAATCACGCCGAGACCCAGTTTCGGGCTTCAAGGAGGTGGCGCAAGCTCGCTGCGCGCTCCGCTTTGCATTCTTTGCGTATACAAACAATTTACTGGTAGAGCGCAGGAGAGAAGCCTTGGTCGGAGCGGTTTTCTCCAGCGGACATACCTGTGCGGGACACAAGAGAGCCTTATCCGGGAATGAGGCTGTCAATTGGAGCACCATACTAGCGCGGAGGGCCGCAGCAGCATTGACAGAACCGTTTGATACCTTCGCTCCACACGCCCGAGCACGGGCTGTAAACTGAGGCACCCGATCTGCCAGCGCTGCAAGCCGCTTAAGAAAGCGAGCCTTCGGCGCAACAAGCGATGTCGATGTGCACGGCGGAGGGCTATTCTCGCCAATATAGGAGCTGTTTAAGGTGTCAGGTGAGGTAAACTGCTCAAACGCATCGTCGATTCCATTCGAGTTGTCGTCCTCACCGCTCGGAACAACATCAGGAGTGCCATCGCCATCGAGGTCGTAGGCCTCCTCGCCGTCCTTTTTACCATCGTTGTCAGAGTCCGTATCCTCAACATCGGGAGCACCATCGCTATCCCTATCATCAAGGGGAGCTATCGTATCGCCCTCTCGACCGTCGTCGATACCGTCCCGATCGTTATCGATGCCGGAAGGGATCGTGTCTGTATCATCGGGGTCTCTCTCAATAGAATCGGGAACACCATCTCCGTCGGAGTCCCCATCAAGGTAGTCCGGATTTCCATCTCCATCGGTATCATCAGATCCCTCGACTGAATCAGGGATGGCGTCCCCATCACTATCTCGATCGAGGTAGTTCGGCCTGTCGTCGTTATCCGGATCTCCACTTCCCTCATTTGAATCCGGTATGCCGTCTCCATCGCTATCTCCTACGGCCGCAGGTGTTGGGGTGGGTGCTGAAAATGTCGTTCCACATGCGGCAACTAGAATATGAAATGAGGGGGTCGCATCCTCTTGGAGAGATTGATACTCAAGCGTTAATTCACTCAGAGATGTCGTCGGCTGAAACCAGGCTGAAGCAGCCTCCGTATCGTCAAGCCCTCCCTCTACGGTCTGCCGATAACGGGTTGATCTGCTCTCCGAACCCACTACTGCGGCAGACTGAGCATCCCAGGATGGGATATTCGACCCATCCACACTCGGATTTGCATCAAACCTCTGAATGAACCAACGAGCAACCGTGGCTGTGGGTACCGTTTGACCGGCTGTATCCTTTGCTAATAGCCGTACCTGGTCAACATCGATGTCGACTACTGAGAAACCCCATCCCGACGCAGGCGTGCCCGCATTGAACCGAATCGTCAACACAACGCTGTGTGGAATCTTACTTCCTCGCGCTACATCATTTCCCTCAATGCGCACATTAAGATTCGTCGCGTCGTCCGCTGATCCATAGAAACCCTTCATCGAGTTACCACCGCTAAAGGGCTCATTCTTTGCCACATTTACACCGATGGGGCTTCCTGTGACCTCCCACGTGAAATCAGGCAAGACCGACACTCTGCCCAAGGGAAATACGAATTGACCAGTCCCGGTGGTAGCCGTCGTCTTAGTCCAGGTTACATACCCCCCTTTTAGCCCTGCGTGACATGGGCGCCCATTGGCGAGCGCCGACGGCGAATACGAGAGTAGGTTGGCGGCAAAAAAAGCGGTGATTGTGCGCTTGAGGTATTTTTGCATAGGGTAACGCTCCCAGGGCTAATCGTCCGTTAGCGTATCGAAGCTCCCTGGAGCACGCTACTACCTTTTTACGAGAGGCAGAGAGAAGTCCTACAACGGAGCTCCGAAGGAGAACATAGTCTGCATCGCATCCTCTCCGGGCTTCTTGTCGAGCGGGTAGCCAAATTCGACGCGAATTGGACCGAGCGGCGAGTTCCACCGAATACCGTATCCCCACGCCTGGCGTAGCTCATCGACCGACATAGATTGGTTGTCGTCGTATGCTTGACCAAAATCGTAGAATACAACTCCCTTAAACCCGGCGGAGTTAATCAACGGGAATATCATTTCAAGGTTGTTTACGATCTGCTTACTACCTCCGTACTCCTGCCCATTAATGTCTGTCGGACCGAGAGTTCGATTCCGAAAACCTCGCACTGAGTTAATCGGAACAACGGGAACGGATCGTCATTAAGGCTCTCACCGAAGCCGAATGATGTCCGGTCCGCAATAACGAATTCACCGAATGATGTTTCCAAGAAGGGGTAGTACCAGGAATTTCGTGCCTCAACGAGGTAAAATTCCTGATCTCCCCCAAGTCCTGCGAACTCGACCTGCACGACCTGTCTCGATCCTGAGGTTGGGTTCATCGGGTTATTGATCGTATTGCGTATCAGCGATGGAGTCATTGAGGATGAAACGGAGCGCCCAGATGAGTCCTTTACCAACTGTGCTGCATTTTCATCCACATCTCGAATATTAATTGATTCCGCCTCATATTTGACGTTTGCATTAATATCCTCGCCAAGCTCTCCGATCACTTTTTCCATCGGATAGCCAAGAGTCAACGAACCTCCGGCAAGCTCTCGATTAAAGTCCTGGTACTGGCGAGTTGTTCGAAAGCCATCGAGGCCACCAGAAACCCACGAGTCATTGATTCGTTGATCATCAATCGAAAGGACCTGGTTTGTTACCTGAGTTCCAAAGTCGAGGTTTAGGTTTGCTCTCCGTCCAGTACCGAACAGATTGTTCTCACTCACTCGCGTATTAAAGAGCGCTCCGTTAGCCGTTGAATACCCCGCACCCGCACTGAAGCTGCCGGTATTCGCCTCTTTCACATTTACGTCGAGGTCTACGGCAGCGGGATCACTGGTCGCCTTATTCGTTATACTCACCTCATCAAAATACCCGAGCCGCTGTAGGAGTGTCTGACTACGCTTCACTTTGGTTCCCGAGTACGTCTGCTGCTCCTCAATCGTCAGCCAGCGGCGGATCACGTGGTCGTACGTTTTTTCATTCCCTGAAATGGTGATGTTATTGACACGGACCTTTTGTCCCTGGGTTGACGCAAAATCGAGATCGACGGTGTTATCCGATTTATTCAACATCGTATTCGGTACAACGTTCGCAAAGGCATATCCTCGATCCGAAAAACGGTCGGTAATTGTGAAGAGATCCTCGCGAACCTCTGTT
>JBIJBZ010000038.1:0-21207 GCA_044344945.1 Bdellovibrionota bacterium | reverse complement strand
GAAAAACTCAACCTGCCTGGTCGCAAACTTTACCGATGCTTCGGGTGATTGTTTCATCGTGCTTGTTCAACGCGCGTTGCGAGCGTTCTGTAATGGCCCAAAACGCCCATATGCCACATGGCCAGGTATCAATGCTGAGTGGTTGAGTCATGCAAGGGGACTCGCGCTCAATAGTTGGGGTGTACCAGGCTACTTCGGCTGTTCAGAGCCCGGGAACGTTAAGTGAGGTTATGACGAGCGAGAGGTGACGTGGCACAGCGGACTCCAAGGGGAGAGAGCCGCTCTGATATCATTGCCCGATCACGTTTTTTTCCCAAAGAGCGCGAGTTTGTTAGCGGAAGACCGCCTTGTCATAAAACCTCATGTAGGAGCGGTGGTCTCACAACCGCAGGCAGCATCCCCTGCCCCTGAAGCCTCACCTGAACTCCTCTCGGCACTCCTGCCCAAATCCGACACAACGCCCAGCCTCACCTTCCCGAACCAGCCTGTATGCACAGGCGCTACACGTGGTTCGACAAGCTCACCACAGGTGGGAGAAGGCAAGGGAGAAGCTCCAACACTACAGGAGACGTTCGCCCGAAGCCTCGGTGCTCTACCAGATCGTCTACCACTCCCGGGAGGACCTACAGTTCGAGTCGGAGGCTCGGTTCCAGCACCAGTACGGGTGCTTACGGGATGAGGTGTTGAAGACCCTTGATGAGTAACCTTCGGCTAAGCTCACGTCGAAGCCTTAACTGCGGCATCCTCGCTCGCAGGAGAGACGACCAGCCCCAGGGCCATCGGTGAATTTCGGTGCAGGATGATGAGAAGAATTAGGATTAAGAGCAGGAGTAGGATGCAGTGCTAATGATTCGTTTTGGATCTCATCTTCCCCGACGCAATGACCGCCCCTTGAAGCACGCATCCTCATGATCATTCACCATGCCGACAGCTTGCATAAACGCGTACATAATCGTCGAACCAACAAAGGTGAAGCCTCGCTTCTTAAGAGCCTTCGAAAGGGCATCAGATTCCGGCGATGTGGCTCGGTAGGTCGCTCGCGAGAGTGGTCCAGCTGATCGCATCGGTCGACCGTTAACGAAACTCCAAAGATAGTCAGAGAACGAGCCTAGCTCATCCTGGAGCTTTAGCACCGCACGGGCGTTTTTTATCGTCCCTTCAATCTTCAGACGATTGCGGATGATCCCCTCGTTCGTCATAAGGCGTTCAACGTGACGAGGAGTAAACCGAGCAATTTTCTGCACATCAAAATTCGCAAATGCCGCGCGATACCCGTCACGACGCTTTAAGATCGTGAGCCAACTCAGCCCCGCTTGCGCGCCCTCAAGGATCAACATCTCAAAGAGCGTGCGGTCATCGTACACAGGTACGCCCCATTCGGCATCGTGGTAGTCGATGTAGAGAGGATCGTCAGAGCACCAAAAACAGCGGGGGCGGGTGTGTTTCATGGCATAGCTCCCAAGCAAACGCTCTTGGATCAGTACTCATACGCGAGTGCATCAAGTGAGGATATCCAACGAGGCGGCGGCGCGCACGAGCGACACCGGTCGGCGTGGAGGTCCGTCCTCCTACTCAACCACCTTCATTACCTCAGCCAAAACCTCAACCTCGAACACACTCGCCAAGAGCGCATTCTCAAGGAACGGATTTTCAGTGAGGCCGGCAGCCTTGATATCTTCTTTAATCATCGCCAGAACATCTCTGACGATCTTCTTGAACTGAGCGGCATCAGTAACAGTGATCCCATTTTCACCACGCTGATACGTGGTGTTGAACGCTTCGGCATGCTTCTCGATGATGCGACCTACACTTGTCTCAACGAGCTCCGGGAATGCATACCGCGCTACTCCTAAGAAGAAGACCTGCTTGGCTGGGTAATTCTTCTCAATAAAGAACGTAACCGCTGGAGCTCTTCCGGTGCTAACTGCGGCCCGAAAATCCTTGGCGAACGAAACGACTTGAGCGCCGTTTCCTCCCTCGCGCTTAATGAAGTTCTTGAGTGCGGCATTGAGGTTCTTGGCAGCTTGAAACGCATCCTGAACTTGGGGAACGGTTGTTGGTAACATTAATCACTCCACTACGGGAAAAATCGTTGTTTGCGGGCGCCATAGTACCACAAGCAGCCACGGGATAAAGGGGGCTAAAAGCCCACAAACTCGAGATGGGTCTTCGACGTTTTTAGTGGGTGCTTTTTGATGATATCGGGCCGTTCACGTGCACCTGCTCGTGCACGTGAACGTACCCGAAAACATGAACTCGCGTGCGCTCAACATAGCTTATAAACAACGCTAGTAAGCAGGAGCTCTCCGCTCTCGTGCTCGTCAGCGGAGATGTAGGTACGTGGGTCAATAAACCAACAGTAGTACTGCAATCCCTTGCGGGTACGTTCACGCGCACGTAATAACCTCGTTTTTAGCTGGAAACTCAGCGGCTTATGCCGTAGCTCTGCCCCGCTACTACCCACTAATTCCGTCGATGAGCCATCGAGATTTAACGCACCCTTTTAAAAGTATTCTTGGAGAAAGCTGACCTCGATCTCAGTTAGTGCAGTATCACCGGTAGCCATCGCCAGCGAGGGCCGAAAGCGCTGCAACGATTCCGGGAGAACTCGAAATCCTTGGCGCTCGTACATACCTGGATCCAACTCAGAGAACAGCAGAAAGCGCATCTCCGACTCCTCCACGCGTAGGAGCTCCATCACGGCCCGTACAAGGAGCGAGCCATGCCCTCTTCTCCGCATATCCGGTCGGGTCGCTATCGAATAGAGCCCCGCCACAGTGGGCGAGAATCGCAGCACGCCGAGCTTGGATACCGGATATCCATCAACATCCTGAAGAAGGTAACGAGTACCTCGTCGATGATTACGCCCTACTACTGCGTCCTCCAGAAACTCCGACTGAGAATGATCCTTACCCCAGGTATCATGCCCAAACAGGAGAAGCTCTTCCTCGTCTTGCGGAGTCGCAACACGGATCCCACCAATCGGAGTAAATCGGGGTGTGCCATCCGGCACATTCTCCAGAAACATCGCCTCCGGTCGCACCCACGAGCGCGATACCGGATTATCATACAATGAACGGTAAACTACATGAGGCTCAAGGGTCTCCGAGTGCGTTACGGTCGCAAGACGAAGATAAAAGTTACCCTTGTAGTGTCGGTAGAGCGGAAACATAACGGAGCCCCATCACCAACAAGAAGAGGTCACCCGACTAGAAATCAGGCGCAACTGCCTTGTCGTACATCATTCGCGAAGCTTGGTCGGAGAGTGCCAGGAGCGCGCTCGCTTCCTGACCACGAGATACCTCCCGACTGCTTAAGTTGTTGAGGTCTGAAGCAGAAATCGAGCCGCCGGCGAACGCAACTGAACTCGTTACAACGGTGCTACTATCAGAACCGAACGTCTGCGACACACGGATCTGATTATCACGCCACAGGACTGGACCTGTAACGCGGTGAAGCTCTGCTGTTAGGAGCATCGTCACCTGCATCTGGAGAGAGGTGTTGTTACTTGCCTGCACTGCGCTCGTGGTTTCCTTAACATCAGCGATCCGAACCTTGAGTACCGCATCGGCCTGATTCTGATTATCAACTACTGAGATAGTGCCGTAGCTATCAAACTCATCACGAATCGACTCAGTCAGTACGACGGCCAAACCCAACTTGGTCGAGCCATTCTCCACCTGTGGGATGTAGATATTTTTCACATCCGGAGGAAGCGCACTTCCACTACCACGGAAGGTATATCCACACGCAGAGAGCACTCCGCACACAACACACAGCACAAGTTGAAAGAGCACTCTGTCCATACGATTATCCTCTTCGGGGCCTTATTGTCCCCATCCGTTTTGGGTAATGATCAATGTACGCCCGAAGCCCCTTAGACCATCCCCGAAGACTCTTAATAGAGTGCTCCATCGACTCCATCATCTCCTCGGCGAACACAATTACCGTGGCATGCTGCTTGGCGATGCGCTGGCCGAGTTCGACCTCAGCGCGAGAAACTTTTGCCGCTCCGGCTTGGTTCTTCTTCCAGCTCTTCTGCCACAATTCAAAGCATTCAGTATACCGGTCAAGCTGATCGAGAGCATCTGGAGTGTTGTCGCGGAGCGCCTTTATAAGCTCCGCTCCAAGCTCCAATACTAACTCAGCACTCCCCTTGCTTTTTGCTGATACCATAGCACTCCGCACTCCACGCTTTGCTAGAATAGCGTATCTTGTCCTACAGCACACCCGCCTTCCTTTGGCGTTCGAGAGCCGGAACCCCAGAGCCATCCCCCAAAAAAAATCCGCTGGTGCCCGTTTCAGGAACACCAGCGGATCTTGGAAGCAGCCCGTGAGGGTCACCCTGATTACGGCTTTACGCCTTCTTCTCAGATGCCTTCTTTTCGGATGCCTTCTTTGTGCTCGCCTTCTTCTCTGCGGCCGGCTTCTTCGCAGGAGTCTTCTTAGGAGCCTTCGCTCCCTCAGCGTTCTTTGTCGGTGCCGACTGGCCAGCTCGGTCAACGAGCTCGATAACAGCCAACTGAGCTGCATCGCCGTTTCGGAAGCGAGTGCGAACGATTCGGGTGTATCCACCGTTTCGGCCTGCACAACGCGGACCAACGTCCGTAAAAAGCTTGTGAACGACAGCCTTGTCGAGCAGGTAGCTGTACGCCTGACGACGAGCCGCGAGCGTGTCTGTCTTACCAGCGGTAATCAGTCGCTCTACGATCGGTCGAAGTTCCTTCGCCTTCTCAACAGTCGTCTCGAAGCGCTCCTGCTTGATGAACGAAGTTGCCATGTTGCGCAACAACGCACGTCGGTGGCTGGAGGTTCTTCCTAAATTCCTAAGACCTTTTGCGTGTCTCATACTACTACTACCTCTTCATTAGTGATCAGTTTGTTCCTTCATCTGATCGAGATCCCGCCGTGACGGGAACTCCTCAAGCTTGAGACCCAAGGAGAGACCCATCTCACTGAGGATCTCCTTAATCTCGTTGAGGGACTTACGACCAAAGTTCTTGGTTCGAAGCATCTCGGCCTCGGTCTTCTGAACGAGTTCGCCGATGTACTTGATATCAGCATTCTCAAGGCAATTCGCAGACCGGACGCTGAGCTCAAGCTCGTCGATACGTCGGAACAGGTTGTCGTTCCAACGCTTCGACGGCTCCTCAGACTTGGGCTCCTCGCGCTCAACGATCAGATCCTGACCGACGAAGATTGCGAGTTGATCAACCAAGATGTGCGCTGCTTGAGCTACCGCCGAACGAGGATCAATGCTCCCGTTCGTCCAGATCTCCATCGCGAGCTTATCGTAATCGGTGCGTTGACCTACACGTGCATTGGTTACAGCGAGGTTAACGCGACGAACTGGGGAGAAGATCGAATCAATGAAGATAGTTCCAACAGGAACACCCTCAACCTTGTTCTTGTCCGCCGGAACGTATCCGCGTCCAATCTTCACCGAAACCTCCATCTTCACAGTTGCTCCCTCACCAAGCGTTGCAATCACAAGCTCTGGATTGAGAACTGCTACTGCTGGATCTCCCGTGAGCATACCAGCAGTCAACTTGCATGGACCGTGGGCCTCAACGTGAAGGATTGCCTCTTCTTTGTCCTCTAAACGAAGAACAACATCCTTGAGATTCAGGGAAAGCTCAGTTACATCCTCCACCACACCGGGGATGGTCGAGAACTCATGAGCTACATTCTCCACTCGGATTGAGGTGATAGCTGCACCCTGAAGAGACGAGAGCAGGGTTCGACGAAGCGCCGTTCCGATCGTCATACCGTAACCGCGCTCAAGTGGCTCAGCAACAAACTTGCCGTACCGGCTATCCGCGGTTGCGCCTTCTACTTCAACTCGGTTTGGGCTGATTAAGTCCTTGAGACTGACCTTCTTCATGTCTCCTTTCCTATAAGTATACTAAGTAAAAATTTGGCAATCCTCTGCGCAGGGCCCCTCCGAAGACGGGCGATTGCGCTCCAACTACGAATTACCGTGAGTACAATTCTACGATCAACTGCTCGCGAATGGTCGGTGGGAGCTGCTCGCGAGTCGGAACTGAGTTAACCGTTCCACGCACTGCTGCCTGATCCAACGAGAGCCACTCTGGAATAATCCGCGACTTCGCTGCTTCCATAGCTGCGATAACCAGCGGGTTCTTCTTGCTCGCCTCAGCCACCTCGATTACGTCTCCTGCCGAGATCGTGCACGATGGGATCGAAACGCGCTTACCATTCACTAAAACATGCCCGTGTGTCACAAGCTGCCGAGACTGGCGTCGAGAAGCACCAAGCCCCAAACGATACACGACGTTATCAAGTCGGCGCTCCAAGAGAACCAACAACTCTGTACCGGTAACTCCCTTCTTCCGAGCTGCACGGCTGAACGTGTCGCTGAACTTACCCTCAAGGAGTCCGTACGACCGCTTAACTTTCTGCTTCTCGCGCAACTGAATCTTGAAGTTCGAGAATTGCTGACGTCCACGACCATGCTGGCCTGGGCCACCCTCTCTCTTCTCTACTGCACACTTTCCTGTGTAACACCTCTCACCTTTGAGGAAGAGCTTCTCCCCCTCTCGGCGACACAAGCGACAAACTGATCCGCAATACCTTGCCATGACTTCCGCTCCCTCTAAAAATTATACGCGGCGACTCTTTCTCGCGCGGCATCCGTTGTGCGGAACCGGCGTGATATCTTTGATCAGTGTCACCTGAAGACCCGCGAGGTGGAGCGCTCGAAGAGCAGACTCTCGCCCAGAACCGGGACCCTTAATCCGAACACTAACAGTGCGAACGCCGGCCTCCTTAGCCTTGCGAGCAGCTGCATCACCTGCAACCTGCGCCGCAAACGGAGTCGACTTACGCGAACCCTTGAAGCCGTTAGCTCCCGAGCTCGACGAAGCGATTACGTTTCCTGCTGGATCCGTGATCGTCACGATCGTGTTGTTGAATGTTGCGTGAACGTGAGCGATCCCCACGGGGACGTTCTTCTTCACCTTCTTCTTCTTAGCTGCTGTCGTAGCTACGCGTGCCTCTGCCACAAACAAACTCCTTACAAGCGTGTATACAAACTATTTATCAGGTCTTCGTTGCTGGCTTCTTACCAGCAATCGGCGCCTTTCTTGGTCCCTTTCTCGTACGAGCATTCGTGCGAGTACGTTGACCACGAGCCGGAAGGTTCTTTCTGTGACGAAGACCACGGTAGCAACCGAGGTCCATAAGTCGCTTCAATGACCCTTGAGTCTCTCGACGAAGGTCACCCTCTACTTTCTCTCGACGCTCAATGAGCTTTCGGATCTTATCTACCTGCTCCTCGGTAAGGGCATCAGTTCGGACATCGTGTGCGATGCCGGTCTCCGCCAAAATCTGCTTCGATTTTGTCAGACCGATTCCGAAAATGTACGTGAGACCCCGAACGATTCTCTTGTTTCGAGGAAGATCTACTCCTGCAATACGTGGCATGTGTACAAACTCCTACTTCTTACCCTTGGCGTTGCTTATGCTTAGGTGTGCGACTGCAGAAGACATACGTCTTCCCCTTGCGCTTGATGATTTTACAATAGCCACAAATTGGCTTGACCGACGCTCGGACCTTCACAACTCAATCTCCAAATACGTATATATTCGCCGTTCGCTATTCCAACACCCGTTATCCATGACTCGGATCCGGTTGCATAACAACGAACAAAGCAATTGAAACAGCCGGTTATTACTGGCTTTTATCGCCCTACCAAACCCCTGAATACACCGGGGTCCAATTGGGACGCCAGATTCTACATATTTCCACAGCCATTACAACCCCTGCAGGCCGCAAATCCTAGGCTAATACATCGATTACGGGGCTCCTGACTTGAACGAGGCCACCTATGAGGGCGCTCGATCCCCGTACATCCGCCCACAAACCAACGCACAAAGCTGCGTAACGGTACCATCGACCAACGCATACTTTGCAAAGTTCCCCTCCTGGCGGCGAGAGACTACCCCTGCCACGAGGAGAAGACCTAAGTGCTTAGAGACATTGCCCTGTTTCATGCCCGTAGCCTCTGTTAGCTCAGAGACCGTGCGTTCCCCCTGCATCAGTTCCCTGAGGAGCCTCAGGCGCGCGACCTCAGAGAGCGCACCCATCAGGCGCGCTACCTCTTGCAGCTGAGAATCGGATAATTGATCTTTTGTCCTTTGCGCCATAGCAGTATACTATCATATCGCGATATAGTAGTATCGTCAAACCGGGATGCGGCTCCAGGAAAATTCTCCACATTTATGACAGGAGGTACACATGTCACAGTCAGCAGAAGTTCAAGCTCCTCTCACCATTTCACCCCAAGAGGTGCAGATGAAAAGGGGCAGCGCCCTACTCCTGGACGTGCGCACCCCTGCCGAATTTGAGGACTCACACATCGAAGGCGCAATGCTACACCCTGTCACCGAGCTAACGCCGGACGAGGTACGACGCGCACTCGAAGGAAGAGGCGGCTGCATCGTAATCTGTCAATCAGGTGGACGAGCAACACGCGCAGCAGAACAGCTCTGCGCGTCGAATATTCCGGGCGTCGTTGTGATGGCAGGAGGAATGAAGGCTTGGAAGTCTGCGGGTCTACCAGTAATCGAGGGCAAGAAAACGATCTCGATTGAACGCCAAGTGCGGATCGCAGCGGGCTCGTTGGTGCTGATCGGCGCTATCCTCGGGTACACCGTGAATCCAGTATGGATAGGACTATCAGCATTCGTAGGAGCAGGGCTCATATTCGCAGGCGTTACTGACACCTGCGGAATGGGGCTCATGCTTGCACGCATGCCGTGGAACAAAAAAGGTGGCCAGAGCTCGCAAGGGTCAGCTTGCTGCATGCGATAATCTGAGTTAAGCGGAGAGATATGAGCGTTACGATCACCTTCCTCGGAGCCGCTGGAACAGTCACGGGATCCACGTATCTGGTATCGCATGGCACCACTAAAATCCTAGTCGACTGCGGAATCTTTCAGGGGGAACGCGCATGGCGGGAACGGAATTGGAATCAGCCTCCGTTCAATCCTAGCGAAATCTCGGCGGTTCTTCTTACACACGCACATGTTGATCACATCGGGATGTTACCGCGCTACTACACAATGGGGCTTCGATGCCCCGTGTATTGCTCTCCCGCCACTGCAGAGCTAGCAGGATTACTCCTGCTCGATAGTGGAAGGCTCCAAGAAGAAGAAGCCTCGTATCGTAGAGAGCGGGGTAGGTCTCGACATACGCCACCCCTTCCCCTCTATACCGAGCAGCAAGCGCGGGAATCATTACAGCTCCTCCGTCCGACACAGATTAACTCCGAGCACACGATCACAGACTCGATACGAGCTCGCTGGTCGTTGATGGGCCACATCCTCGGCGCTTGCTCGATAACACTCAACATCGGCGGTAAAAAGATCGTTTTCTCTGGCGATATCGGTCGGTACGGAGAGCCAGTTCTTGTCGATCCAAATCCAGTTGAGATGGGAGATCTCCTCGTAATTGAATCTACGTACGGCGATCGACTTCACAACCGAAGCCGCGATGTACACGATCTCTTAGCAGAGGTCATCAACCGCACCACAAAGCGGGGCGGCACCGTTCTCATTCCGAGCTTCGCCGTCGGCCGCACCCAAACCCTCCTCTACTATCTCCGTGAGCTGAAAGATGCGAAGCGGATCCCGGATATCCCAGTTATCATCGACAGCCCGATGGCGAGCGATGCAACTGAGATCTATCAACGCCACACAAACGAGTACGATGCCGCTGCGATGGCGCTCCTCCGAAAGGGCTTTAAGCCGTTCCAGCTCCCCAAGATTTACTTCATCCGAGATCGAGAGGAGTCGATCAAATTAAACTCGATTCATGACCCAATGATCCTGATCTCAGCCAGCGGCATGCTGAGCGGGGGCCGCATACTCCACCACCTCAAGCACCGCGTCTCAGACAAGCACAACACTATTCTCTTCGTTGGTTTTCAACCCCCAGGCTCGCGCGGTGATTGGCTGAAACGCGGAGCGCGCTCGATTCGAATCATGGCCGAGGAGGTCGCGGTTCACGCAGAGATGGCGGAGATCTCTGGCCTCAGCGCACATGCCGATAGAGATGAGCTGCTGCGCTGGTGTCGCTCCTGCTCAGGTACACCAACCCGAGTCGCCGTGGTGCATGGAGAGCCGGAATCTGCCCGGGCGTTTAGCGAAACGCTTCAGGTAGAGCTGGGATGGAATACTATGATTCCCTCCTACCTTGAGACACTGGAGCTCCCCTAGCAGAGCTCTACTGAGCGGTTTAATCCAGTGGCAGCGGAGAGCTACCCTCTCCATGGTCCACACGCTCACACAGAGACGCGGGTATACCCGCAGCCTCTAGCACTATGCGGAGTCCTCCTCTGAATCTGATTCCTCAGCAGAGTATCAGATGTGGTCAGCACTGCTATATTCCTGCAGACAGCCGCTCAAGGCTGTGGATGTAGCACGCTATGGACCCAACTAATTCCCCAAAAAACGAGGGAGAAACACCCTCCGTTAACGAACTGACCCCTCCCACAATCCCCCCACGCGCGAGCGCTGAGGAGCTGGCAGCACTCCTATCAGCAGGCAACGTCGCGGAATTCAATAAGAAGCGCTCTAGGGATTTTAGCTTTTTAGAGGGAGTTGTGGTTCGGGATAAAGTCCTCGACGGTATCGACCTCTCATACGTAAAACTCTCACGATGCATATTCGACCGGTGCTCGTTTGCCCAAGCCAACCTTGAGGGGGCCTCGCTATCGCTCTCATCGATGAGTGGCTGCTCGTTCACCGATGCTAAATTAAACTGGCTTGCCATGAGTCAATCTCAACTTGCCGGAACCTCATTTGAAAGGGTCTCGGCGGATGGCCTGCGACTCAACTCCTGCCACTTAAAGGATGTCCTCTTCGTATCAGGCTCAGCCATGAGCCTGGTCGCTACGGGCTCAACCTTCTCCCATACTCGATTCAGTTCAATGAAGGCGAATCTGGCCAACTTCAATCAGTGTAGCTTCCAACGTACATCGATCCTCCAGTCAAATCTGAGCAATGCATCATTTCGTCAGTCGGAGGGGCTCCATATGACCTTCGCGAGCTCCGTTCTTCATCAAGCTGACTTCACCGACTCAAACTGGAGAACCCTCCTTAATCTCTCGGGCGCGTACATCTCAAGCGGGCAATTCCAAAAGAGTATGTTTGACAAGGCAGCTTGGGATGACGGCTTCGTGCTGAAATCAGCCATCGTGGACGAGGAACCTCCAAAGGACTTAATCCCCTCCCCTTCGAAGAAGAAGTCTCATCGCAGTCGCCCAATCGATGGGATACCAGGCACCGATAAAGAGCTCTATCAATCGGCTCTTGAGCGCCTCAATAAACTGGTTGGCCTTGAAGAGGTCAAGCGGGAGATCCTTGAGCTTGCGGCACTCCTGCGCGTTTCACGAGCTCGGGAACGGCACGGAGCAAACGACGAACCTCCTACCCTTCACTACGTCTTCTCCGGAGCGCCAGGAACTGGAAAAACAACCGTTGCACGCATTATCGCGGACCTCCTCAAGAGTCTTGGATATCTCAAGCAAGGGCAGTGTATTGAGACGGATCGAGCTGGTCTTGTTGCAGCCTACACCGGACAAACTGCTATCAAGACTCACTCAATCATCGAGCAGGCCATCGGAGGAGTGCTGTTTGTCGACGAGGCGTATGCTCTGACCCCCGAGGATCGCCTCGATCCCTACGGTCCGGAGGCGATTGCCACACTCCTGAAACAGATGGAGGACCGACGACACGAGTTCGTGGTGATCGTAGCCGGCTATACCACTGAGATGAAGAGATTTCTTGACTCGAATCCCGGACTCCAATCTCGATTTTCGCAGTCCATGAAATTTCCCTCACTATCCCGCGGGGAACTTGAGCTAGTCTTTGACTCGCTCCTTGCAAGCGGCTCGTTTACCACAGACGATGAAACGCGGCGAGGTGTCGGCTTGTTAGCTGACCGACTACGAACTTCAATGGGAGAATCGTTTGGAAATGCTCGAACGATGCGAACGATCTTTGACAAGATGCGTCGCAGGCAATCCGTTCGTATTACTGCCAATGGAATGCCAGACCAGAAGGAGGAGTTCTTCAAGCTCACCTTTGCAGATATACCATCCCAAGAGATGATCGACCTCTCCCCGGAAAAGCTACGAGCAGAGATCAACAAGAAGGGGATCTTTATTGCGGCGCCCGGCGCTCAATCAAAGCTGGGAGGATCAGGCTCAACAGGGCCCTTTCACTTGAATTAGGTCTATTGGGGATTCCGGCCGTGCCGCCAATACGTCAGCCGACAGATGATCTCACACACTGATTACGGGCCGAGAAAAGAGCCTCCTGAAGCCAACGCCGTATTCAGACAACGGGGGAGCGACTCAAAGGCCCGCTTTCGCGGCAGGCAGGTGTTTGGCCTCGGTTCCCAGTCGTAATCCGAGAGAATGCTAAAAACTGCTACGCATCCGATACTTCCGGTTGAATGCCAGGTCATCCTTACATGGGCACAGGCCCATATGCTAGTAGCATGTATGCCCGCGGAATACGTCGTTGACTATTACCCTTCACTCTCAAATCGCGGTTCCTGGCAGCAGCAGAATTATGAACGATCCACCAGGCTCGGCGTAAGAGGGGCCGGCGGCTCTTTGATGAACCCCCGTTCCTCCACGCATCCTCATGCCTCTTGTCGAGCGTTCCTCACGCAAACAGGTCGAGATCGGCAT
Organism: Bdellovibrionota bacterium; assembly: GCA_044344945.1. Lineage (GTDB taxonomy): Bacteria > Bdellovibrionota_C > UBA2361 > UBA2361 > OMII01 > OMII01. Next base: position 8,482 of record JBIJBZ010000038.1, on the reverse strand, counting down.
TGTCGGCAGTTTGGAGATCCTTCTCAGTCTGCTTTCCGAGCAGCTGGCTCTTCAGCTGCTCAAGCTTTTCGACCTCCTGACGTTTAGCCTGTCGCGCGGCAGCGATCTGCTTATCGATGGCAGCTTTCTCCGCAGTGAGTTTCTGCGCCTCCTGCTCAAGTTTTTTCTTCTCCTCGTCTGGCATGGCACCTTCGAGCTTTTTATTCAGCTCCTCCAATTTCTTTTGATTGTCATCCAGCTCTGCTTGAGTCTTCGGGTCAATCTCTTCTATCTTACTCTTTATAGTTTGAATTAGCCCCCCGACCCCTTCAAGGTCCTTTTCCAGCTCAGCTTTCCTAGTCTTCAGATCTGGCGAAGCATCTTTTGTCCCGAATTTTTTAATAAAATCGCCAACAGACTGAGCCAGTAGTGAAGTGGAGCCGTCCGTGCCTACCTGATCGATCCCTGCTAGCCCTCCGCTCGCAGGAAGTGCTGAATCGAGCGCCCACACCGTAGCCGAACGGGCTCCCCACAGTGTTTGTATTCTCTGCAGCTGATCCGCCAGGAGAGTTTTGCTCGCATCATCGTTAGCAAAAGCCTCAAAAATTACCGGGATTGCCTTTGTAGCTGTGGTGTCACGCAGCGTAGCTTGAATATCACGCTGCGTTAGGGTCTCCAACGCCTTCGAAACATCCGGTATTGAGACGATATCTGTTACCTGAAGAGTTGGCTTACTGGGAGCCTTGTCAAGAAATGCGTCTATCCATGAGTCAGCTGTTACCCCGAGGTTTTTCTCATCCAATCGAAATTTAAAAAATGAGAGCGATTTCTCCATCTTCTCTTGGAGAGCCGGACGAATCTGCGCAACGGGCTTGCCATGATTTTCTCGGAGAAAATTCCTGATCTGAGTCTGCTCTATCAGGGTGACCCTCTCGTCAGTATCGCCTGCTGTTGGCGCGGGGAATTTCACTCGAATGTGTCTCTTATTCTCGCTCCCTGCCGACAGATCTGCCAACAACGGCGCAACGTCAGCCCAAGAGGTAATCATCCGAACCTCTTGGTAACGGCCCGGAGCAAGCTCATTCTGTTTAGTGGGAGAAAGCTGTGCAAACTGCTTCTTGCTCAACTCCTTGCTATACTCATTCTTCGCATTTTCCGCGGCCTGTTTGGAGATATTCGGCGGTTGTACCTCGACGTTCGATTTTGATTTACCAAACCCCAACATAATTACTCTCCCCTCTTGTATCGTATCAGTAGCCTTAAATCGTTATTCTGCTAAAGCCCCACTATCACAACGGAGACGCAGAGCCGTATCGTAGCCAGATGCTACCGAAAGAGATTCGGCTAATCTATGACAAACAACGTCGTTTCTGAGTCCTGATTCGTTCTCTGAATCTTTAATCGGGCGATAGTGTGTGAGGATCTTAATAGGTCTTCGACGTTTTTAGTGGGTGCCTTTTGATGATATCGGGCCGTTCACGTGCACCTGCTCGTGCACGTGAACGTAACCGAAAACATGAACTCGCGCGCGCTCAACATAGCTTCTAAACAACGCTAGTAAGCAGGAGTTCTCCGCTCTCGTGTTCGTCAGCGGAGATGTAGGTACGTGGGTCAATAAACCATCAGTAGTACTGCAATCCCTTGCGGGTACGTTCACGCGCACGAGCACGCGCACGTAATAACCTCGTTTTTAGCTGGAAACTCAGCAGCTTATGCCGTAGCTCTGCCCCGCTACTACCCACTAATTCCGTCGATGATCCATCTTAATTAACCCAACCACATATCCGTCATCAGACGTGTTTCAGCATACATGTGGAATAGCTGTATCTTGGAGCTTCCCCTCTACGAATATCAATCGGAACCTTATGCCTCTTTAACTCCTCAGTGACCGTCTCAAGCGCGCGCTCCGGTGTACGGAAGTGTTCGTTTAGGTCTGCGGATGGGGCGTACGGCATGTAGAGCGCATCGCTCGGCAGTTCGATGCGATCGATATCCCGGGCATATCCGTGGCTACCTGCGAGTGAAAAACCTAACCCTAATCCCGTCTCGTGATTGTGCTGCCTACAATATGGCAAAAGGCACCGCTGTAGTGCCGCGGGGTGCATGAACGGAAGCCTTCCGTGGATAGCTTCGGGTTCGCCTTACTTTCTCCTCTCAAAGCTCCCATATCCTAGCCAGGACACGGTCAGTCAACGCGGGGACGCGCCACCAGATGAGGCTACCCGACAAGGGTATTCCCGCTCTGAATCGCCCCATGGACGTAAGCCTACCCCGCGCGCGCCCTTTTGCCCCTCCCCTAAACAGCGCACTTGCAATACTCTACCTGTAACTATGACTCTCACATTTCTCTTCAACGATGGTGATGTATTCGCGGTGTACAAACCCACAGGGTCGCACTCTGTGCAACTTCGAAAAGGTGGCGGATGGTCGATAGCAGATGAGCTACTGCGTGCAACACCCTCTCTTGCCCAAGCGAGTGAGAAATCTGGAGATGCCGGACTCGTCAATCGACTCGATGAGGAAACGAGCGGCATCCTGCTCGGCGCTACAAGCCGTAGCGTATGGGAGAAGCTCTACAAGCAGGCCCTTAACGGAGAGGTTCATAAGAAGTACGCACTACTTGTCGAAGGTCGGGTGACCAAAGAGTTTTCTATCACATCGTTTATCGGAACCCCACATCGCGGAGCTCACAAGGTCAAGGTGTACGAGAAGCGTCCCCCCTCCTGGGCCCGCGCCCTGGAGGGCACAACGAAGTACGCCCCGCACCTTCACTTACCGCTCTACAACGTCACCCTGCTTATCGCATCGGCGTCTCCTGCCCGACGGCACCAAGTTCGAGCGCATGCCGCGCACCTCGGTGTGCCGCTCATTGGCGACTCGTTATACGGATCGACGAGAGCCCTTCCTCCAATCGTACGGTCATCGAGGAGATTTTTTCTTCACGCTCACCATGTTTCGTTTCGACACCCGATATTTGGGAATGAGATAATCGTCGAATCACCCCTGGAGGATGAATTGATACTGCCGCAAGAAAACAAAGCGCCGGCAGCTCAGGAGTAGTGAAAACCAAACGCTCCGGTCTCCATACCCACTTGTCACTAGGTATTCGCAACCCGTCGTCGCCGGACAGATTGTGAAGCCTGGCGCCGCGCCTCGATAGCATCTCCTATCTGCGCAGCCAGCGTCGGTGACCGATTGAGAAGCTCATGAATAGCTTCGTTTGCAAACACCATGATAGTAACATCTCCGTTCGCAACTATCGCCAACTCATCTACGGCGGAACCGGTTGTTACTTGATCCCCGAAACACTCTCCTGGGCCGATCTGCCCAACCTCAAGCACCGATGCATTTGGCGTTGCTGCAAGCAACTTTGCTGTTCCCCGAAGGATCAGCGCGAATCCGGCAAAGCGAGTTCCCTCGCGTTGAATCGATTCGCCCGCCGCAAATTCTACTATCTGGGGTTGCTTTGTCCCCGAGTCGTTCACAGTCGCCCTAAAATCCGGAAACTGCTGAAGCCAATCCGGCGCCGAACGCGGCGCCACTCCCGGGATCTCTCCGGGTCCGTACTCCATCTGAATTGGGAACGGTATCGTTAAGCCCTCCCGACGCACCACGTACCATAGCCGCGTCATTAGGCTATCACGCGTTGAGGCGAGATCCTCCTGACGCGCGACGGAGAATGATACGCGGTAAGTAATCGAGTAGGCGGCGTAATCAACCGTGCGAACTGATGGCGCTGGAGTGTCAAGGACGCCCGGAGTAGATTGAAGCACTGACATCAAGACGTCTTTTACCCGATTTGGCGCATCGTCATAACTAAACCCCAGCTGCAGACTCTCAGTCCGGATGTCGTCAGGACGCGAGAGGTTGCTGAACGCCCCCTTATACAGGGTTACATTCGGAACGATACGAATCTCTCGCCCTGCGGTTTGGATGTGCACAGAGCGCCAGTTAATCTCGATTACCTTACCCATCACTCCATCAGCGGCTACCCAATCTCCAACTTTGAGCGGACGCTCAAAGAGAAGCATCAGACCCGAGACGATGTTACCGAGCGGCTCTTGCAGTGCGAGACCTATCACAACCGATCCAACACCGAGAGCAGTCAACGCTCCCTTAATCTCCCGCCCCCAAACGCTTGAGTAAATAACCATGGCTCCTATAGCGACCACACCGGCCCGCAGGAGATCAGTAAACAATTTAGGGACCCGTCGCTGGCTCTCCCGTTGACGCAGTGTGACATCACTCACAATGCCAAGCAGGGCGTAGAGGAAGGAGAGGTAGAATCCGGTCTCAACAACTCGCGCAACCGTCGAAGTCTGCGGCAACTCCGCGACAAAACGAATAAATATAGAGAGTGCAAGGCACGGCGCCACTATGTTTCGAACCACCCTCAAATTTCCGGCCATGGTACTCTGTGCGCGCTCAAAACGCCCGATCACCTCATTAAGGATCAGCATGAGGAGAGGAAACCCCACGGCGAGCGAAACAGCAGGCCAGAAATTCGTCAGTTGATACTCAAGAAAATGTCCCATCGCAGAGTTCTCCCGTTAGACCGCCACCTTCCAGGTCTCTATCTCCGGGTGCCCGGGCAACTCAACCCGCTCAGGTCCACTGAACTGGAATTGTTCTCCCATCCGGTCCCGAACCGATGCGGTCACCCGAATCGCAGCAGCGTGATCTGCCGCAAGCTTTCTCGCTATCGCTACCGTTTCTCCCCACAGGTCGTAGAGGAATTTGCGCCGTCCGATGATTCCACCGACCACTGGCCCAGAGTTAATCCCCACGGCGAGATCAAGATCAGAGAGGTGTTCACGATTGAAGATCGCAACTATTCGCTGCATCTCCTCTGCGAACAGGATCACCCTGCGAGCGTGATCAGGGCGAGAAACGGAGAGTCCACACACTGCGAGGTATGAGCCACCGATCGTCTTAACCTTCTCTATCCCGAATTTTTCAGCCGCCTCATCAAACGCCGCTACAAGATCACTGAGCGCGGCGAGGGCTCCTGAATCTCCACCTTTGGCACCAAAGGCCTCCATGCCGCAGATCTCGGCGAACAGCACCGTGACATCGGCAAACTCCTGGCGCGCATGGTCATCACCTTCTTGACGCTGCGCCACCGCCGATGCTGGAAGTATATTGAGTAGAAGCTCTTGATTTTCTCGCACCTGCTCCTCCAGCAGATCAGTCTGAGCTTTTATATTCTCCGCCATCGAGTTGAACACCGTCGCCAACTCCCCAAATTCATCCTTGGAGGTGACCGCTACCTTAACACCGGTCTCGCCAGCTCCGAGCCGCACGGCCCCTTCAGTTAAGCGCCGCAACGGCCGGGTCAATAGATGGGAAACAAATAAGGCCAACAAGCTTACCGCAAGAATTAATGCGGTCGAGATGATGACAACCTTCCTTCCAAAAGCCCGAATTGGGGCGTTGGCCTCCTTCTCTCCGATCTCCGTAATAACCGCCCAGCGGATGGTATCGAGTTCGATCGGCCCGTAGGCGCTCAAGACATCTTCCCCAAGGTAGTTTCGAACACGCGCTATCCCCGAATGCCCCCGAAGTGCCTCTTCAACGCTACGACTGTCGAGGGAGAGGTTGTCCATCACTGTCCCCACTCGACTCACCTGATTGATCACAGCAGCACTCGCACCACTATCGGCGAGTTTCCGCAAAAATCGATCTGGATTCTCGTACATCAAGCGCGACCGAGAGCGCATTTTTCTATCCTGACCTACGAGGAACGACTCGCCGGTCTTCCCCATTCCCTCCTGCTCCCACTTGTAGTTACCGGAGAGAACCTTGTTAAAATCTTCGATCGGGAACTGCACGATGATGATACCGATCATCTGACTTCCATCGAAGATCGGACTCATGGCAAAACCCATCGGATTGCCGAGATTCGGCCGGTATGTCTCGAAGTCAGCGATCCTAAAATCATCTTTATCTCGAGACGACCGCAACGTGCGAACACGATCGGCTACCTTAGTATCCGCGTACGGACCCGTCTCTAAGTTGGTGCCAAAATCCACCGTCTTCTGGTACGAGTACACAACTTCCAGGGACTCAGCATCTACTAACATCAGATCCGAAAACCCAAATATGGTAGCCGCGCGGGAGAACACCTTATGCCACCGGTCATGCGCAACTCCATACGAGCTTGTGTCGATGGGCGCGCCCTGAATATTTTGCTTCTCGAGATACGGATTAGGATTGGCTGCGATGTAGTGATACTGCAGATATCGTTCAGCCGGAGATGCAGGAAGGTACTGCTCGACGATCGGGGTTCCGTTGATGTACTTAGCCAGCGCAGGGAGATACTGATTCTGGTAAAACGCCCGAAGCTCCTGCTCCTGCTCGGGGCTGAGGGCTTTTGCTCCTAGCTCACGATATGCTCGGCGCAGATCAACCATCCCCTCGATTGCGGCCCGACTATCGGACATCGAAATCACCTGATCGCGCAACGCCTCAAGCATCGTTTTCATTGCGGTCGTCTTCGCCACTCGAACGCCTTGAAGCTGGTTCTCAACCGACCGAGTAAGGATATCTCGGGCCGAGGTATACCCAACACCTGCAATCAGCGCTACCGAAACCAAGGTCACGCTCAAGAGCAGGAGAATCATCTTTGATTGGATACTCAATCGTTGTAATCGGATCATACGAAGCCTGTCTCTTTGCTAGTTGCTCTACTCCCGACCGCTCGACCCTCGCTCTGGCGAGCGCCCAGCCCAATCAGAACCCCTGAGGGATTCCCAGGTGATTACTACGCAGAGCCTCGCTTTAATGCAAGGATAATTGACGCTTAACAACAAGATGACCGCCTCACCTCGCAGCTTTATCCCCTCTGCTCGCAGAATACCACTCCCAAGGGAACGGCGTACATTAAGGAGGCATCTTAGGCGAAGCACCATCGGGGGCGGCTCGAACAACAACGGTTGTGGTGCAGATTGTGATTCACGGCTTGAGGGCAGAGTTACTCATCCACCTGCAACCTGCGCAATCGCAGGACGCTATGTTCTACCCCAGGGCGCGCGGCTCTCCCGGCACCTTAGTCGGTATTTCATGATGTCGGGCGTAATCGAAAGGAGGAGTTCAACAATCGTCAACCCGCTCGAGTACCGGCAAGAGCATCGACTCAGTGCTCCTTGAAATTCACCACAAGGCTACGTCCTTCGAGCTCAGCAGATCTACACGAGACTGAATGCATCATATCATGTTCAGAGCGCACTGATGCGATCCCCCCTACATTTTATTTTGACTACGAAAGCGTTCTCCGTACACTGCTCGAATGTTTCAGAAACACTCTCCTTCCGGCACTTCCCCTTCCAATACTGTCCCTGATACTGAACCACGGGCGCCGTATGGCAGACTTCAGGCGCTACTGAGCCTGGTCACGGATGAACCCACTGTGTTTCTGCCGCTAGCCGAGGAAGTTCGCAACTCAACACTCTTCGTCGGAGTTGTAACAGAGGGTCAGGCTCACGGCACGCGTCGCCGCATGGTGTGTGGACAACAGGGTGACGTATGGTATGCGATATCGTTCGTCGATCGCACCTTAGCAGAGAACTACTTTTCGCAAGCGGCAAGCACCGGCCAGATCTCAGGAACAATTCAGCTTCAAGAATATCCAGGACTCGATCTTCTCCAAGTTCTCAGCGTACAGGAGCCGGCCCTCGGACTTGAGATAATCGCCCCCTCATTCGACAAACTTGTTGATCCCTCATGGGTGGCGATTATGGCGAAGGTGTATGAGACCGATACGAAGTCGATGACCCAACACGAGTATCATTTAATTTCCTACTCGGGAACTGCATCTCGAGAGCTGATTAAGCAATTACGGTTGTTTTGCGAACAACACCATCACATTGAGCGTCTCTACATCTGTGACAACGCAACCGAAGGACAGCCGAATGAGGCGATGTTGGTGCTGGTAGGTAATCGCCCGGCATCAACGGTTAATATCCCTGACCTGATCGGAGAGGTCGTCCTACGCATCGGACTTGATGGGTGGGGTGGTGAGATCGCATGGGTTCTACCTGAGGATGCTGAGAGCTTGTCCAGGATAGGCATGGACCCAATCTACACCGCCAAGCGCCGATAGTTTCAGGCGTTTCAGCATATTTAGTGGATACTATGTCGCGTTATCCCAACGGGAACGTGCTCGTAAACGTTACCGTTCACGTTTACGGGCACGTTCACGGGCAAATGCGGGTTTACGTTTAAAAACAGAGACTTGCGACCTCTCCCTCCTACCCATGAATTCCGCTTGAACCTAGTCGTTCATTTATTTCAACTAGCTAGCGGAGCTTCTCGAGAGACTTGAAAAGCATGAGGAATGCGCGTAAAACCGCGGATCCCGACTTTTACGACCCTAGAACTATGTTCCAGCCCCGGATCCGCCCACAGCATTCGCTCGAAGTCTCCCCTTCTCCAGGGGTCGTGCCGATCCCTGCGCCTGATCTCATAGATGCAAAACTGACCAAGATTACCCTCAACAATGGTG
>JBIJBZ010000178.1:0-6296 GCA_044344945.1 Bdellovibrionota bacterium | reverse complement strand
AAAGTTGCTCGATCGGGTACGTTCACGTTCACGTTTGCGAGCACGTTCACGCGGAAACACGTGATTCATCACTGAAAACAATGGATTATGCCCCATCAGCAGTCATTTGGCACCCACTCGATTCCGCGATGAGCCAAAATTGATGTTCTTCGTCATACCGGTGGGCCAGTGCCTGTAAGAGCATTTGCCTTTTTTCTCTAATTGGTGTCTTATACGTCGACGGTTTGATGTTGCCCCAAAAAGGGTCCCAAAAAACCGCTCAAAAGCGGGAGTAGCTCAGTCGGCTAGAGCATCAGCCTTCCAAGCTGAGGGTCGCGGGTTCGAATCTCGTCTCCCGCTCCATTTTTCTCTCAAAGCAAGAGGCCCTTCGTTTCAAATAGCGAAGAGGATGGAGCCATTTCGATTCGGCAGGCGTTATGGCTGGGTCGGAGATACGCCCACTAAACCTCTCTGATATCAGAGCGCCGGCGACCTACTAGCAGGGTGGTGAAAAAAGACTTGCTGTTGCGCATTTCGATAGTTTGACAGCAACCGCGTTGGAGCCGCCGAAAAAATCATCAACGTATCTCGGATGATACGCCCCCGGTTTTTCGTCGTCTCCGCCTTGTTTCGTCAAAACTCTCACAATGCTCACTACGGAACCTTTTTTCACCACCCTGCTAGCAACCTCCATCATCTTACGATGCCTATCAAACGGCTCTGCTACCCGGTCTTGCGCGCTCATTTGTGGTATCTCTCCCTGTCCGCGTTTCGAGCCCATATCTTTACGGGTGGTGTCGTTGATGGCGGATTGCCTTTCGCCCTCGTTACGCTATAACAACCTTGGGTGATTCATGAAAAAAATCTGTTCAGTCATTTTCCTTTGCGCCGCTCTCGCTGGATGTGGTGGTAGTGCCGCTCCCACATTTGATGGAGTGTGGAACGGGTCGTTTACATCCCTTCAAAACAACTGTCCGTTCTCGGTGGCACAGAATATAAATCCGCTCTTTCCGATGACGGTATCGGTGGACGAGAACGATGTATTCACGGTAGTGGCTGTTGACGGTAGCACAGCCACCGGTGGTCAGGGGCCAGGAGAGACGATCAGCTTTTTGGCGCAATCCGCGAAGTTCGGGGACTACGGATCGATTGCTCCCTACACCTGCTCTTCAATTCAGTCTGGCGTTGGCTATCTAACGCAAGGAGACAACAAGGCAAAGGTAACCGTGACAATTACCTTCACGGAGTGTGCCACGCCGGACTCTCCTGATAACTTGGTAACCTGTGGTGCAGTCTACTACGGAGAAGCTACCCGATCGTAGGGGTGTGGTGCCCCCGTGTGTCAGGACGTGCTCGTGCACGTGAACGTGAACGTACGCCTTCCGGAGCTCTCGCAGTAAGCTGTCGAGCTATTTTGTCTAATTCTCAGGAAACGGGGACGGTCACGAGCACGGCACGCCATTTTCCCCTACTTCAAAAAGCGGAGAACCGCGTATACTAAGAGAGCTACCACCGGGGACCTTTGGGTGTCTCCCTACTAGGAGTCCAGTATGCGTGAAATACTTGCTGCATTGCAGATTGATGGCTGCTCTGCCGGTGCCTTCGGAAAATCGGAGATAGCCTTTGCCGGGTCAAAAAAATTAGCGGTGCGCTCCCCAATCGATAATCAGCTGTTGGCGGAGATCCCGTGCGCTGACACGGCGAGCTATGAGCGAGTTGTGCAGGATTCATGCGAGGTGTTTCGTGAATGGCGAAAGGTGCCAGCTCCTGAGCGGGGCCAGCTTGTGCGTCGGATTGGCGAGGCACTGAGAGATCACAAGCACGATCTCGGACGTTTGGTATCGATAGAGACGGGAAAGATAATCGCCGAGGGAGAGGGTGAGGTGCAGGAGGCGATCGATATCGCTGACTTCGCTGTGGGGCTCTCTCGTCAGTTGTACGGAAAAGCAATGCACTCCGAGCGTCGGCAACACCGGATGTACGAGCAGTGGCATCCGCTGGGGCCGATCGGTGTCATCACGGCATTTAACTTCCCGGCAGCGGTCTGGGCGTGGAACGCCATGATTGCTGCCGTATGTGGCGATGTGTTGATCTGGAAGCCGTCCGAATTGGCGCCCTTGTCGGCGCTGGCGATGAATCGTATATGCCGCGAGGTTGCCAAGAGCTCCGGATTTGAGGGGGTTTTCTCACTTATTATCGGGGATGGCCCTCAACTTGGAGCAGCGCTAGCGGCTGATCCGAGAATCCCCTGCATTTCAGCGACCGGCTCGTGTGCAATGGGTCGATCTGTTGCAAAGGTAGTTGGCGAACGGCTTGGGCGAACGATCTTAGAGCTGGGCGGAAACAATGCAGTCACGGTTCTTCCCGATGCAGATATGAAGCTCGTCATCGCGGGGGTTCTGTTCGGAGCTGTTGGTACTGCTGGGCAGCGCTGCACGTCGATTCGCAGAGCGTTTGTGCATGAGAAGGTGTACGACGAATTCCTTGAAAAACTCAAAGCTGCGTACGGCCAAGTTCGGATCGGTAACCCACTTGAAAAGGGTATTCTGATGGGGCCGTTGATCCATCAACGGGCTGTCGATTCATACCAAAGGGCATTGGCGCGGGTGTCTCAGGAAGGAGGAGAGGTTTTGTGCGGGGGCAGGCTTGTTCCCGGCCTACCGTCGTCTCTTTATGTAGAGCCGACAATAGTAAAAACCAAGGCCGTGATTCCGTTGATGCATGAGGAGACCTTCGCTCCGATTTTGTACGTCGTTCCTATCAAGAGCGTCGAGGAGGCGATCGCCCTCAACAATGATGTGCCGCAGGGTTTGAGCTCTGCAATCTTCTCCAGGAATATGCAGTCGGTAGAGCGTTTTCTCTCGAGTGCTGGCAGTGATTGCGGTATAGCCAACGTTAACATGGGTACCTCGGGTGCAGAGATCGGCGGGGCTTTTGGAGGAGAGAAGGATACCGGCGGTGGCCGTGAGGCGGGGTCAGATTGCTGGAAGCAATACATGCGCCGGCAAACCTGCAACATAAACTTTGGCGATGACATGCCCCTCGCCCAAGGGATCGTCTTCTCGTAAGACGCGCCGACTAGACGAAGGCTTGAACGACCCGTATTTCCAGGTCCGAGACCGCTAAGGCCTCGAAACTACCCATCTTGAGATGGTTCCAATCTCGCCTAACCTATGGTAGAAACGGACAAAATGTAGCATCACATTTGCCCTGGTGCTGGAATTGGTAGACAGGCATGATTCAGGGTCATGTGTCCGCAAGGGTGTGGAGGTTCAAGTCCTCTCCAGGGCATATCCAGTACGGTCTCAAAGAAGTTGAGAGCTCGACGAGGAAATACAGGGGTTCATACGAGCGTAATATGAAAGGTAATAAAGCACTGCTCAGAGTTTTGGTTTGCCTAGCAATAGTGGCTGTGTTTGCTACGGGTTGTAAGCGACGCCCTCAGGATTACGCGGGGCTTCCTGACCCAAATAGGGGCGAAAAAATCGACCCGAATAAGTAATTCGAGTAGACTGAACGTATCAGGTGCGCGGACGCTTTTAGCCGGTTAGGTCGTCTTCGAGCCCACTTTTTCTCGGGCTCTCAAAGGTGTTGCTATGTCTCTCTCTGTTTTGGAGCACTGCGCTGCTCGTGGTCACGAACAGGTAGCTTTTTTTTACTACCCTGAAGTTGGCCTCAAACTCATAGTTGGTATTCACGATACAACCCTGGGCCCCGCTCTTGGTGGTTGTCGCATGCGTTTGTATACGTCAGAGGCTGAGGCGCTTGAAGATGTAATGCGCCTCTCGGAAGGTATGACCTACAAGAGCGCGCTGGCGCGTCTTCCCCTTGGTGGTGGTAAGGCCTGTCTTATTGCCGATCCTCATCTGACTGCTGGACGCGAAGCGCTCTTTAAAAAGATGGGTGAATGCCTCAATCACCTTTCGGGCCGATACGTTACCGCTGAGGATATGGGAACGTCGGTAGCGGACATGATGAATGTGCGCTCGATCTCAAAGTTCGTCGTTGGAACTGACCCCAGTAAGGGTGGCGCAGGAGATCCATCACCGTGGACAGCGCTCGGAGTTTTTCATGCAATGCGGGCTGCATGTGAGCGTGTGTACCCAAACAATCCAACACTTACAGGTAAGCGCGTAGCACTTCAAGGCGTAGGACATGTAGGGATGTATCTCTTGGAGCATCTGACGAAGGCTGGCGCAGTTGTTACGGTGACCGATACCAACAAGGAGTCGCTTGCGGTGGCACGGGAGAAGTTTGGTGCCTGCGTTATTGAGTTAGACGCAATCTATGATGCCCCGTGTGATATCTTCGCCCCATGTGCCGTTGGTCAGACGGTTAATCCGAAGACCTTACAGCGACTCTCGTGTGGGATCATTGCCGGTGCTGCGAATAATCAGCTCTCAGATAAGAGCGTTTACGAAACATTGGTTGCCAAGAACATTCTGTATTGCCCTGATTTCGTGATTAATTCAGGTGGAGTGATCTGCGTTAGTGCGGAATTGTCGGCCGATGGGCCAAAGACATCGTGGATTCAGCAGAAGGTCGACGGAATCTTCGAAACAACTGCTCGCGTTCTAGACGAGTCTCACAAGCGAAATCGCTTTACCGAGGAGGTTGCAGTGGAGTTGGCAAAAGAGGTTATCGCTGACGCCAAGAGGCAGAGAACCAAGTGAGCACCCGTCGGCCCTTACCAGAACGGGCCGCACCGAAGAGCGAGCCGTTTGCGCTTGAGTGTGCATTTACGCCACAGGGGGATCAGCCACAAGCAATTACAAGCTTACATGAGAACGTTAGTAAGGGCGTGCGTTTTCAAACGCTGCTCGGGGTCACCGGTTCAGGAAAGACCTTTACGATCGCCAATGTGATCGCAAAGCAAAATCGTCCAACCCTAGTGATTGCACCGAATAAGACCCTTGCTGCTCAACTCTACAACGAGTTCCTCGAGTTCTTTCCTAAGAATCGAGTGCGCTACTTCGTTAGTTACTACGACTACTATCAACCTGAAGCATACATTCCATCGACCGATACCTATATTGAGAAGGATTCGGCGATAAACGAAGAGATCGATAAGATGCGCCACGCAGCAACTAAGGCGCTGCTTGAGTCGAGAGATACCATCATCGTGGCGAGTGTGAGCTGTATCTACGGACTCGGCGCTCCTGAGGATTATTTCAAGATGATGCTCTTCCTTGAGAAGGGCGACCGCATCCCTCGCGAGGATGTAATTCGGAAGTTGGTACACATGCAGTATAAACGCACGGATATCGAATTTGTGCGTGGAAGCTTCCGGGTGCGAGGGGAAACGATCGATATATTCCCATCAGACCAGGATTCGGCGGCGATTCGACTCCTGTTCTTTGGTGATGAGGTTGAGGAGATCCGCGAGATCGACGCGCTGACGGGAACGACCATTAAGGCGCTGCAGTCGTGTGCGGTGTATCCGGTCAGCCACTTCGTTACCTCGCGCGATTCTATTGATCGGGCGATCGTTTCTATCAAAGCGGAGCTGGCAGAGCGTCTGAAGCAGATGCTGCATGAAGGCAAGCCCCTTGAGGGGCAGCGGCTCGAACAGCGTACCTTGTACGATCTGGAGCTCTTAGATGAGATCGGTTTCTGTCGAGGAATTGAGAACTACAGCCGTCACATCGCAGGTCGCAATGCAGGGGAGCCTCCAACAACACTCCTCGATTACTTTCCAAAGGATTTCCTCTTGGTTGTTGATGAGAGCCACGTGACGATCCCTCAGCTTGGGGGGATGTACCGCGGCGATAGGGCGCGCAAACAGACCCTCGTTGATTTCGGATTTCGACTCCCGTCAGCGCTTGATAACCGTCCGCTCAATTTAGATGAATTCTGGGATAGGACGGGGCAGACGATCTTTGTATCCGCCACACCGGCGGATTTAGAGCTTGAAAAGAGCGAAGGGGTGATAGTCGAACAGGTCAATCGTCCTACAGGTCTCTTAGATCCGCCGGTAACGATCAAGCCTGCGACACATCAGATCGATGATCTCTTGGTCGAGATACGGCGATGCGTCGACGCCGGAGAGCGTATTTTGGCGATAACCCTCACCAAGAAGATGGCAGAGGATCTCTCTGCGTATCTGCGAGAGATAGGGGTAAAGGCGCGCTATCTACACTCGGATATAACGACTATCGAACGGGTAGAGATCCTGCGAGGGCTACGTCGGGGTGATTTCGATGTGCTGATCGGTATCAATCTCTTGCGAGAGGGGCTCGATCTGGTCGAGGTAAGCTTAGTCGCGATCTTGGATGCTGATAAAGAGGGCTTCTTGCGATCAACTCGGTCACTCATTC
>JBIJBZ010000175.1:0-6638 GCA_044344945.1 Bdellovibrionota bacterium | reverse complement strand
CGCCCTTCGCGCCCGCATATTTCATGAAGCCTGCTACTGCGAGCGCCGATAATGGTGCTTTTTCGGTCCCAAATACTACCTTCAGACCGGAAGGTATCTCGATACGATTCCGCCCTGCAAATACTTGGTTGAATTCGCCCTTCGCGCCCGCATATTTCATGAAGCCTGCTACTGCGAGCGCCGATGATGGTACTTTTTCGGTCCCAGAATACTATCTCAGACCGGAAGGTATCTCGATACAATTCCGCCCTGCAGATACTTGGTTGAATTCGCCCTTCGGGCCCGAACAATCACCACTCTCGGCGCTCTCGCGACGCAGTTTCATGAAAAATGCGGAGCTGGAATCACGATCGTCCGAAAATGTATTGGACGATTACAGGGAACCGGACATACTGCTTCTATGACTACTGATGTTCCAGGCTGTATCAAAGACCTATGCGCTGTAACTGCGGCGACCGAGGAATTCCGTGGGTGGCAACCGTTTGAGGTTCGGATACGGTGTGGAACTGTCTCGGTCGGCATTCTAATTCCCTCTGGAAGCGTCAGCGATGGGCGCAGCGCAACGTGCGCGGTGGAGGGGGATGTGGAGATACTTCAGAAGGTCTTAAGCGGGAGCACCACCCTTCAGAGCGCACACCTCTCGGGTGCTGTCCATGTATCCGGCAATCCTCAGCAGTTGCTCCAAGTTTCGGTACTTATTGACCGCCTCCGTGCAACCCCCTAGCAGGGTGGTGAAAAAAGACTTCCTGTTGCGCGTTTCGATAGTCTGACTGCAACTGCGTTGGAGCCGCCGAAAAAATCCTCAACGTATCTCAGAGGATACGCTTCAGGTTTTTTCGTTTGCTCCGCCTTGTTTCGTCAAAACTCTCAAAATGCTCACTACGAAACCTTTTTTCACCACCCTGCTAGAGCGGCGGCTTGCTGAGCAGAGTCCCCGTTAACAACCTTGAAAGGCTGGGTGCTGAACAGACAACCTCTCTGTTTTGCTGGTTTTATGCTGCAAACCGCTGGTCTTTCAGTTGAGGCGCATCGCTGCTATGGTACTACGGCAGCGGGTCGGTGCCCTCGCGCTTAAACTAAGGTCAATACGTTGTGAATCTTGATGAAGTCTACCAGGAGCTCCTCCTGGACCACTACAAATCACCCCGATGCCATGGAGTGCTCCTCAATCCCGATCGGCAGGTTGATCTGCACAATCCGCTCTGTGGCGACCAGATCTCGTTAACCGTTAAATTCTCCGGCGACACCATCAGCAATCTTGCGTTCACAGGGCATGGCTGCTCGATAAGTCAGGCAACAGCGTCGATTATGGCCGAGCTACTGCGTGGAAAAACAAAGGAGGAAGCTCGACGATTGTCGATGCTCTTTCGGCAGATGATTAAAAGTGAGGCATCGGGGGAAGTGCTGAATGATTTGGGCGATGCGCTCGCTCTCGAAGGGGTGAAGAAGCACTCAGCGCGGATAAAGTGTGCTCTGCTGGCGTGGGATTGCATTGATCGTGCTCTGACTGACTCTGAAGCCGCGAAGAGTTTGCGGAATGAGATCCCATCCTAGCGGCCCGTAGCTGTCTGGCACTGCCGATTAAATAGCTAGGAATCCCTCTGCAATTGCCAATCGAACGAGCTCCGCGTTGCTATGAAGACCGAGTTTTTTTAAGATGTTTGACCGGTGCGTGTCCACTGTTCGGGTGCTGATGGAGAGCTGAGCCCCAATATCCCGGTTCTTCTTACCCTGAGCAAGAAGCACAAAAATTTCGTGTTCGCGCGGAGAGAGGGCTTGCGATGAGCAGGCTCCACTCTCACGGGGCTCGCCCTCATTGATGCATTTTGAGGTTACAGACGGGCTCACGTATGTACCGCCTTTGGCAACGGCATCGATAGCGAACTCCATCTCGCTTAGATCCGATTTCTTCGGGACGAATCCGCGGGCTCCTGCACTCAGTGCAGCCTTAACGTTGAACTGCGACTCATCGGACGAAACGATGAGAACCGGAATGCTCACGCCATTCTTCTTCAGCTGCTGCAAAGCCTCAAGGCAGCCGTTTCGAGACATGATAGTATCCAAGATAATCACGTCGGCCCCGATCTGAGATGGGTTGGTGAGCAGATCGTGGGTGTCAGCTGCATGGCCGACTACCTCGTACTTCTCTGTTACCGACAGAGCGCGAGCAAATGCTTGGCGCATCAAAAGGTGATCTTCAACGAGAAAAAGTTTAACGGATCCCATATCCACGGCTCCTCAGGTTAAGCAGGGGTGACCTGTACACACCTATGGAATACGGAATATCAGTAGGAAAAGTTTACAGTTTATGTCTAAGTTTCCCGTATTTTTTGAGTTCCGAAGGATAATGGGGCAAGTGTTCGATATTACGCAGTTTTATGGTAGCGGGCGATCAAGGTTAAAGCGGACGCTACCTTTTTCTCGAAAGATTTTAAGGGACAGGAAAAAGGGAAGCGTCCCCTTTATTCAGCTAACCCACTCTCGCGGACTTTCGAGGGTCTTAATCAGGTATTCCTCCCGAGAGCCGGGAGTAACCTGAGGACAGTAGTCCCAATGAACCACTGCGGGAAGCGACATCAGGATCGATTCGATCCGTCCCCCGGTTTGCAGACCGAAATGAGTCCCGCGATCGTAAAGCAGATTGAACTCGACGTAGCGACCACGGCGCAGGAGCTGGAACTTCTTCTCCGCGTCTCCAAACGGGATATCTTTGCGTCGCTCAACGATCGGTAGGTACTGCTCAGTAAAGGCAAATCCAAGATCCTTCACAAATGGAAATACCCGTTCAAGGTCTGCACCATCATCGCGGCCGATATAATCGAAGAATATACCCCCGATGCCGCGGGTCTCTTTGCGGTGCGGTAAGTAAAAATATTCATCACACCACTTCTTAAAGCGTGGGTAGTATTGCGGTGAATGCTTATCGCAGATCGTTTTGAGAACGGTATGAAAATGGACAGCATCTTCGTCCTCAAGGTAGTAGGGGGTTAGGTCTGATCCGCCGCCAAACCATTGCTTTTCGCCGAGCGCCAGGTAGCGCCAATTGGCATGGGTTGTCGGCACCATCGGAGATCGCGGATGAATAACAAGAGACACTCCAGTCGCAAAGAATGGGGTTTCTTCTCGTGGAGCGCCCAATTTCGCGGCAAACTCTGGCGACATGAACCCTTGCACGTTGCTGAAGTTAACGCCGGCTTTCTCGAATACTGAGCCCTCGGCTAATATGCGGGTCACGCCACCGCCACCGGCGCCACCTCGAATATCCGTCCGAGTCCATTCATCGCTCTTGAACGTTGCTGTGCCATCAATCTGCTCAAGGCCCCTGCAGATATGAGCCTGTACATCTTGGAATAGCTGCGCGGCGCGATCTTTCATCGGAAGTTACCAGTTTATTCGGAGATATGCTTAAGACAGATATTCATGGCGGCTCCGGTGTCGACGTTGCCGCCAAGTGACGTCATGGTGGTTCCGATTGCTGCAACGGCATTCAAGACATCGAAGGGGTCAACAAAGCCCATATGTCCCACCCGGACGATACTTCCGGTGAACTTACCCTGTCCACCAGCGAGGCGAATACCAAAACGCTTTCGAACTTCACTGCGCAGCGTGTCAGCGTTGATACCGTGAGGGGGTACAAAACCGGTAACGCTAGGGCAGGGCGCTTCATTGGCTAGCAGAGAACACCCGAGCGCCTGAAGCCCCTGACGGGTGATAGTCGAGAGCTGTGCGTGGCGAGCATACGTCGCATCGAGACCTTCATCACGGAATATCTCGATGGCCGCGTTAAGCCCAACAATAATAGTACTCGCGGGTGTCCACGACGTTTCCCCATTGCTGGAGGCTTTGCGCTCAAGCGCGAGGTCGAAATACAGGGATCGTTTCGGCGTTGCTTCTACTGCTTCCCACCCGCGGGCAGAGAGTGCCAACATCGAGAGGCCAGGTGGAAGCATGAATGCTTTCTGAGAGCCGGCCACATACACGTCGACTATCGATGGATCGCCTGGCATCGGTGTAGTAGCGCATGCTGATATTCCGTCAACGATAGTTAGCATCTGAGGAGCAAGACGTTTTACTTCGGCTAAAATACTCCCGAGGGGATGCAATACGGTCGTTGAAGTCTCACTGTGTTGGATACAGAATGCCCGGGCCTTGGGGTGAGTCTCCACCATCGCTCGAACCGCATCCACTGTTGCCGGAGACCCCCATTCAACAGCGATCTCCCTGACAACCAGACCGAGGCGCTCAGCAATACTTCTCCAGCGGGCGCCAAACGAGCCGCCATTAACCGTAATCACCTCATCCCCCGGCGAGCAGGTGTTGAGCAGGGAGGCCTCCATTGCGCCGGTACCTGAGCACGCCAAGAAGATCGGGTCGCTATCCCACCCGAGCAGCCAACGCAGCCCCTCAGTCGCTTTCCTCAGCTCCCTCTTAAAGACATCGCTTCGGTGATGAAGCATCGGAAGCTCCATCGCTTGCAGAATTCGTTGGGGGATCATCGTGGGACCGGGTGTGAGAAGTCGTTCTTTAAACATGCGTAAGCCCTTGAGAGTTGCTCTGTTGGGAACTTTGGCAGGGGTTTTGCCACCACCAATCGTAGCAGCCCATCTGGAACCGACGTGGGCTGCCCTGCCCATGCTAATTCAAGTGGTTAGCAGGAGCAAGAAATCGTGCTGAGTCAATCTGATGACGGGACCCGTGCATGGCTCTCCCCGTTTTTTGACGCGGAATCGCGGTTCCAAGAGTGAGTTTAAGAAAGTGATGGTGAGGAACTAATGATTAGCCAGTTATCCATGTGGCAAATAGTGGTTGACCTCTGTTTGGTGACATCAATCTTCGTTATGGCGTTTCGGGGAATCAAAGCGTCCCGAATTCAGGGGATTCTACCGCAGGCGATTCAGCTTGAGGTGTCGTTACGGAAGGCCATAGCCGAGGCCGAGAATGCTGCTCGTCACGTCAATGATATGCTCCTCCGTCGAGAGCAGAATCTGCACGCATACGTCGCGCAACTTGAACAATTCGAGAAAAGTATCTCCCTCTCAGTGGTTGAGGCTGAGACCTTAACGAAGGAGCTTCACCTCGCATGCGAGAGTGCTCGACTCGAGGGTAAAGAGATCGCGTCAATGATGGAGGAGACAGAGGCGCTCAAGCAGAATATCGGCAGCACCCAGCACTCTGCCAAGCCATCAACGGCGCGCTCGACTATGCGCTCCGCGAGTTCTCGTTCCGCCTCAGGTAGGGCCAGTGCCACGTCTGCGCTCTCTCCGGAGGATGCTCACTTTTCAACGAAGCCACGCTCTCGCAGAGCCGCGGAGTGGATCCCGGCAGAAGAGCCTTCGGACATTTCAGAGAGCTACACCCCCAAGCGCCAGGAGCGCACACCGTCAGGTGCTCAGGCGCTTCAGGATCTTTATCAACGAGCAGAGTCACTTCTTAAGCAGGGTGAGAATTTGGAGTCCGTCTCTCGAGCAACTCAACTTCCAGTTGAAGGGGTACGGCGGTTAGCGGAGATGATTGAGATCGAGCGAGAGGAGGCACGCTCTGAGCCGAGAGCTCGGCGCGACCAGAAGTCCTCAAGCGATCCGCGCTTGGGTGCTCTAGGTACGGGGCGTCGGCAGGACTCTCAAGTGTAAGTAACGGAGCTACGAGATGGATATCGGATTATACGCGGCGGCATCATCAGGGGTTCTCCAGATGAAAAAGCTGGAGGTTCAGAATAATAACCTCGCCAACATAAATACGGTCGGCTTCAAGGGGCAATATATTGTTCCTGAGATGCAGAGCTTTGACAGCACGCTGGCGAGCAGTATTCAGGATCGCGATCCGTACGCTCGTGGCGACCAGCTACAGGTGCCGAACGTATCCCAGGTCAAGACGCAGATTGACTTCTCGCCTGGCGGAATTCATCGCACTGGGAATCCACTTGACGTGGCGCTTCGAGCCCCACTCGATTTTTTTGTTGTTAATACTCCCCAAGGCCCTCTCTACACTCGGGCAGGTAACTTCACCCTCAATGCGAACAGCGAGCTCGTGACGCAAGATGGTCTCCAAGTTCAGGGAGATGGCGGTGCGATCAATGTGCAGGGTCTACTCGCTACGATCACCCCTGACGGAAGCGTGCGTGCCGGTAATCAAACTGTAGGACGTCTTAGGGTCGTTCGGTTTGAAAACCAGAATGGCCTCGTAGCAGTCGAAGGGGCTCGGTTCAGGGCAGTTGGTGCCCAGCCACTGACGGTGGAGCCACGTATGGAGCCCCAATCGTTAGAGATGTCGAACGTTTCGGCGATCACGGGAATGGTGGATCTGATTACAACCAACCGTGCCTTTGATGCGTACACGAAGGCAGCTCAGTCATTGGACACTTTGAATCAGACCGCAATTTCGCAGGTAGGACGTCGTCAACCATAAACATGAGGACATATGATTAGAGCTCTCTATACGGCAGCCACCGGTATGAACGCCCAGGAGACGAATATTGACGTTATCTCCAACAACCTGGCGAACGTTAACACTGTAGGTTTTAAAAAGGGGCGCGCAGATTTTCAGGATCTGATGTATCAGTACGCAGTAGAGCCTGGGGCCCCAACATCACAAAATACTCTAAATCCGTCCGGTATCCAGGTCGGATTAGGAGTGAAAAC
>JBIJBZ010000037.1:0-21627 GCA_044344945.1 Bdellovibrionota bacterium | reverse complement strand
TCTTGCTTCTGAGCTGTGTCAGGCCTCGTTCGGTCTTCATTCACTCATGACCAGAAATGGCCTCAACCTTACCTTCTCCCCACTTCTCCCTGGCGGCATCTCGATAGCAGATGCAACACGGAATGAAACAAACGCATACAAGATCCGAGGCGCTCTCGCTGGTCTCATAGCTGCACAAGGCCAGGGAGTTCGCTCTGTCTGGACGGCATCTGCTGGGAACCACGGCGCAGGAGTTGCATATGCAGCTCAACTCTTAGAGATGAATGCTACCATCTACGTTCCGCTCTGCGCTCCAAAGGTAAAAGTTGACAGGATAGCAAGGTTCGATCGGCAGGTTATGCAGGCTGGAGATACCTTCGACGCCTGTCTCGCAGAGGCCCTGGTTCAGCAACGCATAGCCCAGACGGGAGCGCAGTTCATTCATCCCTTTGATGAGTTTGCGGTGGTTGCAGGTCAAGGAACGATCGGCGTTGAACTACTCGAACACGCAGCGGTGCTCTGCGCCCAAAATGATTTCTCTCGAGTGAGGATATTTCTTCCAATCGGAGGCGGCGGGTTGGCCGCTGGCGTCGCGAGCGTCATTAAAACTGCATGGCCGACATGGCTTCCGAATCCAGAGATCGTCGGAGTCATCGATGAGAGCTCTCCAGCCGCGCTGATTGGAATGAGCTTTGGAAGGCAGGTTAAGACCATACCTGATACTATCGCCGATGGCACGAAAGTTGCCGCTGTTGGAAAGACCTTCCTCGAAGTTGCGCACCTGATCGACAAGGTGATGCTGGTACCACATGATGCTCTGGTCGAGACGATGCGTGAGTATCACAGGGGCACCGGGCGCATGCTGGAGGCCGCGGGAGCTCTTGCTCTTACTGGTGAGCGTCTCAGCCGCCAATACACGCTCTTTTCAGATAGCGTGGATGCACTCTCAATACCCCTCATTAGCGGTGCCAATGTTGATACCGACACCTTTACCAACACCATCACCGCACCCGATCGTGTAAACCGTCAGTCTCATACTCGAATAGGATTCGATGTCTTAATTCAAGAGAAGCCGGGAGAGTTCCTGCACTTCCTACACTCGGTACGCCCGTTTACTATCGCCAGCCTCACTTACCGACAGGCCCCGGGACACCTGTATGGAACCCTGCGAGTTGAGTTTGAGATCGCACATTCTCAATATTCCGATGTAGTGATGGCGCTCGAAAAAGAATTTCCCGGCAGCACCGAATTACCAGCTGGGCAGCAGACGATCTTCCATGTCGGCACTCCTATCGCTGCCAATTACCGGGAAAATCTGATTACGCTACCAGACTCACAGGACACCCTCCTCAGTTGCATTGAAAAGCTCAATACGCTGGGACAACTCGGCACAGTCGGGTTTCTCTACTACCGAAAACCATCAAAGCCCGGAGCCGATGGTCAGGTGGTAATCGGCAAACGGTAAGCGCTCGCGGGTCACACGGTCTGCACCACGCACAAGCGCTATTTATCGAGAGCACCTGGAATTGGCTTTCCGGTTAGCTTCGCAAGATTTTCGCGCAGCGCCGACTAGGGAAATCAGGTTTGCATCGTGGTGGGAAACTCATCGATCCGTACAGTTACCTACTAGCACGTTCAGCCCCGCGCATAGGTTTTCGGATTTCAGCCCTGCGCCGAGCGGTGTCAGACACGGAGCGCAAAGCCCGCCGCCACTTCAGTCCTCATGAGTTCGATGCTGTCTGTCCCGCGATGTATCAGACGGCGCGCGCAACGTTGGTGCGCGCCTTCCGAACGGTGCTGCAATCGTGAACGTCTATTTTTTAAAACCCGATCCACGAGCCTGCCTCTCCAAGATGTCACGCTGCGACGGGCACCTCGTATAATGATAGTAGAGACATTTTTTAGGTTAGTGGAGGAGCATGCACGATCAAGGGATGCCCAAGGTTTTTAAGGTAACACAGATCGGGTTTGACCTGATTACTCTCATCGTAGTCATACCCATTGCGCTCTTTGCCGCCGGCTTCGCTCCTTATGCGATGCTTGAGGGAGCCGCCCAGATTATAGATGGATTCGAGCCCCTCGACTGTCCGGCTCAGACGAAGTCCGGGCCACCAGAAAATTGCGATGACGTTAAGGAGATGGCGTATGCGCTCGCCACAGAAAAGAAAGGATACGCTGATGTACGGGGGCAACGAGGCGTGCCCGATGTTATGGAGCGCCCATACGTTATCAACCTGAATGATTGCTCAACTGGGAACGCGCATGCTGCCTGCATGTTTAATGATTCTTGCACTGCGCAATATGGTGAGGTGCTTGGACTCCGTTCGATGTCGGAGCGGCACGCTACCGTCATGT
The DNA here is from genome assembly GCA_044344945.1 of Bdellovibrionota bacterium. Lineage (GTDB taxonomy): Bacteria > Bdellovibrionota_C > UBA2361 > UBA2361 > OMII01 > OMII01. The sequence continues at coordinate 19,293 of JBIJBZ010000037.1, read as the reverse complement.
ATCAGGGGAAAGATGGCACCAGGTTCGAATGCGACTTCACGCCTCAGAGCAGCGGGTTGTTTATCATGAGTAACAGCGACACTGAAGTTGGTCCGGCGATGCCAGATGCCGGCGAATCTATGGACCCTGCCTATACCTGTACCATGAACGGTGCCAACACTCAGCCCCTCCATCCCTCTACAATTACGGAGCCGCCAGAAGGGAGCGAAGAGCCACCCAGTGACGAGGAAGAGTCAACGGATATTACCATCGCACCCAACGATGACCCGGAGCACTTCACCGTGGTGTCTGGCTGATTTTCGATAACCTGGTACTACCTGGAGAGTTATGATTTTATCGCACGTCCTTCACATCTATCGGAAAAGCCTATCCAGTCTGCTTGCTTCTGATTGTAATAGATCGTTTGACCGTAGGTATCCCGAAAACAAATATACTCGCGGCGCTTCAGCAGATATGTTCACAGGTAGCATCTCGTCTCGACTTGTAACAACAACTTCCGGAAATAGCTCTTCCGAGTTACCGTGCTGGTACGAAGCAAGGAGGAGGTCATGATCAATCGAAAATTCTCCGTTACAGGTGTAAGGCGCCCATCCCGCAATCGAGCCGCTTCAAGGCTGACACGCTGTGCGCCACATACAGTTTTTACGTCACATTTTTACAGAGTACATAGGAGCATCTGAATCCCATGAAACGACGCACTCCCCAAAATCATGGCTATCGCTATCAACCCGAATTTCGCGTGCGCCGAGCGTGCTCTCTGCTCTTCGCCGGGATCGTTTTACTCTCGACCTTCAACCCCAAGCCTTGTGCAGCGGAGGCCCCGCTTGAGAAGGGAGCGCAGGCGAGCAACCAGATAGTCGGACTTCTCTGCCAGAATGAGGGCAGACTAGCTCGCTGTGCAGGCCAGTTGGCTAGTGATTGCTCCCTGATTGTAAAGCCTATCGTCGATACCTGTTTAGCATCGGTCCCTGCGAGCAAAGACTTGTTACTATCTGACCCGTTTGAGCGATGTTTCTGGAAAGCTTTTACCTCTAAGTACGGAAAAGGTTTTGACTACTCTGAGGAATGCTTCCGGTCTGCCAAAAAGGATGCGAACCCTCTCCAACCTCTGCCTCCTGAACTGAAAGGTCTGATGAGACCGCTTAATCCATAACGGGGTGTTGCGAGTAGAGTCGTATACCGAGGCGTCAACGGTTAGCTACATCAGGTTCATTGGTAGATCTAACAACTAAACGCACCACTTGAGTTGCGCCCGTCTGCTGGCAGGACTCAAGCCTCTGGGAATGGGCCAATCTGCACGCAACCTTCGCAGAGCAAGGTGCTCTATGCAGCTCTACGCCTATCGTTGTTAATACCGCTCCGGCGCCGGAACAGTATGCGAATATCGTTGCCCGGGAACGGGAACATTTTTCGCACTACATTACGCAGGTACCGTTCGTAATTAAAGCGCAATCGCTCTGGGTGATTTACAAATACTGCAAAGGTCGGCGGCTTTGTCGCTACCTGAGTCGCGTACAACAGTTTAATCGGAACACCGCGGTAGACTGGGGGTGGCTTCGAGATAAAGGCATCTCCAAAGACCTTGTTAACTTCAGAGGTTGAAAGTCTGCGCTTCGAGGCCTGATACACCTCGGTAACTGTATCGAGTACGGAGAGGCAGCGCTGCCCGGTCTTAGCCGATACGAACAAAACCGGCGCATAGGCCGCGAATTTAAACACACTCCGAATAGCAGTGCGGTACGCCTCCGCCATACGCGGGTGCTTCTCGATTAGATCCCACTTGTTTACCACGATAACGAGGCTCTTACCCTTCTCGTGCGCGAGACCAACAATACGAGCATCCTGCTCAGTTGGTACACCTTCGGCGGCATCCAAAAGGAATACAGCTACATCACTCTGTGCAAGCGACCGCAGAGTTCGAATGTTACTAAACCGCTCAACGGTATTGTCCTTCACCCCTGCCTTCTTACGGAGCCCCGCGGTGTCTACAATCTCAAAATTTTGGCCGTTACGGATGAGCGAATTCTTGATGCTGTCCCGCGTGGTTCCCGCTATCGGCGAGACGATCATCCGCTCCTCACCAAGGAGGGCATTTACGAAGGTGCTCTTTCCTACGTTAGGCTTTCCAATAATTGCTAGGTTGATCTTCTGCGGCCCCACTGCCTCACTTGCAGACTCCTGGACCGTTTCCGACTCACCCACAACACCGTCCTCGACAATCGTTCCAGCTTCAGGATCGAAGCCGTCCTCATCTTCGATGTTTGCCAGGCTTAGCTCCGCCGGCTTGAGAATCTCAGCCATCGCAGCGATAAGATCTCTAATTCCGCGTCGGTGTGCAGCACTGAGCGGAATAATCTGCTCAAGCCCAAGGCTATACAGTTCGGCCGAGGTAAGAGCCGCCGACGGGCGTTCGCACTTGTTAGCAACGTAGATGACCGGCTTTCCGATCTGTCTGATCAGATCCACCACTTCACTATCAAGGGGATGCAATCCATGGAGACCATCGAATACCACGATTACGAGATCACTCTGCCGGATTGCAAGCTCACTCTGCGCGCGCACCGATTCGTGGAGAGCGATATTCTCCTCGCCGACAAGCGCTCCCGTATCCACCAGGTTAAAAGGAAAATCAAAACGGGTAACTACTTCATAGCAACGATCCCTCGTTACACCGGGTTGATCCTTTACAACGGCCTTGCGCCGTCCGGCCAATGCGTTAAAGAGGGTCGATTTTCCAACATTTGTTCGGCCAACGATACATACCGTTGGCATGGTGAGGTTACTTGTCATCGGTCTCTCCTCCGACACTACCCTCGACGGCACTATCGCTGGTTGAGTTATTCTCGCCTGACTCGTCGGCTACTTTCAGAACAAAGCCCTGGTCGAGATCATCACCACCCTTGAGGTATGTGAGCGCCTCTTCGGCGGCAGCTTGTTGCGATGCTTTCTTCGTAGGACCACGACCACGACCAACTATTTGGCCATCCACCTCAACGACAGAGATAAAGATCGGCGAATGCTCAGGGCCCTCGACACATTCAAGGCGGTAGGTTGGCCCTTCGCTACCTGAGGCATGTAGTGCCTCTTGTAGCTCCGTCTTCGGGTCACGGGGAGTCACTGTAGCGATCTGATCTCCGAGCAGCTTCTCCACACACTGACGTGCAGCGTCGTAGCCACCTTCTCGGTACACCGCTCCAAGGACGGCCTCGACTACGTCTGCAAGAATTGACGGTCGTTCAGCACCACCACTCGCTAACTCTCCGCGACTAAGACGAATAAACTTACCGAGCTGAAGCTTCCGCGCTATCTCAGCCAGCGAACTCGTGTTAACAAGTGCCGCTCTCATCTTCGAGAGATCACCTTCATGGGCTTCCTGATGTCGGTCGAGAAGTAGGTGAGCAACGGCCAGGTCGAATACCGCATCTCCCAGAAACTCAAGTCTCTCGTAATCGCTCTTCACACCATTGAGGTGAACCGAGCGATGGGTAAGCGCGCGCTCCAACCAGGCTCGCTCAGTGAATACATAGCCAAGAAGTTCCTCAATTTCGCCGTAGCACTCCCGCCCAAGCGGCTCCGGTGCATTGCGAATCTGTTTCTTATCGTTGGTACTAGTAATGGTGTCAGAGGAATTTCTGACGATTCCGAATCTCATGGTGGGCTCCTTACGTGAGCCTCACAATCACAAAAGCAGCCGCGGCCGGTGGCCTTTTCAGCTCTCTTTGGTGATTGAGAGGAAGCTAACAACCCGGATACTTTACCAGAATATCAGGGTTATTCAAACCGGGGAGCCCAAAGTCTAAGTCTAAATAGGGCGTAATTGCGACCACTTATGCAAAAGCATCAAAAAAGAGTGCTAAGGCGCCGCCAAGTCGAACCGGATCTAGGAAACCGGTCGCACCGTGCGGATACCTGGTCGAGGGGCATTGTCAGCCAGCTCCCCATCCGGAATACGAAGCTTCTGACCGATAGAAAGTGCTGTACTCTTGAGGTTGTTCGCTTTTTGCAACTCCTCAACAGAGCAGTCAAACCGTTTTGCAAGGGCGTACAAGGTGTCTCCCTTGCGCACAATATGAACCTCAGGTCGTTTTTGATCCGGCGACGGCTCAGGAGTATGGCTCTTTGGCTTAGTCGTGGCCACGTCAGCCTCCGTGGATGCATGCGAGGGTGGAATACTCGCTAGCAAACCTGGTCTGAACTCGTTTGCTATTCTTTTGAAATTCTGCACCAGTGTTGCCTTGTTGGCCTTGGCGCACGCGCTTGTGACAGAGCCAAGCAGCTTGCTTGCTGCATCAGGATTTCTCGCCGAGATGTGTTCCAGCACTATCGCAGCCTCCTTCCAGCGCCGATTCTGCAATCCCTCTTTCGGGTGAGGATTCGCGACCAACAGCTGAAATACCTTATCATAGTTTCCGGCAAAGATCTCTGCACCCAGCGCCCGTCTCCACCTTGAGAACGCACCATCCCCAGTCACCTGAGTGAAGGACGGTCCCATGTTAAACGCCATACTACCGACAGCAGTCTTTAACTCAGGTGGCAGGTCGGCAAAACGTGGCGCATCTGGCGCTCTGCGCCGATCATACGTATCCGCAAACTGGCTTACAATTTTTGCGAAGACCTTTTCATAAAGCTCCTTCGACTCTGCAGGTGAGATAGAGAGCGGGTGCTTTTTGAGATACGCCTCTGCGTCTTTCCCTCGCAAGAGAAGATAACTCACCTTTTGGTTATCAAGTTTATTAACGAGCGCTTCGGAGACCCCAATCTTGAGCAGGGACTCCCGTGACCATTGCCCAAGATCAACTCCATTCGAGATAGTAATCCCAGCGCTTGGATATTCCTTCGGAGGCAAGGTGTATCCCTTAGTCCTAAAATGCCCCTCCATCTCAGCGAGAAGCTTATGGTCGAACCCCTTCACATTTGATGGGTTCGCCCCTTGAGACTTGAATTCTGGGGAGACCTGTGTCGTGGCACGCACGCCAGGCGTCCACTCTGATTTGCGCAAAATGTGCGCGAGCGTGTCGATTGTCAGAACTCCGAGAGGTTGTGCCGCTAATTCAGCGATGCTTGATTGGAATCGGGCGATTGCACTCTGTGTCTTCTCCGCGATCTTACCAGTCGGGCTAACATCAAGAAAGCCGATCATCTTCAGACGCGCCTGCACGTCGCGTACCAGGCCACCCTCTGCGCCTTTTTCAAGCGAAAGTTGCGCATGCGGATACTGCTGCGGAAATCTGACCGCACTCGCAATATCCTTCTGAGCCATCAGACCCGTCACTGGGGAATCGTTCTTTGTATAGTGCTGGAGAAGCATCTGCACCGCTGCGACTTCAAAGCTAGGAGTTGTAGATTTTGTAAGACGGTGAAGCCTTCCACCGATACCGATCTCGCCACTCGGTGTTGAGCTTATTTCCTGACGAGGCTGCACAGTGCTTCCGAGCGCTGGAAGATTTGCATTCGGAAACGGATCCTTCGCGGGTTCAATCCCGGCTCCGGCACTACTATTGGGTCTACCTAGGAGGTAGTAATTTGAAACCATGACAAAAACCGCGCATCGTCGCTCAATTGAAACTACCCCATGCTATTTGAGCCAAGGGTACACTGAGCATCGTTTCAGACCTACTGAGGATATGCGCCACTTTATGCACGACGCGGCTTAAATCTGATTAAATCACTCGGGGACACAAGTTCCTCCTGCACTAGCTGCGAGAATCCCCTACCCCCTAGGGTAGAACCCGCATCCTGGGCGGCATTCTATTCACCCTACTAGGTTTCCCTCTGCTGAGCCTCAAGCCACTCCCGTTTTAGTTCCGGGGTAACCAACATGTAGGCCCGGCAGTACGCCTCCGAACTCTTCATCATCCGGTCGAACTGCTTACGGCCCCAGGGAGAGCCCCCGTGTACCTCCGAGTAAACGGCATGAACGTAGCGAGGGGTACCCGAAACGTCCTTGGTGAGCCACTCGATATGGCCATAGGCCTCAGCTCCTTTGCCGTTCTGCTTCTTCTCTGGGTTAGGGTCGTAGCAAAGCAGAGTTCCTGCAGGTAGCCCTCCCGGATGAAACATTACCCCCTCTTCCTTATGGCGAACGATAAATCCTTTCTGCGCTGGATAATCTCGGATCGCAATCCTCACCCAACCACTCTCAGGCATACTGGCCAGAATATCGAGAGTCTCACGGATCTTAAACGCATCACGACTTCTGCTTCCGTATTTCAAAAGGTACCACTGCGGATCAGCAAAGACCGTATCAACAGGCGAGAGGTCCCAAAGCTTGGAACTCGCCTCCGTAAACGCACTGCAACTTCCCTGACCGCAGAGTGCGGGCCCCATAAGAGGGAGGTTATGCCTCTTAGCGAAGCCTTTGATCTCGGAGTTAATTGACGAGAGAAACTTTGCTACACCCTTCGGCATAAACTCCCTCCGTAACACGGGAACTGAGCCCTGCTTCACTGAATTAAAAAGCTTCTCTTTGTCGGTATGTTTATTGGAGAGCGGCTCATCTGTCTGAGGTTTTGCAGGTTCGGGATTAGCCCCGGGTAGGCGGATCCTCTGTCCGATCCGGATTATAACGTTGCAATCCTTGAACTGATTGACCTCAACAAGTGCGTCTGTAGTGGTTCTATATTTTTTGGCAATGCCAGATAAGGTGTCTCCTTTCTTGACGATGTAGGTCCGGCTCTTCTCCACCACGCCATCATGAGGTACGGGAGGTAGGTGTGGCTCTGCGGCTCCCTCGTTTGAGGGCCCTTCTTTCTGTTTGCCACATCCTACAAGCCCCGCGACAAGGGCGCCTATCATCGCCCGGCGGGTCCATAACTCTGACATCGTCTCACTCCTATGCTCTGGGCGCGGACACTCATCCGCGGCTGAGAACGAGTGCATGCTCGATACGCCACTCCGATGGTACTAGTCCTTATTTTTCACGAAGCTCGCTACGCTCGCCGTGAAAAATGGTCGAAAACAGGCCATCCTTGGCCTGTTTTCTTATCGCCTACTATTTGTGTGGGACCCAAAGTGCCCACACAAACTGTAGGCTCCAAATTCCGACGCTACGCATCGGAATTTGCAAGTGCATCGATGCACTTGCTAGCCCGAACATCGCACGTTCGTGCAATATTCGGGCTAGGCGTCCACCGCCGTTGTATAATCTCCGACGGGGATCCGCCGCTTCACGCTTAACTCGCACAGTCTTTCACTCGCTAAGCGGTTATGAGGTGCTGACGTACCAGAGCTACCTAATGAGGCTCGAAAATCTCGACCGTTTGCCCCGTACGAAAAGCTCTTAGTGCACTCGCTACACGTCTCTGTTTCACGTAAGGGCGAAGCCACTCTGACACAGTTGCCCCAAAGAGTGTAATTCCTCCTGAATTCGAGTACCTATCCCGACCCATCCGAAGTCCTCAAGATACAGCACAGACTATTGAATTACCCCCATATCAAGCATAGGAAGTTTCTTTAACCCGTTTACCTGGCGAGGTCTCAGCCGGGTTTCGTATCGCGGAGGTTTTTGGTGAGTGCAGTCCTCGAGGGCAAAACTATTGTGATAGTGCTTCCTTCTCAAGGGACGGCACCATCAACGGATGCACCTGTGGGTGCAGGAGCACACATCGATGCCGTAGGGTTTCGGCGAAACCTCATGCAGACGGGCGGTCCTCATGTCGACCCCGCATCCGGCAGTGGTGCCGGACAATATCTCCACCCCCCACACCATCGTCACAACGAAAATCCATACCTGCATCACAATACGCCCCAGCCAGCGGTTCCCCCACAGGGTGCTGGGGTCAACCAAACTGAATTTCAAGTTCGTCCCGCAGGAAACACTGGAGGTGTCGATATGGCACCACAAAGCCCACGGCCTAACCCTGCCCGAGGCGAAGACGCTCCCCTCAAAGAAGCTAAAAAAGATCCCCGAGCCGAAGGTGATACCCCAACGCTCAAAGATAAGACCGGATCACCCGAGAGGACGCAACAAACCGACAAGAGTACTCTTCCGAGAGACGAAAAAATTACAGACCCGAAAGCAACTCTCACCACCAGTGAACAAATTGGCCCCCATATCGATTCAAAAGGAGAGCCCGTCATGCCCGATCGGAGCACTCCGATCGGAGATCTCCTGAAGCCCGATCGCATCAGAGACTTCATTGCCGGAACCCACAATCTCTCAACCCACCACCAAACAGCGCGAACGGAGCCTGCTCAACCCAGCTCAAACACAATAACCGCTCCCGAGCCTACCAGCAGACACGAGACTCGCCCCGATGCGCAACGCATTATTCAACAAGTAATCATCCCCGAAACAATCACGCATCGTGCGACCTCTCTGACGATCGATCCACTCACTGCGAATTCATTTCAGATTGGCCCAACCCAAAACATCCAAACTGCAACTGTAATGGCAGACCTACGCACAAGCACTCTCGATAAGTTAACCCAAATGAAGAGCGCTCTTGAGATAACCGTGGAGCGCGCCACGCCACATCTGGCGACGGACCAGTTGAGGCCCACCGATCCCTCCCCGCAAACCGCCGGGGTTTTCAGCTATGTCGAACCGGTGCGCCATCAGGCGGCCCCGTTCCTCTCCATACAAGCAGAGGATAGAACGGCCTCCACACGGGATGATACTCACTCCCGTGCCGAGAAAGGCAACGTGATCCTCGATGGACTGGCCGAGATTACAAAGAAGATAGCAAACATTGAGAACCTGCGCGCCCTCGACCGCACCTTTGAGAATGCGTGTCTCGCGATGTTTGCTGCAGCGGCTCTCGGTGTGATGGCAACAGACAGAGTGCTACGCGAGTTGTTAGCCCTTGCGCGCGAAGCTGAAGAACGCCTAAGAGAGGAATCGCCGAATGAAGAACTTGAAACAGGCGAATTCGTCGGGATGCAGGATGCCGCGCGCCAACTCGAGGAGGAGCTTGCAGCCAAGAAGAGCGCCGAGGCTGGCCTCGTAGGTGATATCACCGGTGTGGTCGCGGATGCAACGATCGGTCGACCACTGGGTGGAGCTCGAATCGACGCTGGACCACTCGGCGTCTTTGAGACGAATGCCTGGGGTGAGTTTCACATCAAAAACGTACCACTCGGCACGGATTTCAGGTTGATTCCCTCACTGTTCGGCTACTCCTTTGATCCTGATGTCATCTTCAGTGCGGTGGGAGTGACCAACTACTTTAACATAGCTGGTATACGGTCTGAGTAAAGTTGATGCCTCTACTCTTTCTGTGACGGCGCAATCCGACCGCCACAGAGGAGTTCTTCGTTAGCAACATCATACATAACCGCAGCCTGACCTGGAGACACAGGTGCCCAGTCATCAATCCACCGGATTGAACAGGTATTGGCATCGTTAACGACCATCTTAGCCCGTACCCCGTCGTGCCGAGAGCGGACCTGAACCGTCACCTCGCGCTCAAATGGGAACGCTCCTGATGCTACCGCTCTGATCAGACCTGGAGAAACCCAGTGCATCTCGGTTACGAGGAATCCCTCACGCTTGAGGTCCTCTCGACCTCCCACCACCACGTTGTTCGTCTGAGCATCGATATCGATGACATAGAGGGGCTCAGCCGAACCTCCGAGATTTAAACCCCGACGTTGACCGATAGTAAATCGGTGAATTCCGTCGTGCTCACCAACGGTCTCACCCTGTTTGGTAACAAATCTTCCCTTGCCGCGAGTACCACCGATTGTGGCAACGAAATCCTGCACGCTACCGGCGACAAAACAGATATCCTGGCTCTCTGGCTTCTCAGCGGTGGCAAGTCCCGCCTCGCGTGCAATCTCCCGAATCTCAGGCTTGGTGTAGTCTCCTATCGGAAAGATCGTTGATCCCAACTCCTCTTGGCGACAGGTGTAAAGGAAATAGCTCTGGTCCTTGTTCTGATCAATTCCACGCAGCAGGTGAAACCCTTCGTCACTCTGCCGAATACGGGCGTAGTGTCCGGTCGCAACCCGGTTACAGCCGAATCCGACCGCTCGCTCTCGCAGCTCTCGAAACTTCACCTTACTGTTGCAGTCGATACACGGGTTTGGGGTGAGTCCACGCTGATAGGTGTCAACGAAACGCTGAATCACCTCACGCTCAAAGGTGCGCTCGAAATCAACCACATAAAACGGTATCTGTAACTTGCTGGCGACCATCCGAGCGTCACAGAAATCCGCCGGAGAGCAACAGGTAGCCCGGCTGTTCTCCGCAGAGTTTCTCTTGTAGTCCCACACCTGCATAGCTACACCGACGAGGGGATACCCCTGCTTTGAGAGGAGGTATGCCGCTACTGAGGAATCAACGCCTCCCGACATCGCCACAACCACGGGCGCTTTTACAGCTTCGTTAGGTGCTACTATGAACTGATTAGGCTGCACGCTCGCCTCCCTGATATCCTCGCATGCGATGTGTGGCTCTGACGATCGCATCCACAGCACGATCAACGTCGGCACTCGACTGGTCAGCGCGAAAGCTTACCCGTATCGTTGAGCGCACACGATTCTCTACCTGCCCCATCGCGAGGAGCACATGCGATGGTTCGGGTTTTCCCGATGAACAGGCAGCACCCGATGAAACTAAGATCCCTTCAAGATCGAGCGCAACAACGAGGTCATCACCGCGCACACCTTCGACAAATACACTCGAAGTGTTCGGAAGTCGGTCTCCGGTGTTGCCGTTCATTTCGCAACCGCTCAGGTTTCTCATTAACTCGCTCTCGAAGTAATCACGCAGGGCTCGCATATGTTCCATGCGCTGGGGGAGAGTATTTATAATCTCTCGCGCTGCTGCTCCGAGCGAGATAATCCCAAGTACGTTCTCAGTGCCTCCACGAAGCTTTGATTCCTGAGAGCCTCCTATCAAGAGAGGTTGAAGAGAGGCTCCTGCACGAACCACCAAGGCACCGACACCTGTAAGCGAACCGAATTTATGGCCGGAGATTGTAAGGGCATCAACTCCGAGACCGGAGAAGGACATCTCCATTTTACCGATGCACTGCGAGGCATCGGTATGAATAACGGCGTTAGGCACTCGTGCTCGCACGTAGCGGGCAATTGATGCGATATCGTTGATGACGCCGGTCTCGTTATTCGCGGCCATGATCGATACGAAACTGACGTCACTTGACACTACCTCATCAACGCTCTCTACAGTAACCTCACCAACACCATTCGGAGATACGAACCGCACATCGCGGCCTGCCTGTTGGAGAGCTCGCAAGGGCCCCAAAACGCAGGGATGTTCTATCGCAGAAGATACCAGGGAACCCTCAACGGCGGCGGCCGATGCGATGATGGTATTGTTTGCCTCAGTGGCACCCGAGGTGAAGATGACCTGCTCGTGTTGCCCTGCACCAAGCAAGTCTCGAACTGCAGTTCGGGCCTCTTCAATGGCAGCCCGCGCACGCTGGCCCCCTCTGTGAAGGGCGCTTGGATTACCAAGGCTGGAGACTGCAGCCGCTATAACCCCCTGTAATTCCTCATGGCAGGAGTACGTAGCGTTAGCATCAAGGTCAAGAAACATGGAAAAGAGCCCCGGTTTATAACGTAGCCGCTCATCTCGGCCGACTCGAGTGATAGGTGAAGTTACTATGCCTACCTTAACTACGCAAAGTATCGGGATCGGCGCCGCCCCATTGGCCGGCACCCAGTCAGCGACTCAAGTCCGGGCCAATGAGGCCGCAACGCAGGCAGGAATGCAGAGGGTACAGACTCAGGCTCGAGCCTTGAATAGCGCTACCCAGGCCCTCTCCACCACCCCACGCTCGGTTCAACAGCAGAAACGGGCAGAGGGCCCCTCCACGGACGCAGAAGAGCGGGAGGAATCCAAGGACCAATCGCAAGGTAACATGCGGCCCGGAAGCACCTTCTCGAAAGTGGTATAAACTGTCAATCCCTGGCTACTCTGCCGCAGCGACCTCCGCATCAACGCAACTCTTCCGCCCGAACCGACGATATACCCTGCATGACATGGAGATACGCTGCGCTTGCATTTCTAACACTCGCCTTAGTCACGTTGAGTCACACAACAGTGCGTACCTCGCGTTTATTCTCGACTCCGCGATCAGCTGTCTACCCCACCAGCGCGTCAGATCCCGAATCCACTCTCGCATGTGGCAAGAAGATCTTGCTCTCGTGCGCAGATCTCTCCTCGCTAGAACTTATCCCTGGAGTGTCCGGCGCGACAGCGCGAAACCTGCTCGAAAAGCGCGCGTTAATTCTCTCTGTCGCAAAAACAGAATCACCTATCATCGCTCTTCAATACGCTCGTGGGGTCGGCAAAAAAAACTCTATAAACCTGGCAACATTCATCTCACTAGAACCAGATAGAAAATGCACACCTGAATATCGTCCCTTCGAGCCACGCCAGCGACCACCACTTCCTCGACCGATACACGATCGCGGACCAGAGGAAGCCAACCATCTCTAGCTACCCCACAACACGGCTTTATCTTTCGATAACTGTGAGATAATAATCAGCGGTAGATCCGTATGCGAATTCTTGTTCTCTCTGCATCACCTGACCGCCCCGAAGCGGAGATCCTGGCTGGCTTGCACCGCATGGGCGCCTACGTGCATCTGGTAGGGACTCCAACCCCTCCACTTCGAAAGATCCTTGAAGATGCTGGTGTTCCGATCACAGAGTTTTCATTCCGACACCGCTTTGATATCGCTGCAATGCGACTCTTGCGAAAGCTCACCAAGACTCACGAGATCGATGTGGTATATGCGCTCTCGAACCGCAGCCTCTCTGCTGCGGTAATCGCTCTCTGGAATCGACCTGTCATGATCGCCGCCTACCGAGGGACCGTGGGACACTTAAGCTGGTTTGATCCCTCGTGTTGGTTTACTTACCTCAATCCGCGTGTGCGTAAGATCGTCTGTGTTTCGAACGCGGTTGAGGAATACATGAACTCAATCGGCATTCCCCGCGAGCGAACGACAACGATCTACAAAGGGCACGACGTCACGTGGTATGAAACTCGCCCCCTCGCAAGGTCAGAGTTGTCAATACCGGAGGATGCCTTCGTTGTGGGATGCACCGCGGTAATGCGAGCCGTAAAGGGGATCGATGATCTCGTAGATGCGGTTGAACTACTCCTTCCCTCATATCCAAAGCTACATCTGCTGCTCGTGGGATCGATAAAGGATCCCGACATTCAGCGCCGCATCAACACTTTTCCCGACCCCTCGCGCATTCACTGCACCGGCTTTCGAGAGGATGCAATTCGGTTTGCGCGGACGGCCGACGTCGTTGTGATGGCCTCAAAAAATCGAGAAGGCTTTCCCAAGGCGGTGGTCGAAGCGATGTCACAGGGTGTCCCGGCTATCGTTACCGCCGTCGGAGGGATGCCGGAGCTAGTGGGGCACGGAACTGCTGGGATGATGGTGCAACCCATGAATCCGAGATCCATCGCAACAGCTATCGAGCAGCTCCACAACGATACAGCGTTGCGAAACCGCCTTGGACAAGCGGGCCGAGAACGAATCCTTACTACCTTTAATATCCAGGAAACCGTATCAAAGATCGGCGCAGTCTTTGCGGAACTTACGTCCCAGTTACACCAGCAGAGACACGCGAAAACCAGTTCATCTCAAAGGGGCTGCCCGCAATAAAGGCGGAGCGCTCGTGAATGTCCTTTGGAGCCACATCAACCAGGCTCTGAACGCCATTTGTTGCCATACCTCCAGCCTGCTGCATGATAAATGCAAGTGGCAAACACTCATACAATAGACGCAAGCGTCCCTTCGGTCGGCGGCTATCAACTGGATAGAGGAAGATTCCACCCTTACGAATCGTACGATCGAAATCAGCAACGAGCGATCCGACGTATCGACCCGAGTACGGTTGAGTCGCGGTCGCGTTCCCTCGCTTAATCTCGTCGATGAAGGCCTTCACCCCCTCACTCCACCAACACGAATTCCCCTCGTTCACGCTAAAGATCGATCCCTGATCGGGAATACGTATATTCTCGCCAGTGAGAACAAACTCTCCAATTGCAGGATCAAGGGTGAAATCGTGAACCCCTACACCTGCAGAGTACACAAAGGAGGTCTTTGCCCCATAGACGGAGTATCCAGCCGCGACTATCTGCGAACCGGGCTGGCAAAAGTCATCTTCGTTAGAGGGGCGACTGAGATCCTTTCGCCGAAATATGCCGAAAATAGTTCCGGTCGGAATACTTGAACCGATATTCGAGGAACCATCCAAGGGATCAAATGCGATCACGTATTTTCCCCCGGATGTCGGGATATGCGGAGCAATGACACTATCTCGCTCCTCAGACACAAGCAGGCCAAAGTGATCAGAGGAACCGAGTAGCTCAACGAGCACCTCATCAGCCTCCTCATCGATCTTCTTAACCTCTTCACCGTGAACATTCGTTTTACCACTGTATCCGTGTAACCCCTTAAATCCAGCGGTTGCAACCATCTGAGAGATAATCTTCACACCGAGCGATATCGAGACGAGTAGGTCTGAGAGCTCACCGGTGCTATCGGGATAGAGACGTCGCTGCGAATGGATGAAGCGACTTAAGGTTTGGGTAGGAATCATCTGGTTCTCGTACTAGGCGCTACTCCTTCGCGCACAGGGTGGAGGTCTCTCCACACCGGCACGTACAAAGCGCGCTACAATTGCGGCGGCACCAGATAAAAAGTGGCACCTCAACACTCCGTAGCTCGACTACGGGCTATACGTAACAACACAAGATAATTATCGGGGAAAGGCACCCCTCTCACCAGTATACGGGGCAACCCAAAAACACGCCAGAACAACGAAACTCAGAGTAAATTCGGCACCATGGAAAGCCCCTGGATCTCAATCCTCACAAATTCGTATCACCCCTCTCGGAGGATCCTGGCGTTGCTTTGTATGAGGCTGCTTACATGGGGTATGTCGTTCGGTACTATTGGGACGTTGATATTCCCGTCCCTACCCACGGCAGTACATCGTTCGGCCCTACCGTCGAGTGCGGGGGAAGGTCGGGCGCAGCACCACACTCCCACCAGGAGAAGTTCGCGTAAGGGCGTTTGGCTTAGGATATGCGATACCAGGCGAGCTTCATCCTCCCACGCCTTAGTTAGCCAGCCGATGATGTCTTCTTGCTACCCGGAATTACCTTGCGACCAGTCCATCCATAATCCACGTTGGCTGACTGACCTTGTGGGCCAGTAAAGCGCTGAGTGCTTTTGCCGCGAAGTTCTAGCCCTTTATCCCCAATCTTGGCTTCGCTCTTCGCAATCGAACCGCTCTTTGGGTCTATCACTTCAAAGTCTAAGACCCTGGAGCCGTCGAGAGGATCGAAATTCACCTGACCTCTGAGTGGTAGAATGCGTACGGCACTTCTGAGATCGAGCGAATTGGATGCCAACTCTGTCTCAACTACACTGTAACCTCGAACTACCCCCTGCTCGTCCTCCCGAATAGCCAGGAATCCAGGATGCTGCGCTCCAAATTTCTCATTGAGTCCCCACACCCAAAATCCGGTGAGGTCCTTGTCATGCCCTACATTCCTGGTCATGCGAGTGCTGAACTCAAGGGGATTCTCTTGAGACGCAGCTACTTCATGGAAAAAGGCGTTCTGAGTATCCGCAGAAGCTTGCGTGTCTCCTCGAGCCTCGGTCTTGGTGCCGGACAGTAACACTCCAAGGGCTGAGATTGCCTCTTGGTAGCTGCTGAACGACTCACCATACCAATCAACGGTCCGCCCAACTACGGTAGTGCCGTTTACATTTCGCTCAAAGCCCCGCACGACCTGCAGATCCCGAGAACCCGGAACTGCAGTTACATCAGAGTACAGCAGCGCCGAGATACTAACCTCCGGCAAGCGTTTTAGCTCTCCAGCGTCAACCAAAGCGTCACGATTTTCATCAAACCAGAGCGCAAGCGGGTGCAGCTCCTCGCCCTCGATCCGCTTGTTTTGGTCGCGGTCTAAAAGCGCGAGCGCCTCATACCCGTTGCTCCACCGAGAGTCCTTGGATCCGTCGAGCGTTTTGGCATCTGAAGGTAACGTAGCTCTGCGACCACCGAAGCTCCAGTTTCCAAAGAGCTGCGTCACTGACTTCACCTCTCCGGTATGTTCGGGATCGAATACTAACAGCGGTGCTGTCTTTGAGCCCTTCCAGAGGGAGAACGCCTCTGGATTGTTCTGGTCAAGCGAGAATGAGACCACCGACATCTCCGCATCAAGCGGTTGCGACTCATCAAGAATGAGCGATATCGGACTCCACGACACCCCTGCAAAACCGCACAGCGCAGTGCCCTTCGGAATTGATGAGACATACCTACAGTTTTTATCCATGTAGAAGGCGCGTGTTCCCATAGCGTGGCCCAACCAATATCCTCCGGCGTCATAGGCGGTTGGTACGAATCCCCCAAGCCACTGCCCAAGTGTGTTATGATTTGTGTATCCACCATCGCAGTCGCCGAAGATGTTGCCGTTCCTGACGCCACACCGCCTCGACCACTCATTAGCGAAGCAGCTCGGAACGGGTGCGCGTTTGGTATAATTGAATAGCTGTTCGCTTGCTCTCAGCGTGGTTTGCCAGCCAGTTTGTGTCCAACTCCCATATCGACTTGAGAAGCCGTTCCAATTGTTCCAAGCGGCTACCCAAACACACTGAGTCGGTTTCGGTGTTGGTGTCGCCGTAGGAGTGCGTGTAACGGTAGCAGTGGCTGTTGGCGTTCTCGTTAAGGTAGCAGTCGCAGTGGGGGTGGGTGTAGAGGTCGCAGTGACTGTTGGCGTTCTGGTTGGGGTTGGGGTCGCCGTTGCGGTGTTTGTCACAGTCGGTGTAGGAGTTGCTGTAGATGTACTCGTTGGAGAGGGAGCTAAGGTATCAATGACCTCACCGATCTGCTGCGCCCATGAATACTGGGACGTCGCCCACGCCGTAAGCAGCGCAATCCCTGTCAAAAAACATCTGTACGACATGCTACCCCTCAAAAACCTGACAAGGGGGACATCGGCATCTTGGCCAAAAAACTTGAGCTCTTTTTGCGCGCAGCTCGCATCTGCTGCACCTCAACTCTTGTTGGCGCACGTTACTGACCTTAACTTGCTGTTTTTGGGGCCTTTTGTCCCGATTCCCTGGTGCACCCCAACTTTTCTAGTCGTGGAGCGGATCCAGCACAATCCTCAAACCCCAAAGGACCCCGGCTCCTGCATTCGAGGAGCGGAGGTAGCCATTCCCAGCTACTAAAGAAAGAAACTGCAGTGTGGTTCAACGGCATTTGGGGATGCCTTAGCATAAACAGGCCTGATACTCGAGCCTCTCAAAAACTCTCTGCTTGCGATCTCCCAGATACCAAATCTGCGCGTTTAGCACCTATACAGGTCGAATCTCTGTTCTGTTCGCGTGTGCGTCGTTTTACACCAGCTTTTACCCGGGTACTCGCAGGGTTGTGTCTTCTGAGTGGCTTTACCTACTAGTCTGCGGCTGAAACCCAGCTTGAGGTTGAGGCGATACCAAATCAGCCATCTTCCCCGCCCACGTTAACACCTACTGCACCTCAGCCTCCGATCGTGGTAATCCCAGTTCCCAGGTCCGGCGAAGGCATTGTTCAAGCAAGTATCGGGGAAGAGTGCGATCGGATTTCAATCGCGGAGAGCCCACTTCAATTACGTACAGATGGATTGCTCGACGTGTGATCGGATCGGACTCTAAGCCGCTTAACTCGCACGAGTAGCAGACAGCGGTACAAGTGAAACAGCTTCACCGGTGGTCTATTGAAAACTCAGTGGATGTGCGCAGATTCCCGTACCTGCCTAGTATCTCAAAAAAAACGAGGTCGAGCTGTCGCGTCGATAGTCGGCCTGTCGAGGGGTCAATCCATGAGCGATCAAGCCAGAGGGTGTCCTCAGGTGGGAGATCAAATTTCTCCCTGACCAGCGAAGCCACCACGCACATAGTCTGATCATGGCTCCATGCAAGAGGGGTCGCCTCCTGAAGCTCAAGCGCCACGACTGGGTTTACAACCCCATCCGCGCCCCTGGCGTTATGCACATCGACTTGAACTGGCAAACAGTTGTCCCCGAGGAGTACAGCAACCCTCCTGGAAATAGTCTTACCTATATTATTCGGAAGCCTCTCACACCGGGGGTCTAGTAGTGCACCACTTCCATCAAGACCCAAACGGATTGGCAGAGTAACTCTTGAGAGATCTAGAGCTAGCGGCCGATCATCCAATCCTGAAAGCAGGAGATCCCGCACCGCCTGCTCCGAATCCTGTTGATACGCCGGGGCAATAGCCTCGTCAAATCGCTTCCACGCCTCGGGTCTAGCGTTTACAATTTGAAGGAAGAGCGGAACAAGGACACCGTCAACCTGCTCAGATCGACCGCCTGCAGCAAGCCAGCTCTGTGCAATCTCTACAAAGCAATCGCCAGCTCTATTGGGGGGACACTTTACAAGTGCGTGCAGTGCGGATGTAAAAACGGATTCTCTATCCTCAAGCGCGGCGGCCTTGAGAGCCTTAACAACCGCCTCCTCGTTATCACCCAGATAGCCGTTTTGAGCCAGCTTTCCGAGTGCAAACGAGACTACTATCGAGAGATCCTCGTATTTTCTGGCTCGGGAAAAATCGAGGGCAGCGCAGAGAATCCTCACGTGTGGAGCAAGTAGCTTGTAGTCTCTACCTGTAATTGATTGGATGAGCTGAGATGCCTGCATCTGGGTGTCCGGCGACCCTGGATCGACACGACCCAGCACATCTAACAGCGTCTGCTCAAGATCTGGGGATTTCACGATAATAGCCATGCCGGAATGATAATGAACACTCAGTTTCTAGTCAAAACAGGACCGATGCACACCTACCCGCTGCGCCCGAAAGGCCTCCCTTTATTAGGTTAAACCGACATCCTAGAGGGGGGAGTTCCTTAGTGAGCATTTTGAGAGTTTTGACCAATCAAGGCGGAGAAAGCTACCTGATACAGAGCAACTCGGTTTCCCGCTATGCATCTGTCTGAATTGACTCTGTAATCATCCCAGGCTTGTAAAGGATGACTTCCACTAAGTTCGTCCGCTGCGCCATTCGTCCTGACCTGAGCAGGAGCAGTTTTTTACTTGAGTTTTTTAGATTTTCTGTCGAACCTTCGAGAGGATGGGAAGATTCGATGCCAAGACTACACCCTTCAAGATTCTTGTAGGCGCACTCGCCTCTGTGGTCCTATGCCCACTGTCCGGTCCCTACTCTATGGCGCAGCAGGAGTCAGAGCTGATTACGACACCTGCTGCCACACCTACTCCGACGAGAACTCCGGATTCTACCCGGACACCAACTGCGACACCCACGGCGACACCCACGCCGACCCC
>JBIJBZ010000172.1:0-7067 GCA_044344945.1 Bdellovibrionota bacterium | reverse complement strand
ATCTCAGAGGATACGCTTCCGGTTTTTTCGTCGTCTCCGCCTTGTTTCGTCAAAACTCTCTAAATGCTCACTACGGAACCTTTTTTCACCACCCTGCTAGCGATGCATCGCAAGGAGTTGCTCAAGCCGCAGAGTCCTGAGCGTGCCGAAGGAGCTCTTATGGAGGTCCACAACGGCGGCTGATTGAGCCCATTCAATCGGAAGAGCGGCTGCAAGTGGGAAGAATCGATTCACCAAAACTCGCTCCACATACTCGCTAATATCAGGGGTGAGAGGGTTGATCTCAAGTAGGGCTAGTATCGCGGCGTATCGAACAGAGGGTGCTCGCTTCTCCCGAAGGTGCCATATCTTCGAAATGGTCGGGATCGCCCGGGACCCGAGGCTGGCCGCGATCATACAGGCTCCTACAAGCCTATCGGGGTCATCTTGATCAAGGGCTGGTATCACCTCGGATAGGACGACCTCAGCTGGCAGCGTGGTCACGATAGATTGAACCTCCGCTCGGTTGCGACCATGACCAACCTCATCGAGCGATCGCTTCAAAAACCCCCTCCAATCGAAATCCGTATCGGCGAGCGCCGCGAGGGTTCGTACGGTTGAGAAATAGAGAGGTGAGCCTTTGTCGGCTGTCGAGGCGATCGTTCGTAGCTTCGCCCGTATGTCTGCTGGACTATCGCCCACCGTCGAGAGGTCCCGAATAAGAACCTCCTTGGCTATTGGAGCTGAGTGATCGAGAAGCTCGGAGATTAGGCGATCCCGCCCAACAATGCTCGGTGTCGTTGATCGCAAGACTTCGAAGAATTGCTTTGCAGCCTCTGATTTCGACGGATCGGTAAAAAACGTTGAGGTGCCATCAACTGCCGCGATTACATCGTTCGGCATGCATGCGGCGAAGGTGTTGAATACCTCAACCGAAAAGGATGGGATGCAGCGATTGAGAATCCCCGTTAATCCGGGCTCGCCTGAGCTCTTCGGCTCGATAGCTTTCTGTAGCTTGCAGAGCAGATCCGAGCGTTGCCCCAGAAGCGAGCAATCGGTGTTTGAGAATGCACCAGGAAATTCGGCCATCTCAATCTTGGTAGCCGCATCAGCGAGCACGAGGATCGATAGCAAGGAGGATCTTACGGAATCGTTGGCTTTCGGTAACGCCCGGCGCACGAATGGAACTACAGAATTTCCCATGCGCCCGAGGGTCCGCTCTGCCACTGGCTGAAAGTCTGGATTGCGAAGGGATTCTAGTAGGGGTGGGATTGCTTTTTTGCTGAGAAAGCTTTGGGTTGCAAGCGACCGAAGAGCTGCTTCTTGGGTTGCATGGGTATGAGAAGATCCGAGGAGTGCAATAAGTTCAGGTTCAATCTGTTGAGCTTGAGTAGAGAGCGAGATAGCCGATGCTCGCGCGATGTTGATTTGTAGCGCTTTTACGATGAATGGATTGAATCGAGCCGATTCCTTCCCGAGCTTTAGAACGGAGAGGAGTTCAAAGCTCGTTTGCACCAGCGCCTCCTTCACAACGGTATCTTTTAGTTCAAACGCTCTTTTTAAAATTTGGAGAGCAACCGCCAGGCTTTCGCTCCTTGACTCGGGGAAAAGCCCTAAGGCTCGAAGGGCCCTCGTGGCTAGCTCTGCGGACGATGATAGTGATAGGTCTTTGAGTCGAGCGTACACCGAGACTCGCTGTTCAGGGGAGAACGCACGGTGCGAGCCCTCTAGGAGGGATATGGCGTACTCCTGCTGGCTCGTAGGCTGGCTGGAGGCAAGAAGCGCAGGGAGTTTGCGAGCCAACATCGGTGAGGACGAGACGAGACAACGAGCGGCTTCCGGTTCAACAGCACCAGGAGTGAGGATGTTGGGAATTTGTGCAAGCTCATTTTCAGAGCCGGAATCGACTTTAAATCCATGCAGTGTCATGCACGATTTGCCGACAAGCGTCGAGAAGATGTCAGGATAGGGCGATGTCGCCGCAAGTCGAATATATTCGTTAATAAATTGGGAGAGGGCATTTTTGCTTGGAAGTGGGAGCGCCGCAGCAAGAGCTTCGACCTGCACCTGCGATAGCGTAGGGAGGAGATCAATAAAGGTCCGCATTCCGCGTGCACCATCGGGATCTACTGAGTTTAAGAACTCGGTAAAAACCGGCGCCTCTGATCGTGGTCGGTCTGCGATAAACCGGATCAGGTGGGGGGCCGCCAGAACGAGATATTCCTGGATGAAGTTCTGCGCGACCAGCGGCCGAGAACCTGCTAGATGGGGTAATATCGCCTCAAGTTGCTGTTGCGTCGGACTGAGCCCCTGTTTATGGGCTCGTTCTGCGATTAACGCCACGGTTTCTTCGACGCCAACTGCCACCTCGTCGCTCAAGGGTTGTTCGCTGTAGGTCTGCGTAAGCGCCGGGACACTATCGAGAGCCACAGCACCTGCAGCTTGAAATAGCTCAAGGGCACACCGTTTGCCGCGCAACTCTCTCTTCGCATCCATGCTTTGCCAGAGGGAGCCCGGGAGAAGTTCAGAGCCTTTGGGGTTGGTGATAAGAGAGCCCTCTCCAGATCGCTGAGCGCCTGGAGCGATTGCGAATGCCTCTGGAGCTGATGGAGACTGAGTATTTAGTCCAACAACACGAGTGAAAAAATCGAGGAGTGGGCGTTGCTGTTCGGGACTGAGTTTGGAAAATTCGGTCTGAGCTACCTCGCAGTCATCAAAAAGGAGTTGTTTCACGCGCTCCTGTGCGTGTGTCTCACGGAGGCTACAGGCGAACGTCATGATGAGGAGAAGGACTATTCGAATTTCCACGTGCCGTCCCCCTGCAACGAAAGGATATGCTTGTGGAATTTGCCGAGGTTTGCGACGTCTCCGGTGCTCACATACTGTCCGACGCACTTTGGAAGCAGCTCATAGAGAAGTTGCTCAATGCTTTGGTCCATCGCCGTTGTTGCTTCATCCAGAAACACGAGGGATGGCTTTATGAGGAGTAGTCGCGCGAACGCGAGGCGCTGCTGCTCTCCAGTCCCTAAAATATTCGGCCAATCAAGAACCGCGTCGAGACCACCAACACGGCGGAACATCTCCGTGAGACGAACCTGATCGAGCACTGCGATAAGCTCCCTATCCAGGAGACCCTTGCGCGATACGCCGTACAGTAGTTGAGACCGCAGCGACCCCAGGATCATGTATGGGCGTTGAGGGAGAAATAGGGCGTTTTTCAGATCGGGACGGATAATTGTGCCGCTTCCTGAATCCCATAATCCGGCGATGGCGCGCAGAATTGAACTCTTCCCGGATCCACTCGGCCCGGAGATAAGGAGCGAATTGCTCTGCATTGCAAATGATAGGTTCTTAATTAGCACTTGCTCCCGTCGAGGGGTCCATATCGTCACTCCACGAAGTTCCAGAGCATCTCCTTGACGCACTGAAATAAGCGCTCCAGGCGAGAGGGGTTCCTGCGCCCGATCCAAGGCCTCTGAGAAGGAACCAAGTCGGTTTATCACCGCCGCGAATACGCTCAAATTGCCGAAGTGATTTACTACAATTGAGAGTGCGTTAATCACAAATCCAAAGGCTGCCCCCGCCTGAATAACTGCTCCAAATTCGATCTGTCCATCGAAGAACAGCGGGGCCACGATGATGGTCGGAAGGATAGTAAGGATGTAGTTATATCCCGTGGTGAAGAATTGGAGGTTCCGATTCCAGTTAATCACCTGCAACAGATTGCTCAGCGCTGATTTAAGCCGCTGTCGGGTGCGCGTGAACTCTTGAAACTCCCTACCATAGAACGCGATCGACTCTGCGCTGTCTCTAATGTTTATCAGTTTGTAACGATAGTCGGCCTCCTTCTTGAGCTGAGCAAAGTTCAGACCGACGAGGGGTCGTCCCAGGAAATAGGTTACAACGGAGCCGATCGCGGCATAGCTGAAGGCAGCTACAAGTAGCTTCCACGAAATGGACCAGAGCACATACACGTACAGAAACAACTGTACGGAGGAGTTGAAAAGAATGAGGCAGAAGGTAAGGCTCTGCGCGCAGAATGAGCGCACATCCTCCTCGATACGTTGATCGGGGTTGTCGATCTCGCCCTTGAGATTGAGGCGGTAGTATGCTCGATCGGAGAAGTAGCGAGCCAAGATGCGGTGACTAAGCCAGCGACGCCACAACAGGCTTAAGCGTTGCTCGGAATAAGAGTAGTACACGACGATCGGAGTGGCGATCAGGAATGCGCCGATATACTGTAAAAGCTTTACCCGAAAAAGCGCGGAGTCTTTCGTTTGGAGCGCGGTCATGAAGTCGCGACCGATGTAGCTCATGATGACGCCGATACCATTAATTGTGAGCGATAGCGCTAAGACAAGAGCAACGAGTCCCAACGCTGCATAGCGGAGCTCAGACCGAAAAAACGGGGCTGCTAAACTAAAAAAACGTCGAATGACGTTACGGTCGATGCGACTCATGCAGCCGCACCTCCGTCGCTAGTTGTGACGGTGCGCTCATAATCGGACCAGGCGGCGGAAAATCCACGACCTGCTGCCCGCAGTTCAGGGAAGCTACCGATCTCCTCAACTCGACCGTCTTTTACGTAGATGACCTTATCGAAGAGTGGCACTAGAGCGAGGCGATGACACGCTGTAATTACAGTGAGGTCTCGAAACTCATGCAGGATGCCAGCAAAGATCTGCTTCTCTGTCATTGGATCGAGGCTTGAGGTTGGTTCATCGAGAAGGAGGATGTCCTTACCTGGAACTCGCAGGATACCGCGCGCGAGGGCGAGTCTTTGGCGCTCTCCGACCGAGATGTTAAGACCCGCTTCCTCTAACTCAGTTTCCCAGCCACGCGCGAGCTTTTGGAGGATATGATCAATTCGACATACCTCAACTGCGCGCTGGAGTTCCTGCTCAGAGTAGTTTTCACCGAAGCTCAGATTGTATCGAACAGTTTCGGAAAAGACCTCTGGCTCCTGTGGAACCAGAAGGCTCACCTGAGCCACATCGTCGATGGAGTAGGTGGTGCCATCAGGAGTGGCCGCGTTGCCTTCTTGAACCGCCAACATGCCTGCTAGCACTTTCAGCAGGGTTGACTTGCCGCCACCAGAAGGTCCAACAAGCGCTATCTTCTCGCCTCGTAGAATCGGAACCGATACGTGCTTGAGGTTCTGAGTGTCACCACCGTATGAAAAACTAACATTGTGCAGGGTAACGGTGGACCAGTCTCGCGGTAAATTGCCGCGCAGCGTGGGATCGGGAAGCGGCTCTGACTCGTCGAGCACCGATGATGCGTCTTCGTAGGCAGTCGCCTCTTGAATTATTCCTCCATAGTACCCGGTGAATGACCCGATCGCGGCAAAGATTCGATTGAGGTAGTCAAGAAGGACATACACCTTGGCAATATCAAAGGCGGTTCCTAAGTAGCGTTGGTTGTTAAAATACACGAAAAGCGATGCTCCCATGACGAGGCTGTAGCCAACCGCGATGGTGCCCCATTTGAGCTCCTCGTACTTGGCGATCTTCCTGCGAAGCCGAAATCCTTCATCGCGTTGGCGAACGAGGTATGAGATAGCTGGATGCTCAAGTCGCAGAGTTTTTACCGTAATGATGTTTGAGAGGTAGTCGACGCAGGTTCGATTGAGTCTGTCGTAAAAGCGGTTGTTCTTGCGAATGTTACGAGTCAGGCGGGAGTTGAACAGAATCATCACCAGTACAGTCAGCGTTCCCATCACAAGTACCGTGATCGCTACCTCAACATCCAAGGCGAAGAGGAGCAGGGTCGCGCCGAAGAACCTGATGATGCCGTCAATGATTTGCCAGCTATAGTTAGCGACGATCGCCTCTATCGCACCGACGGATCGATGCAGCTTGCTGAGGTTCTCACCAGTGTGATGGTGCACATGCCATTTCAAAGGAAAGCTAATGAGTGCCGTGAAGACCTGCTCCAGCTTTGTAAAACGAGCATTGTAGCCAGCGAGCCCCTGCACGAAGCGGCCGAAGTGGTGAAAGGCTACGGCTGCCATTTTAAGGCCAACGTATACTCCAATCCCCTTAAGTCCTTCGCTGAACGCCTCGGGAGTGAGGCCTTTCTGGACAAACACTCCGAGGATCCACGCAATCGCCCAGGGAACTGCCAGGTCGGTGCTGTATGCCAAGACGTAGAGAAGAGCAAAACCGAAGAGCCGCGTGCGGTCCCCGCGCGTTGCTTGCCACGAGGCTCCTAGAAGCGTTCTAAAAGAGCTTAGGGTGCTAGGTTGGGTTGGCTCGTTCATACGGGGAAACTTGGGTACGATTTCGACCTGTTATATCAAAAGGGGGAAGGGAAGTCTTGCATTGCCCCCTCAATCAAAACAACGTTTCTTGCAGATCGTCCTCTATCCCACCGTGTTGGATGCGAAGTGTACTCTCTGCGAAGCATATTGGATTGGATTATCGCTGCTGGAGCTCTCTGGGAGGCAAAAATTGTAGCTAAATCGAACTGTGTCTCTGGCGGGGGCAACCCTAGCAGGGTGGTGAAAAAAGATTTCCTGTTGCGCATTTCGATAGTTTGACTGCAACTGCGTTGGAGCCGCCGAAAAAATCCTCAACGTATCTCAGAGGATACGCTTCCGGTTTTTTCGTTGGCTCCGCCTTGTTTCGTCAAAACTCTCAAAATGCTCACTACGGAACCTTTTTTCACCACCCTGCTAGGCCCTTCATGTTGGTCGGAGGGTGTGAAAGAGGCACCGAGCGGCGAGAACCACTAAGAGGTTAGCGATCGTCAAGTGTGCAAATTTCAGCCATACAGGTGATAGAAAAACGAGGGTCGCAATTCCCACCACTATCATGATCAGCACCGCAACAGCGAATTCGCGATACATACGAGCGAGCTCCGGTGTGGAGGCACGTCGATGTGATTGCGAGAGAACGCTCCAGATTACTAGCGGCAGTATCAAAGCGAGTAGGGGGTGCAGAACTCGAAGCCGCAGAGCAGGATGAGCATTCTCGCTAAAATCGTCGATGAGGCCATCAAGCAGGGTGACTGAGGGAAAGAGATGCGCACCGAGAGCGGCAATCGCCCCAGAGGTGAGTAGCAGCAGTAGCACACTACCGATAATA
>JBIJBZ010000076.1:0-14593 GCA_044344945.1 Bdellovibrionota bacterium | reverse complement strand
AACGCTCCATCTCCGCGAAGTAACGCTCAGTGGCTGTCGAACTCGCATGCCGAATTTAATACCTTCAGCAGTCATCACCTCTGAGATCAGCAGGAGCGATGTGTTAATAAGGTGCAGAGGCATCACTACCAGACGCGAGAAGTGCTCGCTCTCATTAACGAGTCCCAGCTTTACAAGCTGACGACCGATGAGAGCCTCGGTTATGGTGAAGACGAGGGTCATCCATACCCACCACCGCGCGGAATTATTTGCAAGGGTGAGTCGCCACACAGCGTATATCTGCCCAAGGACGAGGAGTCCGAAGAGTGCTGTCGAGTATCGGTGCGAAACCTCGATCCAGGTCTTAACCGACTCTCCAATCGGAACAGCCTCTCCCTTGCAGAGCGGCCAATGATCGCCACAACCATCCCCTGAACCGGATATGCGAACCCAGGCACCCCAGGCAATAATAAGGATGGTGTAGGCTACTAATCCCCACGATGCCGCGTACAGCTTGTTGTCAGGCGTTGATTGCGGGGGAGTATTCATAGCCCCGCCAGTATAGGCGTTTTGCCCCCGGATCGAAAGCGATTGGCGTCTTACGGGGGGCCGGTGCCGTTGGCATGGGAGAACCGCTTATGCCGCCACGTTCGTTGGAACTACCAGCACTGGGGTCTTGCAGTGCCGGAGAATATACTCGGTAACCGATCCTAAAAGAGCGCGAGATATCCCCGACCTACCGTGCGATGCCATAATAATCAGATCAAATGTATTCTCCCGAACGAAGTTGAGGATTGAGTGCTGCACCTCATATGGCGCCTCTCGGATCTCCTGCTTCGGAGAGAGTTCGGCGAAATGCTCCTGAATGTGTTTTCGCAGGTCGCTCGCCACCGTTTTGCGCAGCTCTTCAATCGTTTCTGCGACGTACAGGGATGGAGCCTCAAGCGATCCCACTCCCGACGGGGAGTAGCCGACAGAGGTGTCGATGCAAGAAAGCAGGGTGAGTTCGGCGCCAAACCGCGTTGCTACCGCGACGGCGTAAGGGTACGCCTTAACCGCATCAGAGGAGAGGTCGGTAGTAACAAGAATACGCGTAACTGAAGCAGTGATCATAAGCACCTTACAAGAGAGTGACTACGCGGATAGCCGTATGGTTGCATGCCCGTGGTCGTCACAACAACACTATAGTGAGTTTTGCTAACTCGTATTTCTCACGAAGCTCGCTGCGCTCGCCGTGAAAAATGGTCGAAAACAGGCCATCCATGGCCTGTTTTCTCTTCACCTACAGTTAGTGTGGGACCCACCGTGCCCACACTAACTGTAGGCTCCACATTCCTACGCTAAATGTGCAAGTGCATCCATGTACTTGCTAGCCCCAACATTGCACGTTCGTTCAATATTCGAGCTAATTGTATTTTGATGCGACCAGTGGGGCCCTGTTACAGCGCATACTGCGCACAGCGCGTCCTATCTCGAACGGCTTTGAGCAATCACGATGCTCTCGTTAGAAGTAGGCCACCAGCAAACGCCATCAGTCCGCCGAAAACGCTTGCCATGATGTAGAGTAATGCAAGAAAAAACTCATCTTTTTTGAACAGTACTATGCTTTCCAGGCTGAAAGCAGAGAACGTAGTAAATCCACCCAAGATACCGGTGAAGAAGAGAAGCTTGAATTCCGGTGAGAGAACGTTCCAGCGCTCAGCACCTCCCGTCAGGGCTCCTGCAATAAAGCAACCAAACACGTTTACCAGGAGGGTAGGTAACGGAAAGCTCCAGCCGGGGACATGCGACGCGACCCATCCCGAAAAGCCGAAACGCGAAATGGCTCCCACAGCTCCACCAAGTGCGACGATCAGATACGAGCGCATAGAGAGACCAGCTCAGCGACTATAGCCTAACAAACGCTTTGCTTCTTGTGGAAGCGCGATCCATGTCTTTTTCGAAAGTCTTGAATCGATTGCCATCGCCTGAAAGAGGGGATCTGCTTGCGCAAGGGTGATTACCGAGCCATCATCGAGCTGCACTAACATCGATTGCTTTGAATCCCCGGCGTGCACATCTGCAGTTGATACCTCGTGGAGGTAGTAGGTTGGATCCAAGGAGAGCTTGCGCAGAGCCTCTTCAGCGGAGTGAAGTAACTGCTCTTTGGATGCTGGTGTTTCGATTCGGACGGTCTTGAAGAGTCTACGATTCAGCAAGCGTCGACTTAAGTCAGCCAAGATCGAGTCCGTGCCGTTGGCCCAGCGACTGATGTGATATCTCCACCACGACTCCCTCATATTGAAAATCGCTTGAGGTGTCAGGCTAGATACCGACTGTGCAGCCAACGCACACTGCATCGTCTCATCAGCAAAGCAGATTGAAGACCCGAGGTCCCGAGCGCGCTGCACGATCGATTTGTTAATCATGTCTGCCGCTAGAAGCACACGATGTTGGTAGATCTGCCGATACATCGCGTGTCTCGAAACCACAAAGTGCATCATTGCATCGAGGCGATTCTCCATCAGAGCAAGATGCTTATCGTGGGTGATAACGATGGAATCGACGAGTGCAGGTACGTTGTATTTGCCGTAGCTGACTCCGGCGAGCACGCTATCCACTGTAGACCAGTTGCCACGATCAACGTTCCAACCACCACCAGAGATAATCTGCCATGCCCATGGATCAATCGAATCGGATTCATCGAGGATAGCCAAAACATCATCGCTCAACTGCGGGGAATATGCGCGCAGGAGAGCTGATATCTCAGGATCCTGCTTTATAACGATTTCAGCAAGCGCCTCGTGTGAATCCGGTTGACCAGGAAACCAGGTCTTGAATGCGGTGTGGGAACCAGGCGCTAGGTGGCCAATGTCGTGCAGCAGCGCTGCTACCATGATAGCGGTCCGGTGCTTCTCAACATCCTGCGGGTGCCGCCGCGCCAAGCAATTGAGCACCAGCTTCGCCAGGTACGCTACTCCAAGGCAATGCCCAAAACGAGAATGTTCAGAGAACATATATACTAACCGGGTGTTGGCGGTCTGACTGATATCCCGCAGGCGCTGGAACCATTGTGTATCGAGCAGGTCCAGGATCAGCTTCTCAGCCTTGTCATTAGGCGAGAACGATATGGACTGATGCACTACGTCAGCAAACGTTATGTCGCTCATGGGTGGTACTCCAAATCTACAATCATGCAATCTCTCTCATCTCGCTGACTCGTGAGACATACGTGTATCTCTACCCTCAGGGGTAGTCGACGGAATCTCCGATGAAAAATTTGGAACTGGGTGCTGACTAACTATTGATAGACCAAAGCTTGAGAGTCCATCAAGAGCACGCTGAGTTGAAGAGAGGAGTTCAATCTTTGTGGCGCCGAGATCCCGAAGGATCTGAGCCCCGATGCCGTATTCCCGCATATCCGAGGTTCCGCTGTTCCCCTGCGGCGACGTGAGGCTCTCCGAGATCGTCGGTTTACGGAGGTATAGCACGATGCCAGCTCCGCGCTCGCCAACCGCGCGTAGCGAATTAGTAAGAAGTTGTCGCTGCGCGGGATTGGTTCCACCAAAGACATCAGCCAAGGTATTTTCGGGCTGCACTCGCACAAGCACAGGATCCGCTGGACGAATCTCGCCTTTGACGAGGGCGATGTGCTCGACATCGTGAATAGCTGATCGATAGACAATGACGCGCAGCTCTCCCGCCTCTCGCGTGGGAAGAGTTGCCTCGGCCGTTCGAGTTACTAGTCTCTCTCCGACAAGCCGGAATTGAATTAACTCTGATATCGAAAAAAATGGGAGTCTGTTTCTTTGCGCCAACTCGGACGCTTGCGATGCAGTGATCAGGTCTCCTCCCTCGCCGAGCAGGTCCATATAGAGCGCTGCGTCGGAGAATCCAGCACGTGTAACGACATCGAGAGAAGCTTCGGGGATTGCGGCTTTCACCAAGACGCCGCCCTCGCGAGCTTCAATTGGAAAGATGTGGCCTGGCTTAACGAGTGCGCGAGGTTGAGGAGTGCATGATCCGAGGATGCGTAACGTTGTCGCCCGATCCGCCGCGCTAATCCCTGTAGAGACACCCTCGCGGGCCTCGACAGAGGTGAAGTGGCGGTTGGTATCGGTTGCACTTGTTCCCGTGTGAGAACTCCGCGTCATGAACGGTAGTAGGAATGCTGCGCCACGTTCTGCTGAGAGAGCAACAAAGGTCAGGCCACCTGAAAGCGAGAGGATGCGATTTACAGCCTGCTCTGAGATCTCTTGAGCTGGCGAAACGACAACCGAACGCCCTGAGCCAACATCGTCAACTACGATACAGAGTCTGGATGTGGAGAATCGCGAAAGGCGAGCGGAGATAGAATCCATGGAGCCGATTACACCAGAGTTGGCGGTTACTGTCACTTTTCTCAAGGGTGTTGATTCCGCCTCGGAGAGCTTCAAGTGTGCAGATACATAGGCTCTTTTGCCTATTCTAACTAATTGATTCTACATACGTTTGCGAAGTGGTAAAATAGTGTTTAAGAAAAAAATCCACCGCTCCGAAGTTAAAACTAGCAGGGCGGTGGAGGACGTTTCCGTCGTGAGCGTTTCGAGGGCGAAGGCCGGTCCATGGATGGGGGCTCGGCCTCCCGTGACTCAGTCTCGGGGAAGGCCGCAGTATTGAAACGTAGACCCGGAACGCTTTGCATCGCCCTGACCGGCCACGGAAGGCTGCACCAGGGGTCAGTTGTAAACAGGAGTCTAGCGGTCAAGGGGTGTAGTGGAATGGAAACGGAAGTTCTGGAGTTTGGTTTCGGAAGTCCTAGTGATGTTGATAAGTCCATCATTCGCGCGCGTCGCGCAGCATTTGTAGCAAGATTCATCGTCCTACGAGAGGGCAAGAGAACTCGAGCTCATCGAACGATTGAGATGATGGAGTGGGAAGACTTGACGACCGTAGAGGAGTTGGCGCACCGGTTTCGAGAGGCATTTGTGGAGAACGGGGACAATATGACTCCGGTCGACCGTGACCTTCGACGAGCACTTGCGCACTCATTTCGATCGTTGAAGTACTTCGTTGCTGAATATGCACAGCGGGCGACAACCGATTTTATCGGGGCGCTGGAGGACTATGGGTGTTCCAACGAGCTATTATTCGGCGGGGAGGAGCAGCCTCGCTCAGGGGGATGGCGTTTGCCCCTGGAGTTGCGCAAATTGAGGGAGCGGTCGACACCTGAGGCCGCCAAGCCTCAGCGCGCTCCCAAAAAGACTGCTAAGGAACCCGCACGTTCCTCAGTAGTTCCCGCATGAGGCCCTTCGGGAGGCTGGCTCTGCCGGCCTCCCCTGAGGCGCAGCTTCGTAGGTGCTCTACCCGCATATTTCATGAAGCCTGCTACTGCGAGCGCCGATAATGGTGCTTTTTCGGTCCCAAATACTACCTTCAGACCGGAAGGTATCTCGATACGATTCCGCCCTGCAGATACTTAGTTGAATTCGCCCGTCGGGCCCGAAAAATCACCACTCTCGGCGCTCTCGCGACGCAGTTTCATGAAAAATGCGGCCTAACAGGGTAGTGAAAAAAGACCTCCTGTTGCGCATTTCGATAGTTTGACTGCAACTGCGTTGGAGCCGCCGAAAAAATCCTCACCGTATCTCAGCGGATACGCCTCCGGTTTTTTCGTTGCCTCCGCCTTGTTTCGTCACAACTCTCAAAATGCTAACTACGGAACCTTTTTCACCGCCCTGCTAAAAGAGAGCGTAAATGAATGGCGAGAGGGCGGAGCCTTGAGTGGCCACGATTAGTAGTCCGACCAAAAGGAAGACTACAACCATCGGAACGAGCCACCATGATTTACGCTCCCACAGAAGTTCAAATATCTGCTTTACTGTGTTGGTCTTGCTCATACAGCCTCAGTCCTAATGGGGTAGTGTATCTAACTTCTACTCTGAGATTTAACGAGACACAACTCTCAGGCTCTGGTGGCTTTGAAGCGATGGCTACGCGGCAACTTTGCTGGAATCCGTGGTCTCCGGTGTTGGCTCCTCGCTGGCCATCTCCCCGATTATGCGATCGACTTCCTCAATCAACGAGCCGATTGCGTATGCCCAAACATACTGACCGGCCTTGCGCCCGGTTAGTACCTCCGCGATCTCTCCCTTATCCTGAACGCGGTGTTTGATAAAGAGCTGCTTGCTGTCGGTCAATAGAACCATGTCGCTCGGGTTCTTGTGAAGTTTCGGAAGTTTCTTTCGAAGGTAATCAATACCTCTTCGAAACCGATTGACCGGAAGACCCTCGCGCTTCATCCGAAAAAGCCAGCAGAGGAGGATAAGATCAGGGTAGGAGTACTTGGCACGGCCACGACTCTTGCTCTTACCAGTTGTCGGGACGAGGTTCGTGCGAGCGTAATAGTTCAACAGTGCGAGACCGATCTTCTCAGTGCCTCCCGTAAGAGTGCGCAAGATCTCTTGCACCTGCTTTGCAGTGAACTCCCGATCTAAGATATGAACAGTCATCTAAGGACTCCCGAACAGCAAGAATTACGAACTGCCAGTTACTTCAACTACTTTCAAGTAACGGTACAGCGCCGGGCTCGACTGTGTCAACCTGGAATTCGCAAACGATTATCCCCAGTGATGACACGGTTTGTCTGGTACGTGATCTCCTCGGCGAAGTATCTGCAACCCCGCGATGCAACATGCTCTTAGACTGTCTAGGTGCGACAATTCACCTACCGGGATTCGTCCATGGCTCGGCTGTGAGGATCTGAGACATGACGTCTTTATCTGTACAAAGGTGGTGGCAGCAGAGCGGATCGGTTTTAGGTGTAGGATCTCTCGATGTGGATGTGTTGTTATTTGATCGGAAACAAACCGAGGGCCACGGGCACTTCATCGCGTCCGGGAAAATCTTCTTCGCGCACTGCTCCCTCGTGTCCCGGAATGTTCCCCGATACAAAAAGTTGCGACGATCCTCCACCGTCAAAGTTCAGAGCCTCCTGACACCCAATCTCTGGGCGCATCAGGGTGCGCTGAATCTCCTGAAGGGAGCCGCCGAACATGGCGAGGGCAACTCGCGCGAGCAAGATCCTCCCCTCCTTATCGATGCATATCAGAGAGAGGTTTGAGGTCGATGATGAATCTCTGAGGCCTACCACCGGCGCCCCTTGAGATATCAGCCGGGGGCCAGCCTGAGTTGCTTCGAGAACACCTTGCGACGCGAAACCGCTGCGATGCGCGACTCCAACGCGATCAGCTGTGACGTACAGTATGCCTGTCAGCGTTCCACCGCCGTTGTGGATCTTTTGGTGGAGTATGCCTCGGCTAATGACCAACCCCAGCGGTTTGCCCTGTTCATCGAAAAAGTTTGAGTTGATGCAGACCGAAGCTCCGCTGGATTTGCAGAGGGAGCGCACCGTAGACCTTCGTGATCCGTACTCGGCCGCTCGAATTACCTGCACGCGAAAGTTTTGCTGCGAGGCCCGAATGACGACGAATGATGGGTTGAGTATCGAATTGCCCGGTAATTGGAAGCGAGCCTCCTCAAGTCCCGGTGATAAATGTTCCCAGGTAATATTGAGATCCTCGGCGTGAGTGCCTCGGCATGGGTAGAGGGTGCTAAATACCAAAGCCGCGATGACTACAATCGCACCTTTTCCCGACTGTGTGGCGCTGCTCATTCTCATAGCGCGTCGCTCATGTGTACTTTACGAAGCTTGGGCCGGCGTTGTGAGTGCCATGAGGAACTCATCCAGCTAGTGCGAAGCTCCAAAGTCAGCGTGCAGTTGGCTCGTCGGAGGAGTCTTTCCCTCGAACGTTGCCGAGATGCGCGCCTTAAACTCCTGCTCAAATTTGGTAATGAAGCTCTTCACGGGCATCGCCAGAGCATCTCCGAGAGGACAGATCGTATGACCCGCTATCTGTTTGACGATGCTGTCGATCAACTCAAGGTCGCCTGGCACGCTTTCTCCTGCAGCCATACGGTCAAAGATCTTCTGAACCCAGTGACTTCCCTCTCGGCACGGCGTGCACTGCCCGCATGACTCGTGGGCGTAGAAGTGGGCGAGATTGCGGATCGCATCTACCATATCCACGGTGTCATCTAGCACAATCACCCCACCTGAACCGAGGAAGGTGCCCAGTTTGGCCCATCCCTCGTAGTCCATGGTGGCATCAACGATATCCTCTGCTCGTAAGATCGGAGTGGACGAGCCTCCCGGAATAACAGCTTTAAGGGTCGAGCCATTGAGCATGCCGCCGCACTCCTCTTCAAGGAAGCGTTTGAAGGGATAGCCCATCTCGATCTCGTACACACCAGGCTTGTTGATATGACCCGATGCGCAGACGAGCTTGGTGCCCTTTGATTTCTCTGTACCGATTGCAGCGTACGCATCTGCGCCGTTGTTCATAATCCACGGAACAGCGGCGAATGTTTCGACATTGTTAAGAACGGTAGGGGAGTAGTAGACACCCATCGTTGCTGGAAAGTAGGGAGGCTTTAAGCGAGGTTGTCCTTTTTTGCCCTCGAGGGACTCAATCAGTCCAGTTTCCTCTCCGCAGATATAGGCGCCCGCACCTCGGTGAACAACGAGGTGGAGTGAGTATCCGCTTCCGAAGATATCGTCGCCTAGGTATCCCTTGGCGTAGCACTCGTTCACAGCTTGCTTGAGCTGGGTGTACGGATAGGCATACTCGCCGCGAATGTACACACACATCCAGTGACTCTGCACTGCCCACGCCGCGATCATCATGCCTTCAATCATGGCGTGAGGATTGTGTTCCATAAGGAGTCGATCCTTGAACGTGCCGGGCTCGCTCTCATCGGCGTTGCAAACGATATAGGTCGGCTTGCCAGTATTGCGGGGTACGAAGCTCCACTTTTGGCCCGCCGGGAATCCAGCGCCTCCACGCCCTCGAATCCCCGACTTCTTAACCTCCTCGATTACCGCGAGGGGATCCATCGAGAGTACCTTCTTAATCGCGGTGTAACCTCCACGAGACTCGTACCCTTTCAGGGTGCATTGATCCTGCTCTTTAATGTGCTCAAGGAGTATTTGCCGATGTTGACCCACGGGTGTTCTCTCGAAAAAGACGTTCACCTTCCGTCCACTTAGGGGGGCGGAAGGTTGAAGCAGATCATAGTAGAAGCGTCGCGAGGGTGCAATCGGGCCGTGAATGGCTCGTTACCCGAACTATCGAATGACTACGGTAATATCGGCCGAACTCGCCGGCACAAACTGGGGCTGGTTGACGTTAAATTCAACGGTGTTATCGACCGATCGATCGTCAACATCCGCGTCTACCTCGATCGCTCCATCGTCTACGGCGCCCATGCCAACGAATTGAAGCGCCACCGTCCCGGACTGCCCGGTGTATTGCTGCCCGACCGGTCTAAACGAGCGCTGCTTTAGAAAAAACACCATATACATCTGTGGTTCACCCGGGGCTGCGATATTGACTGTTGGAGTGAGGTCCGCCTCCTTATCTTCTGTTAGTAACTTGGCGGAGGAGGGGACGTACTTAAGTCCATTGGGATAGCGGATCTTCAGGGCAACACCGTTCGCATTTACATTCGAAACCTCGATCGACACCTCCGTGCGATCACCTGTATCGATCCTGGAGGGGGTGGCTTGCACCGATACATCTGCCGAGCCCGAGTACTCTGGGTCGCTGCTACTCCCGCCACCGCCACAACCAAAGAGGGAGGAACAGAGAAGAAGGCTTAGATATAGGGAGCGGTTCATTGTGGGATCAAATTAGTGGTGAGACAACGTTGGTATAGAGGCTTTTCGGTGGGGGCGCCAGCAGGAAAATTGAGGGTTGTCGAAGACGCCCCGAGGGCAACACCTGCGCGATACGCCGTAGATCCCGCGCGCGCGCAGTTTCTATTGTACGTAACGGTTCGGATTTGTTCTTTTTTATCACGATCCACCCCTGTTTTGATGGTTTTGAGGGGGTGACTAACCAGGGCGCTGGGATATACCCTTGGCAGTATTGGTTGCTCCGATGACCAGATAGTTGAAGTTGCCTACCGAGATGATTTAACCCGATGTCGCAAACTCCTCAAAAGCTTGAGCCGTCAGTCTCTGACCAAGTTGGCACTGCGGTTGCTGGTACCGACACCCGTCGGGTCGTTTCGAATACCGATCCGGTGCAGCCTCAACCCTCGCTCATTCGTCGCGAGTGTACCCTCGCAAATCTCCTGAGCTTGGGGCTCGTTATCGCGTATGTAGTGGCGTTCGTCGGTAGCCTAGATGGCCGGTGGTTTGATCCGCGCTGGACCACCGACGATGCTGCTCAGCAGGGCTTCCCCTTTTATGAGGCGATCTATCCCGGGCGCTTCGATAACGACCTAGTTGCAGAGGTTATGCGAGGGTGTTTACCGGCGCTCCATTACTGGGTGGGATATGCACTCACCGTTGTGACACGGGATCCGATTATGACAGGACACTGGATGATGTTGATCCAGGTCTGTGCCGCGGCTGGTTTTCTCTTCGCTGCGGTCCGTCGAGCATCTGCAACGGCTCCCGCGTTACTCGCGGTTGTGTGGCTCTTTCACTCCCGGCTTGCGATGCAACGGATGACTGGTGGGCTCCCAAGAGGGTGGACCCCCGCTATATTTTCAGCGTTCCTGTATTTCACTCTGTCGAATCGTCACATGGGAGCGCTCGCTGTGATAATGGCTGCAATCTTCCTTAATCCTCCGGCTGCAGTGCTGGTAGGGCTGGCGTACGGAGGGATCCTTATCTGGCGCTTGATCGCCTCGACAGGCGAGACACGCGCCCTTCCTCGGCGTCGCTTGGTGACGGCGATAGCGCTCGCCCCGCTCTTTGCGGCGGTTGCGTTCGTCGCTGTGCAACGACCGGCGCATATTGGGCAGATGGTTTCAGTGAGCCAAGCATCGCAGATGCCTGAGTTTCAGAGACCACATGGTCGCTTCCCGTTCTTGCCACTCCTGTCAGCTTCTGAAGAGTTCTCGATGTTCGGCCTGCAGGCTTTTCTGAGCAGGATGGATCGTTCGCAGCCATGGTGGGAGGAGAACATGGGCTTCGTTGTTGGTGCCCTACTCATAGCAGTCGCAGCGTTAGGGGGCTGCAGAAGGCGGATCGCTATTCCGGGTGAGGTAGTATTCTTTGGCGGAGCGGCCCTTGTCACGTACTACCTCTCGCGAATCTTTGCGTTTAAGCTCTTCGTTCCAGACCGACACTTGCAGATACCGTTAGTCGTGTTTTTTATCGCAGCATTCTGTATCGGTGTATGGCGTGCATGCCATCGAGGTGGTTTTGGTGCAGTGTGGCACGATACTCGGCTGAAGATGAGTTGGGCGAGTGTGCTGGCGTGTTGCTCTGTTGGATGGTTGGTATGGCAAGGTTCTGGTCTCGGCCTCTCGGGGGATGCAAATTTTAACTACCCAGCTTGGAAGCGGGGTCATTACTATCAGTGGTTACGAAACAATACTCCAGCCGATGCCTTGGTAGCGTGTCAGCCGACTCATTGTGACGGGGTTCAGCTTTTTGCAGCGCGTCGGGCCTTTGTTACGACCGAAACGTCGCAGCCGTTCTATCCTCGGTACAACTTGGAGATGCGGCGCCGTAGACCCTTGAGGAGCTCGTGTCTTTGTTGGAGCCGGAAGGCATTACCCATTTCGTTTTCCGGCGAGCTGACTTCACTCCTCGGGGGCTCGCAGGAGCAACGTATAATCCTCCGCTTGATAGGTTGACTGCCGAATTGGCATCGAGGCCATCGGGGAAGTTCGTGTTCAATCAATTGTCTTTGACGGCCGAGTCGGCTAAATACCCGTTTGTTGTTTTCAAGGATTCAGTCTCTGTGATTGTTGATGTACGAGCGCTTAGTTCCTATCTCCGCGAACACGGATGGTCTCCTCCGCAGGCGAGCCTCAATTCGGCGATTCAACGACACGCTGCGACCCGCGATACGGTAGTTGCGCAAGGGGCGGCTCAGGGCACAGGGCTGCGTAGTTAGGTGTTTCATGATTCAAAGAGATCTCGTTGTTCGTTGTCGTTGGCTTCTCTTACTCGCAGTTCTGATCGCGATCGGCCTGGCAGGCTACACGGCGGATCGGGTATTTCAAGGTAGTGCCGCCGCTCGCATGGGTGAGGGCCAGATCTCGAGTGATGGCTGGGTTGGAGAGCAGTTTGATTTTCAAGTTCCGGGATTTATCGGGGGCATCAATACCTTCAAATTGCGATTCAATCCACAGCGGCCTGGTGCCTCAGAGCCCCCGAAGGTTTCCGTTTCTTTGTGCGATGCTCCGGCGCGTGAGTATACTATCACGTCTGGAGACCCGGTCGTAGTTTCAGTGCCGCTCGGCTGCTCGCCACTTCGCGTCTCGCTCCGAAGTTTGAATTTCTTCATCCCTCCCCACGAGAAGACCCCACGTGAACTAGGGGTGCAGCTCATGGGGTTTGAGGTGTCGTCGTTATTGGGGCTGCCACTCGTCTCGACCGATCTTCTGTTGGCCACGGTCTTTATAGTTCTCTCAATCGTAGTGCTATCCATGATCGCCGCGGCGCAGGTGGGACTCCGGCCAGGTCTACTGGGAGGATTGGCGCTACTCGGGATCCTGCTCTTTGTATGCTGTATTAGCTCTGACCCAGACAAACTGGAGCCGCTCGCCATTGTAATAGCAAGTGGTCTCTTTGGAGCTGTGTTGTATTCGACCTCGCAAGGCGATTCAGGAATTCGGTGGAGAATGACCGGCCCGGCGTTAGGAGTGGCAGCGGTTATAGGGGGTGCAATCCTTCGCCTGTACGGAATTAACTTCGGATTGCCCTCAAATTTTCACCCCGACGAGGTTCCAAAGGTGAACGCTATTATGCGCATGGTTGATAGCCAATCGCTGAACCCTGATTATTTTCTACATCCATCGCTACTATTGTACTGTGCGTACGGAGTCAACACGGTGCTGCACTTCTTCGGGCTTGAGGGGAGTTTTCGAGACACCGCATATCTGGCGGGTCGTCTCGTAAGCGCCTCTGCCGGAATTATCTCGATCGCTTTGACCTACCAGATCGGTAGAAGGCTTTTTTCGGCGAGCGTTGGCGGAGTCGCGGCGTCTTTTCTTGCTGTATTCCCGCTGCATGTCACCTGTAGCCGGTACCTCAAAGAGGATGCGCTGCTAACCTTTGTTGTTCTCTCGTGTGTGTTGACTACCATCATCGCTGTTCAGAGCGGGCGAAAGTGGCTGCTTTTGGTGGCCGGACTTTTAGCGGGGTGCACAGCAGGAACAAAGTACTCGGGGATCGTTATGGTGGTAGTTCCGGCATCAGCACCATGGTTTGCTTCGCGTAGCTGGAAGCCGGATTGGCGCTGGCTTCCGTGGGCGGCATGTGCCGCAGCGATCGCTCCGCTTGGTTTCTTGGCAACTACTCCTTATGCGCTGCTGCATTCTGCTAAGTTCCTTAAGGACTTCGGCTCCGAGTCACGACACATGCAGACGGGGCATACTGTGTCGATTACGGCCTGGTCGCAGCTCTGGATGTACCATTTCTGGAGAAGTATCTGGCCGGGAATCTCCGGTGCTACGGCCATAGCTGGAATAGTGGCACTCGGGTTCCTCCTTCGACGGGCTCGGATTGAGGATCTGTTTGTAGTCGGCATGGTCCTTCTATTTTACCTGCCCGCAGAATATGTAAAGGCCAAGCCAGCGCCGCAACCAGAGCGGTACATCTTACCGTGCCTCCCCTTTATGGCGATTGCGATGGCGGAGCTTCTGCGTCAGATAGCGCTTCGCGGTGGAACCCAGAGATTCGTATCGGTGGTGAGTGGATTGGTGCTTTTTGCGCTTCCTCTTACCCGTGCCATATCGTTGGCTGAGGATATCAAAGATGACACTCGGGTACGGATGGCACAGTGGATGAATGATAACATCCCTGCCGGCTCCCAGATCCTGATGGATTGGAAACCGTATTGCCCACGGCTTGCAGCCGAGTCGTTTCAGGTTCAGCATATTCCTCGTCCTGACCTCATTCAGGATCTAGACGTCAAGAAGCTACGAAAGTCTGGTGCCGATTACCTGATCCTCTCAAGCCTCTTTTACAACCGGTACTTTAGTCAGCCCGATGCGCAGCCGTTCATCCGCCAACGGTTTCGTGAGGTATTTCAGAATGTGCCAGTGGTAGTTCAGTTTGAAGCCGCATCGGGTACCTATGGGTTTCACAATCCAACCCTAACACTCTTCTCTCTTAAGGAAGAGGACTTTGCGCGCCTCGAAGAGGAGAAGAATCAGAAGCGCCGAGGCGAACGTGAGTACACCTCGAATGAAGTGCGAGCGCGGGCGAAGTGGTAAAAGAGCTCGACCTTGGCACCTCCGGCTTTCGGGTGGGCAGGGCAGGTACCCCACGCGCACCAGCAGGGTCACGTGAGTATTTTCGTCGGGATGTAAACGTCTAAAGCTGTTGTTCCTCCGAATAGCCTCTTGAGCTTCCAAAGCGTCTCAAACTTTCGCCTATCCCGCATTTTTCATGAAAACCAAGTATTTGCAGGGCGGAATCGTATCGAGATACCTTCCGGTCTGAGATAATCTTTTGGACCGAAAAAGCACCATTATCGGCGCTCACAGTAGCAGGCTTCATGAAATAGGCTCTTCGTGGAATCGAGTGGGTAGAATTGGCGTTTCCGGACGTGAACATGCTCGTGCA
>JBIJBZ010000036.1:0-21766 GCA_044344945.1 Bdellovibrionota bacterium | reverse complement strand
GGCGCGAAAGCACAGGTCGTACATCTTTCTACTTCTAAGCATCCTTCGTCGGCGCATACTGTCTCTCTATTCGAGAGATTATCAACCGTAGTTGCGCGCCAAACTCAAAAAAGTTGGGGTGTACCAGATCGGAGCATAGTGGTTCACGCTGCGTCGATAGAGGTGTCCTCGCGTGACACCGTTAAGACGGACAAGCGGGATTCATTGAAGATAGCGCAGCAGCTTGCGGCCGGGAGGCTGCGTGGTATGAGGGTGCCGACCGAAGAGGAGGAACAGCGACGACTACTGACCCGGACTCGTGATCAGCTGATGAACAAGAAGCGCCGAGTGATGGTTCAGATACGGATGCGGTTACATTATTTCGGGCTGTTCCCTGAGAGTATTGAGCGGCGAATAAAGCTTCAAGATGTTGAGGATATTTTAACCGGGCTTGAGGGAGAGCTGCAGCGTACGATTGGGATGCTGCGTGACGAATGGATTGAGCTGGCAAAAAGAATCAAAGAGATCGATCGACTGCTCGTAGAGCAAGCCAAGGAGGATCCGCTGGATGCGGTGTGCCGGAGTGTCCCAGGAGTTGGACCCCTCATATCGCGTATCCTCTCAGCGGAGCTTGGCGATATGAGTCAGTTCCGAAACGAGCGCGCGTTGTTCAGCTTCACTGGATTAACCCCGAGTGAGTACTCAAGTGGAGGGCATATCTGCCGGGGGCATATCTGCCGGGGGCATATCTCTCGCCAAGGCAGCACCCGCTTGCGTCATATGTTGGTTGAAGCCGCGTGGAAAGCTGTAAGGAAGGACCCCGTTATCAAGGAGTATTACATTAAGCTCTCAGAGCGAATCGGCAAGAGGAAAGCGATCGTTGCGGTCGCGCGTAAGCTTGTTGGGCAGGCGCAGTTGAGCGCTCATTTATTGAACAAGGAATAAGACTAAGAAACCGGTGCAGGTGCAGAAGAAAGATTAGGATAAAGATGAAGATGAGGAGAGGGAGGAGGGGGCGCGTTATGATCCTCAACTGAAATCCTCAAGCAGGCGCAGTTGAGCGCTCATTTATTGAACAAGGAATAAGACTAAGAAACCGGTGCAGGTGCAGAAGAAAGATAAGGATGAAGAGAAGGATGAGGAGAAGGAGGAAGAGGGTTGCATCTCCGACCCCTCGCAGCGGGCAATAAAAAACCCCTGGCTCTCCGCGGACGGGAACCAGGGGTTTGTAACGAGGGGTTCGTCGTTAGACTACTTCGCCTTGTTTACGGAAGCCTGAAGTCGGCTGATCTTTCGGGCAAGTGTTGACTTGTGGAAGAGTCCCTTCTTGGAAGCCTTCGACATGAGTGACTCTGCTGCGCGAGCGAGCTTCTGAGCCTCAGCCTTGTCACCAGTTTGTGCTGCTGCCGCTGCGCTCTTGAGAGCTGTTCGAACCGCAGCCTTTGCTGAACGGTTGCTGTCGCGACGCTTGAGGCTCTGACGGTGACGCTTAATTGCAGACTTGTGATTTGCCATAACTGCTAATTTCAAATACTTACGTTATTCATTCTGCGATCTGGGTAGGCCTATCTGTCCTACACCTTTTCCGCCGTCGGGGGCATCCCCGGAACACTGCTTCGCAGAGCCTGGAGGATATACCACGAGCGGGGGTTAGACTCAAATCTCTGGGTTACTTTTTCGGGCCGGCAACGCGCGGGAAGAAGTCCTCTGCCCAAGCCTTGGTGGCGCCGGATTGGCCCTGGTAGTGGCCAGTTCCGCCCTCACCGTAGGCTACATCTGGAGCCGCTGACATGCCCATGAATACAAGCTGCGCCACACGCATACCCTTTACCAGCTCACGCGGATAGGGGCCAAGGTTCTGAAGCTCAAGGGTAACTTGCCCCTCAAATCCGCAGTCAATCCAGCCGCTTAGGCTGTGGTTGAGCCATAGGCGTCCAAGGGAGCTTTTGAGTTTGAGGTCGCAGACTACATCGCGGGGCATCTTGATGTACTCCTGGGTCGTGGCCAGGATGACCTCTCCTGGAAAGAGAATTATCGAGTCAGAGACTATCTCCTCGGGGTCGCGGGTCGGGCAGATC
Source organism: Bdellovibrionota bacterium (assembly GCA_044344945.1). Lineage (GTDB taxonomy): Bacteria > Bdellovibrionota_C > UBA2361 > UBA2361 > OMII01 > OMII01. The sequence goes on along the minus strand of JBIJBZ010000036.1, from coordinate 19,709 downwards.
CAGTGATTTCCAACGGTCACGTCGTAACTAGCTGCATTTACTTGAGCTGGGTTGAAGGGGTAGATGCCGCCTTTTTCGGCAAACTCTCGAATCCAGTGGTCGGGCTTAATCATTGTCGTGTATCCTAGCGGAGTCTTTTTGTACTCCGATTCCATAGACGATCTGTCGATAGAAATAAAGGACCGTTACTGCTCACCGTGTTTTTTTGTGTCGTAGCGGATAGCTACTGGCTCAAAGAGGGTGTTGTGAGGGTTTTTCGTTTCGTTACGAAGAGTCTCGTCGTCTTGAGTCGGGCCGCAGTGCCCCGCTGTTAGCCGATATTGTGTGGTGTTTTTCCGGTGTGAATGGTTGCCGCGAGAACTGACCTATGGAGCAAAGCGAGACGATCTTCAAAGATGTTCTGCTCGTTGAGGACGATGCGGCGCATGCTGTTCTGATCGATCGCGGCTTGCGCGGATTGGTGGGCACCTTAACGAAGTGTACGACGGTCAAAGAAGCTCGCGCAAAATTACAGTCCGAGAAATTCGATCTGATCATCAGCGACCTCAATCTCCCAGATATGCGAAGCGAGGCTGCGGTGTTGGCGCTCCGTCAGGTCGCGCAGAAAACGCCGCTCTTGGTCCTTACCTCATCCTCTACCTTAAGTGACGGAATCTCCGCGATGCGCGCAGGGGCGAGTGACTTTCTAGTCAAAAACTTTGATTCTTCGTTCCGAGATGTCGTGCAGCTTGCGTTGTCTCGTCTTCGCAGCGTGTTGGATGCCGAGCGCGAGCGAGCGCAGGCAACCCGCGACAGAGATGTCCTACGCGAGGCGATCGAAAACAGCAACGATGGGCTCGCCGTTGCATATCGAGATGGAAGGTTGCGTTATAGCAACTCCGGTTTCGATACCTTCCTGCAAAGTTTTAGCGTTGAGAGCTTTAATATCTTGGATATCCCTGTGACATCGCTTGTGCGTGGCGATGAAGTGCTCCACAAATTGCGCGAACGGATGTGCAATCTTGAGCCGGGCGCTGTTTGGACTGCTGAGATGGTGCATGCCGGCGATGACGAGGTGGCGTTTGATATCTCGGTCTCTGCATCCCGAGAGCAATCAACTGAACAGAGCCTTGTGCTGTGGGTTCGCGACATTCGTGAACGTAAGCGTCGCGAGCGTTTCCAGCGTGAGATCCTGTCGACTACAACCCATGACCTTAAAGGGCCACTGGGAGCTATCTCAGTTTCGTGCGATGTGTTGCTTGATGGGTCCGGTTCGGATGATCGCTCTCACGCGCTGCTTGAACGGATCTCGACCGCAGCGACCGGGGCGATTCACTTAATTGATGAGTTCTTGAGTGTGCGCCGGATAGAAGAAGGGGCCTTCGTTATGCACCCGGCTCGCAATGAGCTTGAGCCCCTCGTCGCACGAGCGGTTGAGTCGTTCGCACTGACTGCAAAGACGAGAGATATAACGCTGACCGTTGATTGGGAGGAGCCGCACCTCGTGGGGTGCGTTGATCCACTCGGCTTCGAGCGGGTTATCTCTAATCTGGTAAGCAACGGGATAAAGTTCTCTCAGAAAGGCGGCGCCGTAACGGTTCGGATATCACGAGGCGTCGATGGTATCCTTGTGAGCGTTCAAGATGTGGGATCCGGTATGGAGCCCTCCGAGGCCCAACGCCTCTTTAATCGCTATGCCCGACTCTCCTCCCACGCCCGAGTGGCCGGCTCTGGATTGGGTCTCTTCATCGTTAAATGTATCGTGAGTGCTCATGGAGGTTCGATCGACGTGACCTCCTCGATTGGAAAGGGAACGACATTTGAGGTTTTCTTTCCCGATGCTCCGCCGTGTAATGAGCGAGGCGAGGTGCTCTGTTTGGATTTTGCGTAGGGGCCTGTCCCTCACGTTCGTGTAGAGATTGACCCTACGGATTGAGGGTGAAGACCTGAATGTGCTCGTGGACCAACACATGCCCCTAGTGTCTTTTTTGATCGAAAGCTGGTGACAAGTTCAGCGAAGTTTCCGATGATTCAGGGATTATCGCGGTGCAGACTCATGCGCCGCGCGTGGCAGGAATATCTCAGGTGTTGGTTACTCTCAAGTGTGCTCGTCGGTGGTGTTTATCAGTGTTCCTGGCATGGGGCCTAGCGCATGCCAGCGATGCAGGCGCACTGCCGATCGAGAGATTCGATGTGCCGGTTGAAGTGGAGTGTTCCGATAACGCTCCCTGCTCCGGGGTCGTGCGTTCTCAGTCGACCCTTGGACGCTACACGGGGATCTCGCTCTCGCGCAGGGGAGAGGGGGAGGTCGCGGCACGCGTTCGCGGTAAAGAAAATAGCATCCTAACCTTTGAAGCGTCTGATACGCAGTCTGCAACGATGACCCTGTCGTGGGATGCGGATCAGCATCCGGAACTCCTTTCCGGTGCAGGCTTGAATTGCCTTGATCTAACACGCGGGGGAGCGTTCGCATTTATCCTGTCGACCGTGTCGATTGATGCAGAGTGCGTCTCAGAAGAATCGACGCCATCATCGTGTCCGATCTTTTCCGTGGAGAGTCGCATCTACGACGCGCACGATCCAACAGGACAACGCTTCTCGGGCTCGGTAATTACTCGTAATCTTACGAGTAAGACCGATATCGTAATACCCTTTTCAAACTTCGTGCGCGAGGGGCCACGCGGCAAAGCGGAGTTCTCCTGTGTCGGAGCGATAACGATGATGTTTCGATTTGACGGGTTTGAAGCCGTTGAGATGGAGCTAGGGCCTGTCTACACCAATGGCGCAGAAGGGTTGACTCCAATCCCGACTGCTACGTCTCTTCCGACATCTACCCCCACTGCATCGCCGACAGTAACCGCTACCCCAGTGGTAACGGCGATAGCGAGCGGGAGCGTTACACCAGCCGTACCTGGCAGTGCCAGTACCCCTCCTCCGACCGTAGTGGGTGCTGGAGAGCAGGCTCGGGATGCGACGGCTGGAGTGCAGCCGAGCGCTGCGGCAGAGCCTCCATCAGAGGAAGCTGCCCCGGTGCAGCCTGTTGTCCCGCGTATTCCCCCGGAGCAGGACGAAGAGATCGTCTATGGCGCTCTCGTAGCGGGGGAATAGGGAGACATCGAGCCTAACTGGGCCCCCGTGCATGGACTCACTCGTGGCCCTCATGGTACCTTTTTAGTCACACCGGAGGGGCACAGGAGCCCTGTCAAATCGGGGCGAGCGCCTCAGCAGAGTATTGCTGATCCATTGCGCTTGAGAAGTTTTTGAGGGTTCATGCCTAAGCAATTCGATATTCCTCGCGCGTACCGTTCCGACCTAATCGGTGCAATCAAGAAACGCCGAGCCACTGCAGATACGCGCAAAGAGGATCTAACTCCAACAGAGATTGACCTCGGGCCGGTATGCTTCCACATCGCGCGCTTTTTTGGGTTTTGCTACGGTGTTGAGAACGCCATCGAGATCGCCTATCGAGCGTTGGAGGAGAATCCGGGAAAACGGATCTTTCTGCTCAGTGAGATGATCCACAACCCTCACGTGAACTCCGATCTTATCTCGCGTGGTGTTTCATTCCTGCAAACCGCCTCTGGGCAACAGCTCATTCCGTTTTCTGAGTTGCGCTCTGATGATGTAGTGATTGTGCCAGCGTTCGGTACTACCCGTGAGTTGTTTCAAACCTTGGAGGCGATAGGAATTAATCCCCAGAGCTACAACGCAACGTGCCCCTTCGTGGAGAAGGTGTGGAAGCGTGGACGGCAGCTTGCAACGCAGGGCTTTACGATCGTGATCCATGGGAAGCACACTCACGAAGAAACGAGAGCGACCTTTTCGCAGATCCGTATCGATGGTCCGAGTGTGGTGGTTCGAGATAAGGAAGAAGCTGCTCGCCTGGTACGCTACATCAGGCAGGAGTTGCCTGCAGAGCAGTTTTATTCGGATTTTGCCGGTCGATTCTCGGAGGGATTCCGCGTCCCAGAGGACCTGCAACGAATTGGAGTAGTCAATCAAACTACGATGCTGGCTGAGGAGACCCACGAGATCGCACAGATGATGCGCCAGGCGGCTATTGACCACTTCGGTGAGGCGAGCGTGTCGGAGCACTTCGCGGATACTCGCGACACGCTCTGTTATGCCACCTCAGAGAACCAGCGCTCGATGAAGGCGCTCCTCGATGCATCCGCTGATCTGGCGCTCGTAGTGGGAGGATACAATTCATCAAATACCTCGCACCTTGTGGAGTTGTGTGAGGGGCGAATTCCAGCGTTTTACGTAAAAGGTGCTGAGGAGATCATCTCCCGTGACGAGATCCGTCACCTTGATCTCCACACGGGTGTTACCACGACTCGTGGATGGCTCCCCGATAAGGAAAAGGTTCGAATCTCAGTTTCTGCCGGAGCTAGCTGCCCGGATGCGATGGTTGAGGCCGTGTTGGTTCGAGTAGCGGAGTTCTTCCCATCGGCATTGCCGTTGCGCGATGTAGTTCAGCCCGTTGCCGCCGGCGCTTAGCGTAGCAGATGTATTGATACGCAGATCGAAATGCGCCGTTACAGAGGGTGCGAGCGGTGCTTAGTGAAAAACTCCTAACTTCATCGCTAAACCGCGAAAAGGCGTACGGCCGGCGCAGGAAGATGCGCAGCCGTTTCACGTCATGGGGGGAGATATCATTGGTGTGCAGACAGATCGTTTGTACGCCACACGGCATCCAGCGAGGGCGCCACGTCTGTTGTGGTACAAAGATGAGCCCGTGATCTTCAAACGGAAAGAGCGAGATGCCGTCCGTCACCGCGGTAAATTTGCAATCCCGGAGCGCCTGGAGTGTGTTGGTATCGAACGAGTGATTGGGGGCCATCCAGGTTGTGGTGGTAATCCCGTGTTTCGCAAGGATGCTCCTCCCGTTTTCTATGCGAGTGCGTTGATGGTCGAAGGGATCGCCAGCGAACTCAGACATCTCTTTAATTCCAACCTCTGGTCCTAAAAGAGCGGAGTTCGGGCGAAGGGAGACGATGTGTTGGTAGCCGTGTTGCGCGAAGTCAACGGCATCGTGCTCTTGAAGGCTGCGCATCTCATCCCAAAATTGAGGGTTCGGGGGTTCTCGATTGAGAGCAGGATCTCGGTTGTCAGGGACGATGCCAAGCAGCGGTTTCACGTTGTGGTTTCTGAAGAGTGCGAGTAGGGCCCGAAATCGGCCCCAATCCATCGTGGGCGTGATATCGTCCAGGCGAAAGAGGTATCGGGCGCTCATGACAGAATCCCTCGTGCAAACGTTATCGCGTGTCGAACAAACGGTAGGGAGCTTCGATAGCCGTTAAACTCGATGATGTGGTGGCCACCGAACTCACTCTTGAAACGGGCGATCGCGTTTTTTTCCGGATCGCTCTCATCGAGCGGAATACCCCCCAGATCGTACGATTCGTAGCCGAGCTGTTTGAACTGTTCAATTTCATGCCAGTGCAGGAATCGATTTGCTCGTCCGATACAATTGCGGGTTTCACTGTCGTCGGTTCCTCGAAAGTGCGAAGCTGAGTAGAGGAGTCGAGTTCGGAGTATCTGTGAGTCGGCCACATACGCATGTGCGGCGACCGTCGCACCGTCATGGGTATCGGCAAAAGACAGGATGAGAGCATCTCGTTCCGTGAGGGCGCGCACCTTGGGTCGGTTGCTGGCCCCACGTTGCTTCTGGGTCGCGAAGGTGTCGTAGAACGTGCAGAAGGTGTCCAGATCGTTGGGGGTGGGCTTCGAGATCAGTCTGGGGATAATACCCTCGCGCTCAGCTCGACGGATCTTGTAGCGGGTGTTGCTTGAAAGATGAGCAAAGAGCTCCGCCGGAGCCTTGGTGAGCTCGATAATTTGAGTTTTAAATGGGGAAAACCCGGGGGCCGGCTTTGCCGCCTGGATGAAGAACTGGATAGGCGATTCTGCGTCCTCAGGGCTGGTGTCGCCGGCGAAGAATACGTCGTTGATTGGGACCCCGAATTTTTTGCGAACGATAGATATCATCGGCTGGGTACCTTACGGGAAGACCAGAAAACGTGTTATGAGCTATGCCAGCGTCTGCGATCGGAGAGGCCGAGGGTGGATTGCTTTACGGCGGTAACAAGCAAGCGTACCTGAGAGGTTGGGATGAGGACATTAGATGTAACAGGGGTGTGTAACGGTTTGGTCGATTTCCTGATGGATATTAGTCAGGAGGCATTCGAGTCGTTTGGATTCGAGAAGGGAACCATGCGACTCGTGGATATCGAGGAGCAGCTTCAACTTCTCTCGCAGTTAGATGCACATCAGCCGGTGATGCGTAGTGGAGGGTCGGTTGCTAATTCTTTGATAGCGATAGCCCAGCTTGGAGGTAAGAGTTCAATCTGCTGTCAACTTGGAGACGACCAGTACGGCCGGTTCTTCCGCGATGAGTGCTTGGCTCTTGGATTGCGGGTGCCGGTGCCTCTTGCCGAAAATACGGCAACTGGCACCTGTGTGTCGTTAATCACCCCTGATGCTGAGCGCACTATGAGAACAGCGCTTGGGGCAGCCACGTCGTTGCGCGCCGCACACATCGATGCCGCATCGATCAAGGAATCGAAGTGGCTTTTTGTCGAGGGCTACGTGTTCTCAAACTCTGATGATGGTCGGATGGCTATTCGCGATTCGGTGCGGATTGCTCGTGAGGCAGGAACAAAGGTAGCCGTTACCTGCTCAGATGCGTGGATTGTGAACGGATTTTCAGATCCGCTGCAAGAAACCCTTGAGTCCACTGACCTGGTATTCGCCAACGAGGAAGAGAGTAGTGCATTAGCGGGAACATCGGATGTTGTTTCAGCCGGTCGCAAGCTTAAGGAGAAGTTTCCGCATGTAGTTCTGACCGCGGGCCCGCGAGGGGCATTCATCTGGTGGGAGGGCGAGGAACTCCACGTTCCGGCATTGACATGCGAGCCGCGTGATCTGACCGGAGCTGGTGACATGTTTGCCGGCTCGTTCCTGTACGGAATAACCCATGGCCTTAGCCCCAGCGATGCTGCACACCGGGCGTGTTTCATGGCACGCCACGTTATTACCCAGGTGGGGGCACGTCTCTCGGGCGATGTTCAGGCGATGTGGAAAGCCGCGTAGCGCTGCTTGGCGACGGGAGGGGGAGAGCCACCTTCCGCGTCGCTCGTAACTACTGGTCGCAAGCTCAAACCAGCCGGTTCCTGTTCGTAAGTGGTTGAAATTAAAGCCTCCATTTGCGTAGCAAAAATCTGCACAGTACCATGTCACATCGAGGGCCTAAGGTGTCCATATCTCTCGTAGGTTGTCATGTCGTGAGGGTATGAGAACGGTGTAGACGGGACCTGTTGTTCAGTGTGAGCGACAGGGGCCATCGGCTACTGATGGATACCGAACTGATTCGGGTCCCTGAAGATCGGGCGTTGTAATGGCAAATTTTCAAGAATCAAGATTTCTAGGGCTCTCCTCGCGCACCGTTGGGATGGGGATCGTCGCGATACTTGTGGTGGTTGGCCTCTTCTTCATTCCGGAGACGGTTAAGTTTCTGTTCGATGCCAAGCCCCGGCCAGCGAAGCCGCGAGTTGCGGCTACTGAAAAAGCACCGGCGCGTGTTGAGACAGATCGTGCAGGTCTCTCGCCGGATGCTTTGAATCAACTTCGCGCTGATGTAACAAAGCCGAAGGCTGTCGGTGTTAAAGCATCGAAGAAGGAGGTTGAAGACGACGATAGCTCGAAAGGAGAGGGATTCTTTGCGGGCTGGAATCTGAATGTTCAGGCGGGGACTCAAGGCAACGATCATGTACAGATCCCGTCCGGACTGACCTTCGATCGGATTGCATCGAAGGAAGGGGCGGCCTTCATTAAAAAGGGCCGCGGTGATATCAGCCGCTTCTTTTCTCGTGAGAGGCTCCCGTCGTCAGCCATAAAGGACGCAGCGCAACCTCTCGTGGTTGAATTAGATGGAGTAGCTGCAGCGGCAACCAAGGGCGCACCCGTTGAAGAGATCGGTATGCGAGTCAAGATTGCGCATGTCCGAGCGTTAAAGGGGATGTATAAGGCCGGCGCCGATCGAGGATTTTTGATGCGGTGGCTTGAGCTTCCAATTATCAGATTTATCGACGATCGGGGAGGAGTTGGCGCAATCCGAAAGATCCGTGCGGCGTTTTCGCCTCGAATGGTACTAGTCGATCTTAGTGTGCGACAACGTCAGATGCGTGGCTGGGGTGTTGATGGTCGCACGCCTATCTCGGCGATGGCGGAGATGTCGTTCAAGGGGTCGGACGTTGACCGTATCGTTGTATTCGCCAATGGAAAGCAGGTTCGAGTGGTCCGCTTCGGCAAGGTGGGTGCTGACGATTCCAGAACGGTGCGTTTCAACGGGGATGCGTACGGCGTCTGGTCATTCGTCGCATACGATAGGTACGGGGCACGCCCGTATACCAAGAGCTACTCGTTTTATCCGCGGGTGATGAATTTCAGACAGACTCCAAATGGGACGTATCAGATCGCTTTCTTGCCCGGCTCAGCGCGTAATTCGCTGGACCGCTTCTTCTACGCGGGTGGATCCGGGCGGCCGGTCTCTCGTGATGCGGTCGTCTCGAAGTTTTAAGCGGACACCAATCCGCTACGCTGCGATCGGTGTTTCCTCAGCGATTCGGGCTAAGGTGAGCCATTGGTCGAGCTTGATGCTTGCTCCGCCAACGAGTGCTCCGTCCACCTCTGGGAGCGCCAGAATTTCGGCAAAGTTCTGCGGGTTAACGCTGCCACCGTACAGTACGACTGCATCAGAGCCAAAGCCTCGCCCCTTCCACAGCGAGAGTATGAATCTGTGGGTCTCTGAAATCTCGGCAAGCGATGCAACTCGTCCGGTGCCGATCGCCCAGACGGGCTCGTAGGCAAGCACAACGCGCGAGCTCGTATCGGGCGAAATCTGCTCAAATACCGGTGTTAATTGCTCCTCAAGCACCTTCTCGGTAATACCCGAGGTCCGCTCCCGCTCCGTTTCCCCTATGCATACGATCGCCGTGAGGCCTTCGCTCAGGGCTGCCTTGGTGCGCTGTGCAACCGTCTCCGACGTTTCGCCAAAGTAGGTTCGTCGCTCGGAGTGGCCAACGATGGAGAAGGGGATTCCCATCTCGCGTAAAAAACTAGGTGAGGTCTCTCCAGTGAAGGCCCCGGATGTTGCCCAATGGACGTTCTGCGAGCCGACCAGGATCGGAGAACCATGGAGGGCGCGCTGGGTGTCAGGAAGGCTTACCATGGGAGGAGCTACCCAGATCTCTGTCTTTGTGAGTGGCGGAAGTTGAGAGCGGAGCTGCTCCGCAAATGGAACCGCTTGAGCGGGCCCGAGGTTCATCTTCCAATTGCCGACGAGGAGGTGCTTGGTGCGCATACGAATCGATTTACTTGTTTTATAGTGCGAACGTCCAGAACGGGAGAATTGAGAGGGGCGGGTGTGATACACACCCGCCCGTGCACAGTGTTACAGGGACTTCGCGAGAAGCTCTGTCACATCACACATACGAGCCGAGAAGCCCATCTCGTTGTCGTACCAGGAAACAACCTTTGCAAGGCGCTTTCCAACGACCATAGTCGAGAGCGAGTCGACGATCGATGAGTGTGTATCACCAACGTAGTCTACAGAAACCAATGGCTCCGTTGAGAAGCCAAGGACGCCCTTGAGGCTCTTCTCGCTGGCGCTTTGGAGCGCGCGATTTACATCCTCAACGGTAACATCTTGGTTAAGCTCAGCAACGAAATCCACGACGGATACGTCTGCCGTAGGCACACGGATCGCAAATCCATCAACCTTGCCCTTGAGCTCTGGAATTACCAAGCCCACAGCCTTCGCAGCACCCGTGGTGGTTGGAATCATCGACATCGCTGCAGCGCGAGCCCTACGGAGATCCTTGTGTGGGAGGTCCAGGATCTGCTGGTCGTTCGTGTACGAATGCACCGTTGTCATCGTTCCCTTTACAATGCCGAAGTTCTCATGGAGAACCTTTGCGATCGGTGCAAGGCAGTTTGTTGTGCACGACGCGTTACTGATGACGTGGTGCTCTGCTGGCTTGTACTCGGTGTGATTAACACCGAAAGCCAACGTGAGATCAGGGTCTGTGGCGGGAGCCGAAATGATCACCTTCTTGGCGCCGCCTTGCATGTGGAGCTGAGCCTTCTCCTTCGCGGTGAAGATACCGGTGCACTCAAGCACGATGTCTGCCTTGAGTGATGCCCATGGAAGCTTAGCTGGGTCGCGCTCAGCAAGGACCTTAATCTGTTGGCCGTTCACGGTGATGAATCCCTCGCCTGCCTCGACTGTGCCAGGGAAACGGCCATGAACCGAGTCGTACTTCAGAAGGTGCGCGAGGGTCTTTGGGTCCGTAAGGTCGTTGATTGCTACCACCTTGATGGTAGTCGATTGCTTGTTTGTGAAGAGCTGCCGCAAAATGTTTCGTCCGATGCGGCCAAAGCCATTAATTCCTATTCCAACAGTCATACATACTCCTAAAATGATTTGGCCTCAGTTATACCCCCCAGCTCGCCAAAAGGGAACTCCTGGGGCAGGGAGCTCTCTCGGGCGCATTTTGGCGGTAGTTGTGAGAGGAGAGGGGCAAAATGACTCGTTTTCAGGTTGGTCAGTATCTGGTGCCAACGGGGGCTATGTGGCATATTCTCGGGGATGAATTCGCCTTTCACCATGCGTTGATAGATCAGCGGAGTATTGGGTCGCAGGGCCCTCGCAAACACCCCAAGGGGTGAGTATCGTAGACGCAGAGTTTGCCCCTGAGGGGCAAGTGCCTTGGGCGCAGCTCCGGCAGGTGGGGTGAGGCTCGGTCAGGTGCCGGTCGTAATGTGCCGGTCGGGAGGGGATCCGAATCTGCGCGTTTCGCAGTGGTGAGGGCCCCAGGCTCGAAAAGTGGTGAGGGACGACCAATTTTTGATGAGGCCGCTCGGGTCTCGGAGTTCACCCTTTGCGGTTTGAGGGGTGGCGAGTTCGCGCAACAGAGGCGCGGTCCCGCAGTTTAGTAGGAGGGAGATACGTGGAACCAGTTGCAGCGGTAGAGACACCAAACGTTTTGAGTATGGTATTCGGCTCTGGATTTGTGGTTCAGAGTGTTCTTATCACTTTGATCCTCTTATCGGTATGGAGCTGGGCGATAACGATCGCCAAGTTTATTCAGTTCCGCCGGGCCCAGGCGAACTCGAACGAGTTTGCTCAGGTTTTTTGGGAGAGTCGCAATTTCTCCCGCATCGACGAGTCCTCTCGGCGGTTGTCAGGTAGTCCGCTGGTATCGGTATTTACCTCAGGCTATCGGGAGTTGTTGCACACTGTGCAGGAGAGCCAGCAAGCCGCAACAGGTGTCGATATAGCGACCGAGTTGGGAACGGTAGAGCGGGCACTGCGCCGAGCAGAGCTGGAGGAGACTCACCGCCTCGAGAGGGGAATTACGTTCTTAGCGAGCGTTGCGAGCGCTGCGCCGTTCGTTGGTCTCTTCGGAACGGTTTGGGGCATCATGAATGCCTTCCACGGATTGAGTCAGGCTAAGAGTTCCACCATTCAAGCGGTGGCACCGGGTATCTCTGAGGCCCTTGTTGCTACTGCAGTAGGATTAGCTGCGGCCATTCCAGCAGCGGTTGCGTTTAACTATTTCACCGCATCGATTCGCAAGTTTCGCCAGTCCATGGATAGCTTCTCCGAGGAGTTCCTGAACATCGCGCGTCGATATTTTGTGAAGGGGTAAGGAGCGCATGGCGAGTAATATCAGCTCAGACAACGACGGACCTATCGCGGCGATAAACGTAACGCCGCTTGTAGACGTCATGCTCGTGTTGTTGGTGATCTTCATGGTTACCGCACCGATGTTGCAGCAGGGTGTGGAGGTAGATCTGCCGAAGGCAACCACCGCGCCGCTGCGAGGCTCCAGCGAGCAGATAGTTATATCTCTTGATAAGGCCGGTATCGTGTATCTTGGCGCCGGAAACAAAGTTGAATTGCCGGAGCTTGCCGACAAGGTAAAAGCGATCTTTGCCAATCGGCCTGAGAATGAGCGCAAGATTTATATCAAAGGCGATGCCGCGCTCGGATACGGCCGGATCATGGAGGTCATGGCTGCGCTTCACGCCGGTGGAATTACGCAGATCGGATTGGTTTCGGCCTCTCCAGAAGGAAAGGGATAAGGGGTTGTAGCATTGAACGTGAGCGTTGTGCGCAAGCAGCCTGGAGACGAATACTGGCGGGCAGGATTCTCGCTTTCTGTGGCGGCCCACTTGATCCTTGCCTACATCCTCTTTGTTCGGGTCTTCCCACATTTGGGGGATGTACCTCCTCCGATGGTATATTCGATCTCCATTGAAGGGGGTAAGACGCTGGGTGGAATGAGCCAGGTCCCCAAGGACGACAAGCCGCAGCAGATGGCCCCCATGAAGAACGTTGCTGCAGAGACCAAGAAGGAGCCTGATGTTAAAGAGGTTCCAGAGAAAGAGGTGAAGGAGGAGAAGCCCGCGGAGGACGCTGAGGTGAGTGTCTCCGAGAAGAAGCCGACCCCAAAGCCGACCGCACAGCCCACACCGGTGAAGGCTGCAACACCAAAAGCAACGCCAGCGCCGAGCAAGAAGGATGCAAAGACCGATACCAAGACCACCAAGAAGAGCGATGGCGAGGATACCGATAAACGTCTACAGGCAGCGTTGCAGCGATACCTCGGGGAGTCCTCGGATGGTGGTGGTAAGGGATTTGGTGCCGCAAAGGTTGGTGGCTCCGCTATGGGTGGTGGTGTCGTCCGGCCCCCAGAGTTCTTCATCTACGAAAAGATCGTCCGCTCCAGAATTAAGGAAGCATGGCGCTGGTACGATACCAATTCTACCCGTATTACCGTGATCGCCTTCGACATTGAGCCTGATGGCGTAATCAAGAACGTGAAGCTCGTCAAGACCTCCGGCGATAGTGCCTACGATGAGTCCGTGCTGCGCGCGGCGATGAAAGCGAGTCCTCTTCCGCCACCCCCTCGGAGTGTGTACGAGCAGTACTTTAAGAGTGTTCGCATCACCTTTGATCCTCGCGAATAAGGCCAGCTGGCGTTGGTGCAAACGCACTACACGGGCCCCAGTTGATAGGTTGCGCGAGGGGAACGGGTAGGGCATTTTACTAGTGACTACTGTAAGGAACCTCCTGCATCAAGCGCACCCATCAATTGTGTCGCAGCTGGGGTTTTCACTGTGTGGTCTGGTCCATCTTCAAAAGCTCCGGCGGCGTATCGTCCCTTGAGAATCAATCTCACGTGTGCGCGACGTAACGGGTTTAGCCTCTGAAGTGGTTTGTACAGTTTGGGCATCGACACAAAGGGATCTCATGAAGAAGCAAAAGAGTTTTTTTATTGCAGCAGTAATTGCAGTGCTTGGGACCTTGGGGTCGAGCGCCTCTGCTCAGACAGATTTATATGTGCGAGGTGCTGGCAAGTTGATTCCGCTCGGCATCCCGCGTTTGTGTGCTCGGGGTGATGAGGCGGACGTTTCCGATTCGATTCCTGCCTTAGTGCGTAAAGATCTCGACATCTCCGGATTCTTCGAGGTGCTTGATCCGAAGGGATACATCGAGGCTCCCGGTAAGTGTGGAGGACCAGAGGCGACTACCTTTTCGGACTGGACCGTTATCGGCACTGAGGGTCTGATTAAGGGCCAGGTGGAGGTCGATGGTCGGGACCTCAAGGCGCAGCTCTACCTTCTTGATGTGCAGAAGCAGAGTGTAGTTCTGGCCAAGGAGTATGAGGGAGATGCCTCGCAGGCTAAGATGATCGCACATCGGTTTGCCAATGAGGTGATGAAGTACTACACCGGAGTGGCAGGGGTATTCGGAACGCAGATCTCGTTCTCGTCGAGGGTGGGGCGATTCAAGGAGCTTTTCGTCATGGACATGGATGGTAGTAACATCCGCCAATTGACAAACGAGCGCGGTCTCGCACTCTCGTCATCGTGGTCTCCCTCTGGAAAAAAATTGGTATACACATCGTATCGTAACCGCACGCCGGATCTCTTCATCGTTGACGTGGATACTCGTGACACCAAGCAGATTACGCGGTCAGTTGAGCTTGAGGTGGGTGCTCATTTCGTAAACGAGAATCAGGTCGTTTTCTCTCGCACTGAGGGTAATGAGAGCGATATCGTCGTCATGAACGTGGATGGTTCCGGCACGCGGAGGCTGACACCCCCAAATCGGGCTATTGATGTCTCTCCGGTTCCGTCGCCAGATGGCTCTCAGATAGTATTCTGTTCAAATCGGGGTGGTGGTCCGCAGATATACGTCATGGGGATCGATGGCTCCAACGCTCGTCGGGTGAGCTTTGGCGCCTCTAATTACTGTACCTCCCCAGCTTGGTCGCCGACGGGCGATAAGATCGCGTACGTCTGTCGGGCCGATGGGTCCTTTAATACCTTTGTAGCGGACCCAGACGGATCAAACGCCGTTCAACTTACAAGCTCCGGAAGTAATGAGGACCCGGAATTTTCCCCAGATGGCCGCTACTTGACCCTTGCAACAACTGGTTTTGGCGGCGGTTTCAGCATCGCAATTATGAAGACCGATGGGACGAGCATGAAGCAGATCACGCGTAGCCGAGGCGGCGACTATGAGCCCGCCTGGGGCCCGATGCCAAAGTAAGTAGTCCTAACGCGCTTTTCGGGTAAGTTGACCCTTGTCATTGAGAAGCGCAGGAAATCGAAGTTAACCTGTTGCAATGTTGATAGTTGTCGAGTATCAAAGGGGTACCGATTTAACGTTTTTAGGGCAAACGGAGATAGTGATACCAGCTATAGTCGTTTCAGTTGTAGCTTGACGAACGAAAAGTCGATAGAAAGCGCGAAAATTCTCTCCTGAGGGTTGTTTCGGGAGGCAGGACCCACCCACGGGGTGAGTCGTGCCTTTCGGTACGACCGCAATGGAGGTTTTACTGAGGCGTTTTGAAGTCGAGAAATCTCGGCGTTTAAAAAGCCGACTGGATGCGAATTCAGGTAGGGAAATTTTGTTTAGAAAGCATTTCTGGAGGAAAAGGAAAGTTATGCGAAGTTTGAAAATTTTTGCAGTTTGCCTCATGGCAGTTGTATCAACCGGATGTTCATGCAGAACAGCTACTACCGACGGTAACATCGGTACTGCTAACTCTGATGGACCACTGAAGGACATTCATTTTGCATTCGACTCTTCGAAGCTCGATGCAACTGCTAAGTCCACACTTGCTGCTAACGCAGATTGGTTGAAGGCTAACGAGGGTAAGAAGGTTCAGGTAGAGGGTCACTGCGATGAGCGTGGAACTGCTGAGTACAACATGGTGCTCGGTGCAAATCGTGCTCGTGCTGCTGCTGATCACCTCCGCTCGTTGGGAATCCCAGCTAGCGCAATCAGCACTGTAAGCTATGGAGAGGAGCTTCCTCTCGATCCAGCTCACAATGAAGAGGCTTGGGCGAAGAATCGTCGCGACCACTTCAAGGTTGACTAAGTATAGACTTGCGGTCGCGAGACTGCGGATCTAAATAGACCCTAGGGCTAGTTCGCTAGCTCTGGGGTCTTCTCTTTTTCAGGGTCTTTACAGTATGCGGTTTGTTACGCTTCTTCTCGTAGTATCTCTTACATCTGGTTGTTCAGTGTACGATTTGGGTAAAAAGGTTTCGCGGCTTGAGCGAAGCGTTAGTGACCTGCGTGCGCTCCAAGCCGAGCAAACGGAATCGATTAATTCCCTCGACAGCCAGATCAAGCTGATTGCAGGTCGGTTGGAGGAGCTTGAGTTCTCCCAGAACAAGAAGATGGGTTCTGACCTCTCGGCTTTACGAGAAGACCTCTCCGCGCTTCGCAAGCGCGTGCCACCCCCTTCAGGTGTTCCGGTTGCTGAGCTTGAAGCCGATGAGGGATGGGCTGGGGAGCTCCCTGAAGAAACTGGCCGCATCTTCCTCGATGGGTTGGCGCTCATCCGAGAGGGTAAGTTCGCTGATGCTGCTCCGCTTCTCGATAATGCGGTCGAGCAGAGCCAATCGACCGGCAAGGCGGGCGTAGTGCTCTTTTGGCAAGGGGTAGCCTACGATGGTCTCCTCGACAATAAGTCGGCTCTGCGGTCATATGCGGAGGTTGTGGGACGTTATCCGAAGTCACACCGAGCTGCCGCAAGCCTTTTGCGCCAGAGCGATGTTTTTGTGCGGCTAGGGGACAAGAAGACTGCTCAACTGAGCCTCAAGAAGCTCCTAGAGGACTACCCAAGATCCCCCGAGGCTGTTGAGGCGAAGGATAAGTTGAGGCTCCTGCGGTAAGGGCAGCTTTTCCCTTTTTCCCACGACTTTGACTATACTGCCATAAGGGGCGTTCGGTGTGTCATTCCGATCCTCCCACGCTTCTAGGTCTTTTCGAGCGAGTTGTACGTAATGAACGCAGGTACACGATCCCCGATTGCTCGGTTCCCCCAACGTGTTCCCGAGGCGTTGCGGGGAGCAGCGGTAACGATCGGTAACTTTGATGGAGTGCACCGCGGTCACGAGCGGGTGATGGCCGAGCTTCGCCGTGTTGCCGGGGAGCGGCCTGTCGCAGTAGTTTCCTTCTATCCCCATCCAGTTCGCGTTTTGCGAAAGGATGCTGGTCTTCGGTACATCAGTAGTGTGCGAGAGAAAGCGGAGCGCCTCGGAGAATTGGGTGTTAATCTTCTCTATTTTGTGCACTTCACGCGCTCCGTGGCCGAGATGTCGCCGCAGCAGTTCATAGAGAGGGTCTTGGTAGAATCGCTTGGCGCTCAGGACCTGGTGGTTGGAGATGACGTTGCGATCGGTAAAAACCGGGAGGGGAATCTCGCCTACCTACAGCGTGAGCTTCCGAGGTATGGCATTACGCTTCACCTGGTACCAAAGCTTACGATCGACGGCTCAAAAGCTGGGTCGCGTCGGATTCGTGAAGCAATTGAGAGTGGTGACGTGCGGCAGGCTGCAAGCCTGATAGGGGCTCCATTTACGATCTCTGCGCGGGTGGGTCACGGAGACAAGCGGGGAACAGGATTGGGATTCCCTACGGCGAATATCGCAGTTGGTTCGCGCCTGATTCCACGACGCGGAGTGTACGCGTGTCGAGTCGATGTGGATGGCTCGGTGTATGAGTCGGTGGCGAATATCGGCATCCGCCCTACATTTCACGGCAGCTCAGAGCGCCTAGAGGTGCATATCCTCGATTTTCCGCCTCAGCGGTTGTATGAAAAGCGGATTCACGTTTCATTTATTGATCGTTTGCGTGATGAGCGGCCATTCGACTCGGTTGATGCTCTCAAGCGGCAGATCGCCCAGGATATTACGACCGCGCGGGAGCTTTTGAAGCATGGCTGATGCAGCCTACCAATTTACCTTTGCTGGGGAACCTGCACGAATCGACAAAGCTATCGTTCAAGAGCTTTCGACTAGCCATTCTTTTAGCCGCTCTCAGGTCGAGCGCTGGATTGACGAGGGCCGGGTTACGGTTGCTGGCAAGAAGATCGTCAAATCCTCGCATAAAGTGGCGAGCGGTGATGTTATAGCGATAGCTTCGTTCGATGAGCAGCCGACTGAGTTGGCTCCGTACGAGTTTAGTCTCTCAATTCTGTATGAGGATGCCGATCTTATCGTTATAAACAAGCCAGCGGGCTTGTCGATGCACCCTGGTGCCGGGAATCAGGATCAGACGCTCGCCAATGCAGTGGTGAGTCACGTCGGTAAGAGTCAGCTCAACGTGGGCGAGCCAGATCGTCCGGGGATCGTTCACCGACTCGATAAGGATACCACCGGGGTGATCGTTGTTGCCAAATCAACACCAGTTCATGCAGCACTCGCAAAACAATTTGCAGAACGCACTATCGATCGAGCCTATCAAGCACTCGTTTTTACCACGCCGCGAGCTCGTCGAGCGGTGCAGCTCGCTGAGGAAGGCGAAGTTCAGGCTCCGATCGGTCGGCATCCAACGAATCGGAAGCGGATGGCGGTCGTTGAAGGTGGAAAAGCTGCCATCACCCGCTGGCGAGTACTTGAGCGCTTTACGTATGGCACCTTGGTGGAGTGCCGACTGCAAACGGGTCGAACACACCAAATTCGCGTTCACATGGACTCGATCGGCTCGCCGATTATTGGCGATCCAGTATATGGAGATTTTACAAGCCTACCGCAGCGCTTACGCGAGGCTGCGGAGCGCGTAGGTCGCCAAGCTCTGCACGCGTATAGCCTTTCGTTTACTCATCCCAGGAGCGGGAAGCGGCTCTCCTTTGATGCGCCGCTGCCGAAGGATCTTGAGGAGCTGGTTCAGCTCTTTCGGTTGGGAAGTGAATCTCGGTAGACGATATGAGCTACGCCAAAGAGGATACAGCATTTCCAGTAACGACGGAGATGAACCCGGAATTCTCTCTGGTGACTCACCATGGGATCGAGCTGCTTGTCTATTTGCCGTGGTGGCGTGCTGGAATTGTACACGGCATGACAACGAGGCAGCTCTCGTTTGATAGAGGGACTGCTCCGATATCCGCTACGCGCTTGTGTGCCGCTGTACATACCCAAAGATTGGTTCTTCCTACACAAGTTCACGGTGATGTTGTTCTTGATCTTCGGCGCGAGGATGCGCTTGCAAGCGCGTTAGAGGGCGGAGTGGATAGCGTGGCGCGGCAGGGCGAGTGCGATGCCATCGTTGTTCATGCTCAACAAGTAGGCTCTCCGTATACGTACGTGGTTGGTGTTCTAAGCGCCGATTGTGTTCCCGTTATCGTGCGAGGAACGAGCGGCGTTGCGCTCATTCACGCCGGATGGCGGGGACTTGCGAACGGTGTTATTGAGAAAGGGGTTGGCATGGTCGGAAAGCCCCAAGAGGCCGTAGTAATGGCGTGCGCTGGGGGTGGGCGCTATCAAGTTGGGCCGGAAGTGGTAGAGGCGATCGGTCCAACGGCAGTTGCTCAAGCGACTTCCGAATCTCTCATGCTGGATACCGCGGCAACAGCTATCAATCAGTTACGAGCAGCAGCATCTTCGATTCACGTAGTTAGCTCTGGCATCTGCTCGATTACGGATACCCGTTTTCATTCACATCGACGTGATGCCGCGCATGCCGGTCGATGCCTCACGTTCTATGTTCCATCCCAGAACTCGTAGAAGCTCGCCGAGTTATTTTTTCGTTGTGTGCAGATTTTTCACACGGACTGCGCGAAATGAGTCATAATTGAAAGTATAGACTGAAGTAGGGGAAGTAACCGAGTCACCGAGTACCGTTGTTCAACCGCATTGCCGTCGTAGTGACGGAATCTTTTGAAGGGAGGATAGTGATGGAGCGCGCAGATCGTGAGTTGATCGAGAAGATGATTCCCAGCAACTTTGAACTCAAAAAGTTGTACGAGAAACACAGTGACTTCGAAGCGCGGCTCAATAAACTCGGTAAGAAAGCTTTCTTAACTCAGAGCGAAGAGCTAGAGCAGCGGCAGTTGAAAATTCTAAAACTGCGCGGCGTTGAGCGGATGCTCAAATTGGCTGCTGATGGGCAGGAGATGGCGGCGTAGTAGACGCAGCGAGTGCATTAACCGATACATTGGTGAAGCAAGAATTGAAATGGGGCCTCTAGGGGCCCCATTTCATTCTCATAACGACTCAATGGAGCCACTGTTGGTAGAAGTATATTGGCGTCCGCTGGGAGGAGCTTGCCGTGTTAATAATTGACTGAATATATCTCGAACACGCTAGATCGTTTGCGGACAATTCACTGCTTCACGATTACAAAAGCCCAACAACATCGA
>JBIJBZ010000268.1:0-3015 GCA_044344945.1 Bdellovibrionota bacterium | reverse complement strand
GCTCGACTTCCACTTGAAAGATCATCGATTACTTGAACCTCATGCCCCACTCGCAAACGATCAACAATGTGCGATCCGATGAAGCCTGCTCCTCCTGTTACTACTATCTTTGCCATGCCTGAGTCCTATTACCTTTGAAACGCCTGTGAGCGCAGAACGACCACGACGCTTTACTATCGTACCAGCCCTCAGGCTAGCGCTCTATCCCGGCAGAGAAAAGTGAAAAAGGTGAGATTGCGAAACGGTTCAGGGAGGAAGAACCGAAGGAAGAGAGTGAATGCGCCCTGAGGGATTCGAACCCCCGACCCTCTGGTTCGAAGCCAGATGCTCTATCCAACTGAGCTAAAGGCGCATGTGCGCCGGGGAGCTTACACCAAATGACCGCTGGCCGTAAAGCTATTGATGCCGATTGTCCCGGAGGGGCAAGTTATTGTGACGCCATCGGATTTCCACCACCCATTCTCCGTCGGGCGGGCGCCACCGGGGGCTTCCTTCAATGCCTCGCGAGTGCATAACTTCATGATTCGTGTCGAATGGCTAGCCTCACCCCATTATTACTCTTGCTCGACGGCACAACCTTAGGAAAGGTTATGGGGCATGCTCTCTACTATTGTCAAAAAGCTCCTAAGTCTTCGCTACCAGATCTCCGTCTCAGGACTCGAAGCTATCGACGCTTCCCGCGGCGTACTGATCCTTCCTAATCACCCAGCCGAGATCGACCCCGTCATCGTCACGACCTATCTCTGGGATCTGCTCCATCCCCGGCCAGTGGTTTTGGAGTCGATGTATAAACTTCCATTTCTCAATCCTGTTATGACACGGCTCCGTGCGATCCCGATGGCAGACATGGAGTTCGACTCAGGCCCCTATAAGCGCCGGCGTGTGGAGCGAGCCCTCCATCAGGTCAGCACATCGCTCTCGTATGGTGACAATATCTTGATGTACCCATCCGGCAGGCTCTCAGTGACAGGAGCAGAGCGCATCGGAGGTGCCTCAGGTGTCTACACCATCCTGCGTGAATGCCCCGATGTACAGATCGTGTTGGTTCGAAATCGTGGACTCTACGGCAGTATCTTCTCGAAAGCTGTGACCGAGGGCGGAACCCCTGATGTTGCAGGTACGATCCTAAAAGGGCTGCGTGTCCTCGCTCAAAACCTGATTTTTTTTACCCCACGTCGACCCGTCTCACTTGAGTGTGTGTGCAATCCCGCTGACTTTCCGCGCAACAAAGATGCGCTGGCGATCAACAAGTTTCTTGAGGCGTTCTACAACGAGCCGGAACCGGAAACGCCGACCCTCGTCTCGCACAGCTTTTTTCGGGTAGACGTGCCACAACTCCCCGAACGTAAAGTCGATCAGGGGAGCCTGGAAACAGTACCAGCGCGACTGAAGGATGCCGTCTTTAGCCACGTCGCCCGAGTAGCGAACGTGCCGGTAGCGTCACTGAGTGTCGACACTCAGCTTGGCGATGACCTCGGACTCGATTCGCTCACTATAGCGGAGCTGCTGCTCTGGCTCGATCGTGAATTCGAGGCGCATGACGTTGAGCTCGCGGAACTCATCACGGTCGGCTCACTCTTGCGGGCAGGCATGGGTCAATTAAGCTCTACGAGTTTAAAGCCCGAATACCAAGTTCCACCAGTGTGGCAGAAAGGTGTCTCTGAGAGACCTCAACCAGAGCTACGCTCAGCCAGCACCATCGCCGAAGCGTTCTTAATCGCCTGCTCTCGTTTTGGAGACCACGCCGCACTCGGTGACGAAAAGAGCGGAGTCCTCACCTGGGAGGGGTTAAAGCTGAGCGTGCTTGCCCTCGCTCGCCACATGACGACCGTCAGTGGCAGCCACGTAGGGGTCCTTCTTCCGGCGTCGGTGGCGAGCTCGATGGTGACGATGGCAGCTATCCTAGCGGGAAAAGTTCCGGTTTTTCTCAACTGGACAGCCGGCAAACGCTCTCTCCTCCACGCCTGCCAATCAACTGAACTTACCGCAATCTTCACCGCCGAGAGCTTCTTGGATATCGTTCCAACGGATCTTGAGTTCCTCGAGAATCGGTTCGTACTCTTGGAGGATGTGAAACGAAACCTCTCGCTTAAAGAAAAGATCGCCGCCAAGCGCCTCTCGCGCGAGGCGACACCCCAGATCCTTGAAGCATTCGGACAGTTGCGGGCGGATCCAGATAGTCCCGCTGTGGTTCTCTTCACAAGCGGCTCCGAAGCCCTTCCCAAGGGAGTACCGCTCTCACACCGAAATCTCCTCTCAAATGTGCGTGGGGTGCTCGAAGCATTCAAGATCCAGAGTAGTGACGTGCTACTCGGTTTTCTCCCCCCCTTTCACTCCTTCGGGCTTACGATCTGCTCCATCCTGCCGCTTGTGACGGGGCTACGAGTAGCGTACCACCCGAATCCAAACGAGAGCCGTAAGATCGCAAAGGCGATCGGCAGATGGGGTGCCACGCTGGCAGCAGGAACCCCGACTTTTCTGCGCTCAATCCTCAAGTCTGGTGATGCAAGCCAATTTCAATCACTGCGCGCGCTTGTCTCTGGCGCCGAACGCGCCCCACAGGAGCTATTTGAACTGGTGTCCGCGATTAATCCATCACTCTCCCTCGTCGAGGGGTACGGAATTACCGAATGTAGTCCGGTGGTGAGTGTAGGTAGACCTGATGAAGATCGAATCGGTGTCGGACGACCACTCTCCGGGGTCTCTCTGGCGATCGTACACCCCGAAACGCATGAAGCAGTCCCGGAAGGAACTCAGGGACTGATCCTGATTCGCGGCGACACTATCTTCGATGGATACCTCGACCCAACGCTTAATCCATTCATCGAGTACAACGGCGGCCAGTGGTATAACTCAGGTGATCTCGGACGGATTGAAAACGGCAACCTCGTCATCACCGGTCGACTGAAACGCTTCATCAAGATCGGCGGCGAGATGATCAGTCTAGGAGCTATCGAAGAGGCTCTGCAGCGAAAGCTCCCGCCCGCCGAGGGGGCCCCCACGGTGGCTGTGCTG
>JBIJBZ010000055.1:0-17541 GCA_044344945.1 Bdellovibrionota bacterium | reverse complement strand
CTCTCGTCGTAGTGCTAGCGGCACTGATCGGCGCGATCTTTTGGAACCTCTTTACCTGGTACTTCGGAATCCCATCATCCTCATCGCACGCAATGGTAGGCGGACTACTCGGAGCAGGCGTTGCTCACAAAGGTCTCTCATCCATTCAGGGGCCCGGAATGGTGAAGATAGTTTCGAGCCTAGTCTTAAGCCCCCTTATTGGAATGCTGGTGGCGTTCCTGCTTATGATGGCGCTCTATTGGATCTTTCGACCTGCGGCGCCATCGCGAGTATCAACGCTCTTCCGGCGACTCCAGATGGCTTCAGCTGGTTTTATGGCGCTCTCGCACGGAAGTAACGATGCACAGAAAACGATGGGAGTTATCACGATGGCGCTCGTTGCCTACGGTTCGATAACGATGACGGGTGGACAACTCCCAGTCCCTACATGGGTTATGCTCGCAAGTGCCGCCGCAATGGGTCTCGGAACTGCAGCCGGTGGCGTTCGAATCATCAAGACACTCGGAACCAAGATTATCGATCTCAAGCCGGTACACGGTTTTGCCGCTGAGACAGCAGCCGCCGGAGTGATCTTCACAGCTTCACACCTCGGACTCCCTGTTTCTACTACGCACTGTATCAGCGGTTCGATCCTCGGAGTCGGCGCGAGCCAGAGCATCTCTGCTGTTCGTTGGGGAATCACCGTCAGGATCCTGTGGGCGTGGGTACTCACGATTCCAGTGAGCGCCTTGAGCGCCTTTCTTGTGTACTGGCTAGCGCGTCTGGTGACAGGATTGCCCTAACGTTTCTGCGAAGGGGCCGTGCTTGTACGTATCTCATGGCACTGGGCACCAGCTCTCTGCCCCAGTCGTATATGTTTTGAGATGGCGGTCCCACCTCAAGGTGACGTTTTTAGTCAGGATTGATTCGTTTCAGACACAGCGCTTCTGGGCTCCCCCTCTTGGAATATAGGCCCTTACAGGTTGCCGGCCGCATTCGGCAGAAACGGAGAGATAACACCGCGCACCACGCGCATGAACGCTAAGTCACACCGCGTAAAAAACCCTCCATATCCGACGTGAGGTGGAGTAGAAATACTACCACGCGCACTTTTACAACTTCATATGGGTAGTCCGTGCAACCGAACGGATTGTCTCCGAGGGTTTTATTAACCCCGGCAAGTCATCGGTTAACATCAAAGCACAACTCATGAAGAACTCGTTGAAATTGCTCATGGCGGTTGTAACCGCTATGAGCTCAGTGTCCTGCGTCGCGCCATACGCGCCGCAGGAGGTACAGAACCGTCAACTCATTGGGGCCGCCGCCGGCGCAGCCATTGGCAGCGCCGTCACAGCGCCCTTCGGGTCCGGTTACCGGGGTGTTATCCTCCCCGGCTACAACTGGGATCCGCACTTCGGAATGGGCAACCAGATCCGTCGTGCGAATCGAGCCGCCCTTTATTTCCAGAACCACGGTTTTGGGTATTAAGGGGGTTGGTGAGAGTTCGTGTGTTTCGATGTCCTGCCGCGGTGTTAACTCACTTGCGTAAGGTTCTTTTCGTTGCACGGACTCTCATCCCTTTCCCCCACCTTGCACGGACTTACTCCCCTTTGCGCACAACACCAGTCGCCAGGCCTACCCTGCACGAGCAACGCCGGCGGAGGGCCCGCCCTGAGCGAACGCAGTGAGTCGAAGGGTTGAGTACCTCCCTCCGTATACTACACTGCTTCCCATGAACCCGGCACAAACCCCTCCCCCAGCTACCCAACGACAAGAGCCTTCGGCGGCGCTTCAATCATCAGATCCAGCTGCGCCATCCCTAGAGGGACACACCCTCCCACCCGCCGACAAACTTGCTCCGTTTACAAAAGCCCTAGACCTTCTCGATGCATGCACACTGCGAGCCTCTATCCTCGACGCGAAGCAGCTCCTGATGGCCGCCAAAGAACTGCCAGACACCGAGACAGCGCCCCGCGCTCGTGCACACCTTCGCAACCTCTCCGACTCAACATGTCGGATGCTTCTCGCACAATTTTTCGGAGATACGAAGAACAACACCGATCCCTGCCCCGCCATGAACCACACAACGGTCGCCGCGAATCATCCAACATTTAAAGCCGCCTGGACCTGTCGCTCAATCCTCGAAACTGGCGTGATCACTCCGTTCGATGTGACACACGGGGCTGACATGGTGATGAAGCGAGTCGGTGAAAATCAGCTCTCACGCAACCAGGT
Organism: Bdellovibrionota bacterium; assembly: GCA_044344945.1. Taxonomy (GTDB): domain Bacteria; phylum Bdellovibrionota_C; class UBA2361; order UBA2361; family OMII01; genus OMII01. The sequence goes on along the minus strand of JBIJBZ010000055.1, from coordinate 15,327 downwards.
GCTTCTCTCCTGGGCGAGCATTGGAGGTGTCGTCGGAGCGTGGATCTTTATGCCCGGCCCGTTCGCGCTTGGGTGTACAGGACTCGCACTGGTCAGCGCACAACAACTCGCCACCGCATGGCGAAGAAACAAGGACGCAGCCGAGGGGTACATCCTAGAATCTAGACACATGCTGCAGATGATTCGAGTGGGGCGGTATCAGAGGCTCAGCGATGCGCTTAACGAAACCTTTAGCAACCCGGAGGCGCGCAGCGCGGGAGATCTGAATCGCGGGAAGGTTTTTGGATTTATCCTGGCTCGAGCACTCAGAGTGCTGGGGGTTCCCCCTACAGATATATTCCAAGCGGTCTGCAAGCGGTGCTCAGCGGATCAATACCGTCATCCTCTAGTGATCTCTCTCCGGGCAAAATTAGCCGAGGAGGGCTTCATCGCCCACTCCACACCTACGCAGGAACAGCGACCCAAGACCGAGTCACCCCTCAGTCTGCATTACTCAGAAGCACAGGCACTACCACCAGGGCTCCCACCGGAACTCCTTGAGGTTCTGGATCACGTACATCTCCTTTCAGCTCTGAGAGAGCGCGGCCTCAACCGAATTCGTTTTGCAGCGCAGGTACTCAAAACCAGCCCGAACGCGGGGGATTGCCGAGCGACAACGGAACCGGTGTAATCCCCGCAGGAGCAGCAATCTCATGAGCCCCTCACCTTCAGCACGTCCATCTACCTCTAGGACAGGCCAAGCCCCTGACTACGCCCTCATCGAATTGAAGGCAGCACCGAACGAAGCCGCTATACCTCCTGAAAAACTCAGCGATACACAGCTCCTCGTTTTGAGGGACTACGTGGAGGATTGGGCCGGGAATGGTTTTCGGCCCCTTCCGTCAGACCACAAGATTTATGTAGCGCGGAGTTCTCGCAGTGAGATCGATACTGCTGAACAAGCCCTCTTTCGGCACGGATTTCTGAGACGGGAACCTTCCAACGGCGACCCTACTGTGGGAATTTCCCCAACACTGGATGGACTGAAATTTCTCTGGCGTGATAGCCGAAACGTAATCGGACTTACCGGTCGGGCAGCGATCATACAACCCACCCTCACTTTTGATGCGATCCACCCGGACGCTCGACTCTCACTCTTAGCAACGGTTCAGTTCCTCGCTCCGCACGGAGATGTTTCCGCAACTGCGCTCAGCCGAACCCTTTTCTGGCCTCCACACGCAACCGTGTACTGGATGAAGAAACTCGCTGCCCAACAACTGATTGCTCTTAACTCGACCGCGACCGGCGTACTCCTGACCCAAGAGGGACTAGAAACTCTGAAAGACATGCAAAAACTTCGGAGCAGGTCAAAACCGAGATTATCCGCGGACGCGAGCCCGGCGTTGTGCGAGCGTAGCGCCGCAGTCCCGGGTGTTATTGCCCAGCTCACAAAGCTCACCGGCTTCACGCTCGGCCTCTCTCTGCGAGAGATAAACCTGGCATTAGAAATTGATCCCCGTAGACCAAGTCGTGAGAAGCTAATTGATCCGCTCGTGCAAAAAGGGGTTCTTCTTCGCGGAAAATATCGTCTCGACAAAAACCATCCAGAACTAGCCCGACTCCCAGGTGTAACGATGCTGTATCGACTCGCCGAGCCGTTAGAGGTGCACGACAAGCCAAATGCCGTGATCACTCAGCTCGCACGTGATATTGTAGCCGGAAAAGTAGAAACTAAACGCATGCGCAACAGCAAACCGCCCCCCAAGTCCTAATCCAAGGGGCGCTACGCTCTCGAAGTGGATCACATCAATCGAAGAGACACGAATCACTCAGCTGCCCCCGCTAATCCGCGCTTGCATCTGCCAACCACACAGTCGTAGGCTTGCGGAAATGCCTCGATTTTTCAGCAGAGACTCATATGCGAATACCGTTACTTCTCGGGCTTCTTCTCGTAAGTATCCCCTTGCCCTCCTACGGGATCCCGGAAAGCAGCTCTGAGCTACGAGTCGGGGTCATTGCGCCGGTCTCGGGGGATTTCGCCGGATATGGTCTCGGTGCTGTGCGAGCGATGAAGCTCGCAAACGACTCAATGCCCGGTATCAAGCTCAGTCTGATAGTAGAGGACAACCGAAGCTGCCAGGCTCCGGATGCGGTCACCGCCTACCACAAGCTCACACAGATCGATCACGTCGATGCTATCGTAACCTTTTGCACCGCTGCCGCTCAGGCGGTCTTGCCTCTGGCAACGGCCAAAAAGATCCCCCTCTTTCAGCTCTCGGAACCAGGAGATGATGCTGCCGGATACATGCTCAAATTGATGCCTGATTCCGTAGCGCTCCTCGATCGACTTGCAAAGGAGCTGTTTAAGAAATACAAAACGATCGCTCTGGTCGCGAACACAATGGATGTGAACACCGGCCCGCGGGGTAGTATTCCGCTCATCACCAGCGCGTACGAGAAGCTCGGGGGCAACGTTGTCTTTACACGCGACTTCCCCGACACCGAGATGGATTTTCGCTCAATCATCCTGCAGATACGAAAAAGCAACGCCGAAGCGGTTGTTCCTTTCATCTGGCCGGTTCGTCAAATGGCAGCATTCCTTACCCAAGGGGATCAGCTCCACCTCTGGCCGCAGGTCGCCTTGGGGGGCAGTCTCGTGTTCGAGTTCATGTACCCTGAACTTCTCAAGGTGTATCCAGCGCTTGCAAAGAAGGAGGGGCTTGAGAGCGTGAACCTCGCGAAAACCACCTCTGCCAACTTCATCGAAGCGTACCGGACTCGATACAACGAGACTCCCCCTCAATTTGCTGATTATGCGTTTGATGCCGCCGCGATCCTCAAACAGTGCGGGCTGGATCGTGAGTGCTCCCGCGCTCCGCGACATGGAGCATCAGGGCAGCTGGCGTTTTGCGCTCAAGGATGGCGAACAGCGACGTTCGAGACAAAGCGACTAACCGATGGAAAATTTATAGTTGTCGAATAATCTCTGCGCGGTTGAACTGTATTCGCGGTTCATTCGCCGCGCTCAACAGTACACATGAGATGTCTGCCTACGCCCCCACTGCTTTTGCGCATTCCCGCTGAACCTGCTCTGATTGATCCGAGTCTCGTCCAAGCCGTAAAGGCTCCACGCCGTTCTTGGTCTCAATAAACTCAAGCGAAACTCCATATGTCTCACGCAGTGAAAACAGTGCGTAGATGGCTAGGCCAAACACACATACTGAAACAGCTCCAACGCTCCCCACGACCCCGAGATATGGCTTAAGCTGTGTGAATGCAAAGGTGATCGGTATCGTCGTACCTCGTACGAAGTTTGGAATAGAGGTAGCCGCTGTGGCGCGAATGTTGATTCCGAATTGCTCCGCACTCATCGTAAGCAAAACTGCCCAGTAGCCAACAAAGAAGCCGGTTAGGCTACAAAGTGCCGAATATGTAATTGAGTTGTGTCCGCCAAACACAAGGGTCAGCCCGACACCCGCGCCGCACAGTGGAAGAAATGTCGCTAATACCTGCTTTCTACTCTTAAGAATCTGACTGAGAAATCCGCTTGAGAGATCACCGATCGCTAATGCGATTGAGTACCACAACATAAGCGAACCCACTGAGATAGGCTCCGGATTCCCCAAGGCCGCCGAGATCTCCGGCGCGAGAGTGACAATTACTCCGCTAACAACCCACGTGGGCGCACCTACTAGCACGCAGAGCAGGAGCCGCTTGAACCGATCTCTATTGAGAAAGAGCAGCAGGTTTCCGCATTGGTTCCCTGCCCCCTGCTTCGCCCGCTCGAACATCGACGATTCATGCACACACATGCGCAGAAAGAGGAGTAGAAACCCCAAGCATCCACCAAGTATGTAAATTGCTCGCCACGAGATAGAACTGCCGATCAAGCTTGCGGCGATAACACCCAAAAATCCCAGCACAGCCACCAGGGTGGTACCGATACCACGGATATTTTTCGGCAAGAGCTCTGAGACAAGGGTAATTCCAGCACCGATCTCCCCCGCAAGCCCAACTCCTGCAACGAACCGCACCACCGCGTATTGCTCCACCGAAGAAACAAATCCGTTTAGGATGTTCGCAACGGAATAGAGCAGAATGGAGGCGAACATGACGCGCGCTCGACCGAGTTTATCTCCAAGGACACCCCACGCTATCCCTCCCACCAACATGCCCGCCATCTGCAGGTTGAGGAGCATTACTCCCTGGGACAATATCTCATCCTTCGATAGCCCCAACGCCTGCAAACTGGGCACACGAACGATACTAAAGAGTGCGATATCAAAAGCATCAACGAAGTAACCTAACCCGGCGGCAAGCACTGCCAACCAAGCGTTTGGAGAGATTGAGGGTGAACGAGAGGTCATACCAACTCCTATACATACGGTGAGCGCCTATCAAAGCGCTACTAGACGTTTACCGTATATACCATTCCTTTGCAAAACAAAAAGCCCGAGCGCAGCAAACCCCTAAAAAGCCTTGAGAAATTCGCCGATATACTCGATACTAGAGTACATGCACGTTCAGCCTTTCACTTCCGCGCTATACGACTCCATCTGTGATATGCACCGCCGCAACCGAACGGTGGCTTTAGCCTATAACACCACCCTAACAGCCCAGGAGTGGACCGTCCTGCCCGAAATTGAGGCAAATCCAGGCCTTAGCATCGTTGAAATCAAACACCGCTTGCACATTGATCAAGTCTCAAGCACCCGCCTCATTCAGGGGCTTGTGAAGCACGGCGTCGTTTCGCAGGAACAATCAAAACGTGATAGGCGCTTTAAGGAGATCAAACTCACCCCGAAGGGACGTAAGCTATTCCAAACGATATCAGAGCGCTCAGTAGCTACCTTTAGGGGCGCCCTGGAACGACTACCAGCATCAGAGCGCTCTACATTCATCGATCTCTTTACACGATTTAATGACGCCCTAGGCGCAGGGGAATCCGCACAACTTTCACTTGATGTTCCAGGGATGACCGAGGTGCGGCGAGCATCTCGAAGGTTAGGACTCCACAGTCGAGCTATGTTTGGAGCGCACGAATGCTCCGCCCTTGAGTGGCATGTGTTTGATCTCCTCTCCGCTCCCGAAGCGTCTTCATATGTCGTCGACCTTGCCGAGGTCTTGGGGGCTCCCCCGAAAACCCTAGCAGCTCTGATTAATCGCCTCGTTGCGCGCAAGCTGCTGAAACAGTCGATCAACTCGAAAGACAAGCGATTCCGCACGATCGCACTAACTCCAGCCGGTAGAGCGTTACACCAGACTCGCCGCGCCGCGGCTGAGAAGTTGATAGCTCAGGGCCTTACGAAGATGTCTACAAAGGAGCTGACGAAATTCGTCACCCTCTTTCGAGCGTACACCGGGACGGATCGTCTGAGTCAGGAAACTGCGGTTACTTCATCGCTCTTGCTACGCCGCGAAAAAGACACGAATATCTCCCCTATCCTGCGGGCATTTCTCTACCAAGAGCGGGCCAAACAGAGTCTAGTCAGAAGCACGTCCTCTGATCTGCTAGGACCTGAATCGATCACATATGTAGCCTGGCTAAACGATGCAGTTGTCGCCGTAGCGAGCTTCCTTCCTACCCAGCGAAAGACCACCTGGATGATATCTCATTTCATTTGGGCACATACTCACGTCCAACCAGCCATTCAGTATACGTGTACTCGAGAGCTACTTGAGCAGTTTGCACTTCTTACCGGCTGCACGACCTTACTTGCTCCCGAGACGGAGATCTCCCCAGCGCTGAGAGAGCACGTATGGGGTTCGGGATTAAAGATCACAAAAGATGCTCCTCCTCTGTAGGAAAGTGTCAGCCTACTCGATATCGCTGTACCCAAGCACGACAGCACACGGAAAGATCGCTTTGTGAAGGATGTGAAACCGCCGTCCTTCGCCATCTACAAAGGAGTGCCCCGTATCACGAAAACCTAGTCGGCCATGTGCCTTCATCGAGAGACTCCCCTCGCGACATCGGGCGAAACATTCGATTCGCTCCGCCGTTGGAAACCGACTGATCGCATTAAAAAGAAACTGTCGATACATCGCGCCAGCAATGTGCTCACCGTATGTTCGAAAGAAGAACTGTGCCTCCCTCGGAGCAATTGAGAGTTCGCACAAAACGTGTGGGTTTTCGCCCCACATCGCACTAGGCTTGGGCAGCGCCTCAATAAACGGCGCAGCAGTCTCCTTTACACTGCGCATCGTTGGAGAGGGTGAGGTTTGGCTACACGTAGCGATGAAGATCGCAGTAGGCTTCTGTTCAGCTAGAGGAGCTTCGATATCTCCCGCTGAAACGGTCAAGAGAATTCCATCGTGCTCCGCGATGTGTTTCTGCAACCAAGCTCCGCTCTTCGAGGTTATAAGACCACTCGCCCGCGATCCGGGAGCAACCTTCACTTCATCCTGAATAAGCTCAAACTCTCGCTGGACTTCATGAGGGACCCTTGCTCCCTGACTTCCATCGAACTCAGCGACCCACAAGCTCGACTCGTTTGGAAGAGTCGGAATCTGGCGCCTATAATGGCGCGCACACTTCTTCGCCCACACGCTGCCGGCCCTTACCAGCTTCTCTAGCTGCGGCGTCCATGTAGCTTCATTCGCGTCGAAGCTATGAGTGATAGTCTTCATCGTCGGCCCGTTTAAGCCCAGCGGCGTATCCATCCGGTCAATAAACGGGTCATACTCCGCGGTTCCTCGCAGAGACCCGATCAAAAGGCCAGTCAGGGCTCTCGAACCGGGAAATGCTCGCTTCACCACCCATTTGGAGTGAAGGTCACCATCCCAGCACATCCTTGCAACTTTCATGGCATCGAGAGTAATGGCCATCTCCCGTATCGTCAGCGCCTGAAGGGCATGCACCGTTTCCTGGGCCAGCGTGGCGAGGTGGCGCAGCGTCTCTGGTTGCAATCGATCAAAGTGTTCCACCGCCCAACGAAAGATAGGCGCGACGGAGTCGCGAAAGATCGCTTGATGGGAGGTCCCGGCCACCGAGAAGAGGTTTCGTTGGAGCGATTCTGAGCGAGACCGCGATAGTTCGGACCTCTCTGTACCGTCGCTACCTCTCCACAGCTCAAGGGTTTCCGAGATCTGCCGCAGCGCGTCTTGAGTTCTGTCTCGCTCAAAAAGCCGCTGCGCTGAATCAAGGGCATGCAGCATTCCGAGCTTTACTCCACATACCGACCGTCGACCTGCTGCAACGAGTTTTGCGGGCGCGCTCCTACCCTCTTCCGCACGGAACTCGGCCTGCATGGCTTCGCAGCAGTCGCGGCTAATGAGGCGATCATGTGCGTGTGCAAACAGAGGCTTCCGGCCTGGGATATTCATACTTGCAGCGCACTCACGTGAGTAGTGATGGACATGCTCAAGGAATATGGCTAATTTCGCTCTCATGAGATCAGGAACGACACCATCCAGAGCCTCTGTCTCATGTTCAGCAGAAACTATAACTACTTCACGTGCCGCCGCTAGGACGTATGCTACGACCTCACGCGCATTTTCCCACGAGAGGTGTCTCCCACAGAGCTGCAGATGGTGCGCGGACTCTTCAAGTGTAACTGCTAACGGCAGCAGCATCCTCCGATCGATAGGAAGCTCCGCCACCTGCTTCTCAAACCCCTGCAGGATCCTTGCAAGCGTATGCGCAGGGACCTCTCCCCGGTAATCAAAAGCGAGGCGATTAAACTGGCGCCGAACCGATTGCGCCGCGGTCAAGAGCCGTCTGTAGGATTCTCGCTTCTCAGCAGGTATGCCGTTATCCACGAGCCCCTTTGCGAGGTTAATGTCGAAGAGGGCGCCTATGCGCTCCAGAGGCACACCGGCAAGAGCGCTAAGAGTCGCCGTTGAATGGGGTCGGTCGAATATAGCTTCTCGATTCAGGGCAAGAACCCCTCGTGTGCGGAGAGCCTCGATCCGAACCGGCTCCCGCATCTTGTGACCTAAGGTAATACGACGAACGCAGTGACGTAGCGAACCCCCAAGAGAGCTCCAATGAGAGCTTCCCGAGACCTGTCCACCCTCGGCGGAATTCGCCTCCTGCGACCCTTTGGTATGTACGTTGTCAGACTGCTTCACACTCCGTGTTATGCAGGTTTTGCACCTGGCGGTCTCCTACCTGTTGCAACTATCCCACAGCCCGCAGGACTCGCGGGAATGAGGTAAGGGTCTGAAAAGAGTCCAAAACAACTCACCTTGGGTGGCTTCTGATTACCCGCTTAGAGTAGCCTACGCCTGACCGCGCGAGTGCATGGCACCCCGGACCCAAGGAAATAGATTGCTTGAAAAGCCGGCTTTCATAAGTCTAAGGAAGCGAGGCAAAACCTATTAGGAGTCTAATTGTAGACCCTCAAACGTGAACGTGCTCGTGCTCGTAAACGTGGGGTTTTGCCTCTCTTTCCTAAGGTCGTGGTCGAGAATAACCCGCTGTCCACGAACGGTGAGAATAGAGCCCTCGATATTGGTGCATGTTTCTTGTTGCATAGAGCATGTAATCGAAAGTGTACGAGTGAAGTTGCGTGGTCAGCGGCAAAGGGATAACACTTAGGCTCATCACTCTCCGGGCGCTCTACACACGGTTGCTATCAGAGAGTCGCTCTTCGAGCACTGTGTCACAATATCGCTATCAATGCTTAAGCCGGGGGTTTTCCACAGAGCAGTAGCGTCCCCTTTTCTATCAAAAAACGGTGGTGCCCAGAAGATTGCGCGGTGTGCGCCACGCACGCGCGAGCCGCATACTACTCTGCCCGCGTATACACCTGAAACGTACACTTCTCCCCGGCGGTCTCCGATGCAAGGGCATATCCCTTCTCAAACTCGGGCAGCCAGGCATCCCCTTCGTGAGTGCCGTGGATCTTCGTCAGATGCACCTCATCACAAAGCGGCAAGGTTGCCTTGTAGATCTCTGCGCCTCCGATAATCCAGATCGTTCGCTCATCGGCGGCAACGCTCTGCGCGAGCTCCACCGCATGAGCGGGCGAGAAGGCGCGCAGCACACCTTCGGGAAGGCTCAGATCAGAGCCCTCACGCGAGATGACGAGATTGGTTCGACCAGGCAGGGGCTTAAATTTCGGAGGAAGCGAGTCCCAGGTCTTGCGCCCCATCACGACGATCTGGCCACTTGTTAACGAGCGGAAATGCGCGAGGTCTTCCGGCACATGCCACGGGAGTCCACCGTTTTTTCCGATGAGTCGCCCCTCATCCATCGCAACGATAGCAGCAACCTTTGCCCGCGCCATCACACTGCAATTGCAAACTGAATCCGTTCGTGCGGATTGTACCCTTCGAGGGTAAAATCCTCGTACTGGAAGCTAAAGAGATCCTTCACTGCCGGATTAAGCTTCATCGTCGGAAGCGGCCGCGGCTCCCGCTCAAGCTGCAACTTCGCGCCTTCCACGTGATTTGAATAGATATGCACATCACCGAAGGTGTGTACGAACTCGTATGGCCGTAAACCAGTTACCTGCGCCACCATCATCAACAGAAGCGCATAGCTTGCGATGTTAAACGGCACTCCAAGCATGAGATCCGCTGAACGTTGGTAGAGTTGCAGACTCAGCTTGTCGCCCGCTACATAGAACTGGAAAAGAGTGTGGCATGCAGGCGGTGCAACCTCAGGGAGATCCGCCGGATTAAACGAGATCACCACGATTCGCCGACTGTTCGGATTCGTTTTGATCGCCTCAACCGCTCGCGCAATCTGGTCGACCTTTCCACGTGGCCCCTCCCACGAACGCCACTGTTTTCCGTACACTGGACCGAGCTCGCCATCGTTGTTAGCCCACTCATCCCAGATCGTAACCTTGTGTTCGTGAAGATACTGTATATTCGTGTCGCCTTTGAGGAACCACAACAGCTCGTAGATGATCGATTTGAGGTGAACCTTCTTGGTTGTAACGAGCGGGAATCCCTCTTCGAGGTTAAAGCGCATCTGCCGACCAAACACAGAGTACGTGCCCACGCCGGTACGGTCTGGACGAACGATTGTGCCATCCTTCTCGACACCTGCTTCAGGCTTCCCGTTCTCAAGAACGTCTCGGATCAGATCCAGGTACTGTTTCATGCTCGTATACTCCACAAGAGCGCGCCTCGGAGGTCTTCCACCCTCGCTGATTCAATCAGCAAATCCGGGGGAAAAAATTTCGGCAGACACTCGAAATCTCGACGCCTGGGAGCATAAATCGACAGCACCCTCGACAGCAACTATTGGTTCACTGCAGCTCCGATTTTGGCAGACAAAAAAGGCGGTATGCCCCACCTTGGCGACCTTATCCCGCAAAAATGGGACCTTGTCGGTGCCAAGGGAGGACCAGAGCGTAGTCGTAAGAGGATGGTAGCCCCGCCAAAGGGCCCACAGCTCCGCCGGGAGCTGTCGCGAGGCTGGCTCCACCACCACACCACACACCGGCCATCCACTAACGATTCGCAAGCCACCCAACAAGGTTGCGCAGTAGTGGCTCGGGTGTTGAAACAGCTCCGCTGGGATCCCCTGCTCTAACTCATCGACCCTGGCGGTAAACCTTAAATCCCCAGTGATCGCTGCGAGGGTCGCAAGGTTACCGAGCGCGATCCCGTTTGGCGCCGGGGTTGCTCCATCGTTCCATTCACACCGCTGGACGATGTTTCCGGGCGCTGCAGATGTTGCATACGCCTGGGCCGCGGGGTCCCATAGGCGCGTATCCTGTTCATCCTGGAGCGATATCGCCTCAGACATCCACTGCGAATCTCCGGAGACCTCAAAGAGCGCAAGAAATCCTCGGATAAGATACGCAGTTCAAAATCCCCCTCCGGCGAGACCCGTACTGAGCGGAGAACTCGCGAGCACGATCGGCTCCAAGCACCTCCTCAATCGCTGCCAAAGTCCCTGCATAGAACTCACCCTCTCGACCCACCTCTCCCGCGTCCTCCGCGGCGTAGAAACCACCCTCCTCCGAGCGCATACCTCGGAGCAGATAATCAATTGTTTCGATAGCAACGGCTCGATAGAGCTCTTTCCCGGTTTTTGTGAATGCCTCAAGGTACACCTGGGCCAGCAGTGCGTTGTCGTAGAGCATCCTCTCAAAGGGTCATCGGGGAATCAAATGGGTTATGCCCCACCAGCAGTCATTGGCACCCATTTGATTCCCCGATGACCCACAAAATGCTGATTAAGAAGATCCGCGACCTCCTGCCGCTCGAAGGAGTCCGACTCCATAACGTGACACCAGTAACCCTAAAAACGGCAGTTAAGGCGGATGAAAACGGCGTAGATGTTCAAAAGCAAGCAGGATTTTGAACTTTTCGGAGGCGCAACCCTGGCACCGTCAGGGTGAGCACCGAAAATTCAAAAGCCAAGGTGATTTTGGACACATACGCCGTTTTCAGACCCGCAACTGCCGTTGTTAGGGTAACCCGTGGAATATCCGATTGAGAGGAAAACCGGCTTATCTTCCAACCTCGCCCTCTCAAAAGCTGCACGCCCCCAGGGGTGCCACCACACCGGATTATCTCTGTGTTCCAATAGGTAGGGGCTTTGCTCCGCCCCGAGATAATTCTTACCGTCCTGCATGGTGTCCTACGGCACGATCTTTGAGCAGTAAATGACATCAGGGCCCACCGCCGCCACGCAACAAAATGAGAGGGTATCGGGCTCTGTAAACACCTCGATACAGAGCCGTTCGGCGAGATCCCGCGGCTGTAGCTCCGGGAACCCCTCCTGAATGAGGGTCTCAAGGTGTTGAAAGAGAAGTGTTTCGTTAAGAGCTGTGAGCGAGCGAGAGAAGGCGCATACGATATCACCGGCACCGAGAGTTACCGATGCGATCTCCACGTCGATAATTGAGTTTGAACCGACAAATGCCTGCCGTTGGGTGTTAAGATCGGAGGGAAACTCCTCGGCGTCCCCTACCACGGAGCGGTCGATACCCTCCGATGAAAAGAATGGGAAGAGCTGATTATCGCGAAAAAGGTAGACACTCCCCAGCCCCACGCGTGCGGCCGCGAAACGCTCCTCCTCTATCGCAAACGCCAAGAGAGAGGCGGCCATCCGCCCTCCAGCAGCTAATTTATGTCCGAAGCCGTACACCGATGAGTTCGCCGTCCGAAAGGCATCCTCAAGGACCTGAACAACCGCATCTTCATCAGCTGGTCCCGGGGCGCGGCTGGGAGCAGCGTAGTGGGCTTCAACCCCACGCAGAAAATGCTCTAAAGCCAAACGATATGCGACCTGTGAACCCAGTCCCTGCATGACCGCCGTTGAGCCCGCGAATACCAGCCGAGCTGGCTTGGCGACCGGATTGAGCGCCACATACGATGAAGCATCCGCAATCACATCGCGGCCCCGGAAGATATCACAATCAAGACGGGTTAAAGACATAGACGGAGCTTTGTTACTCGACCGTGCTAACTCTACACCGTTCATCGCACCCCTTACACCCCATTATTGCGGGGGCTACGCTTTGCAATCACACCCCCTGTTTGACCGGCGGCTGCGGTCGGGGCCGTTGCAATCATGCGAGCCGACTTGAGCCAATTATCCCACTGAAAATTCGCACATGCACCCGATTCTTACCTTGTGATCCGCACAGAGAATCCGATACGTTATCGCAAAGCCTCTATCCCTCTTTGGAGTTCGCCATGCAGTCGATTCGCCCCCTTGTAGCCCTTACACTTGCAACTACCCTGACCCTTTCAGCGTGCACCAAGAACGAGCAACCCACCACCCAGGAAGGCTCCATTAAGCTCCTCTCAGAGCCCCTTCTCGCTAAGCTTCCGGCATCGACTGCCGGCTTCTCAGTAATAGACTTCAGCGGCACCGGATACAAGTTGCTCAAGTCCTCCCCCTTCGGCTCGGCTTCCAGGGGCGCCCTCTCGCTCGATAATCTTGTGGAAGCGGCTCAGGAGAACGGCGCCGATGAGGAGCAGATTGCCCAGCTGAAAAAGGGATTCAACTCACTCGTTACAATCGGCGTGCTCTCCCCCGACGGACAATACACACCAGAGAAGGTCATCTCGAGAGCCACCCTCTTTGCGGCCCCAAGCGCTAGCGAAGAGACCCCAGTCACGGCTGGAATCTTCGCCTCAGCGGCGCCAGGCGTTGATCTCGCAGAGCGTGCCGCCGTTCTCAGCGCGCTGCTAAAGGATGCGGGTTTAAAGATTACCCCGGAGAAAGTTGGCAGCGTAGACGGATTCACGGCGCAGCTTGATGATATCCCGGTACAACTTCACATCGCAGCCAACAAGACAACCTTCGGAGCTGCTCTCAATAAAGCTGACCTTGAGGGACTCTTCTCGTCAAACAACACGCAAACGATTCAACAGCTACAGAATCTGCCTGAGTTTAAGAGCGCTACCGCCAAGCTCGATAAGGGAGACGATACCGTTGCATTTGCATTCGCATCGGTAACTCGCTTCCAACCCGTGCTTGAGAACCTCGCTAAACTGAGCGAGCCAGAGGCTTCATTCGATCCGAAAACGTTCCCGGTGACTGCATTCGCCGCACAAACTGCCTTCGGAAAACAGTACGTTTCGCAGGCGAACTTTACCGTATCTCCGCGTACCGAATCTCAAACGAAGGTCCTGACGGCCCTCGAAGGGAGTTCGCTCTCTCCTCTTGCATCGAAACTTCCAGCGGACACCGCTCTTGCGATCTCCCTCGATTCGAAGCTCCTTGGAAAGCTTGATTCCCTGATCCAGTCTCTTCAGCAGGGACAGGACGACTCGGGAACCCTTTCACAGGTGAAGCAGCTTCAGGGGGTGACGATCGGACTTCGCAACAACACCAGTGGCTCCCCACTGCCGGATCTCTACCTTGCAGTCGACTCCACTAATCGCAACGAGATGGCGAAGCTTCTGGAGTCATCGCTCGGAATGGCGATGGCGCTGACAGGACAAAATACGAGCTGGCTCTCGAAGGAGGTAAACGGCGTACCCACCCGCTACTTCACTACGATGATCGGTGTTGGTGTTTACCTCAGCTCTCCTAAGGACTCGCAAGCTCTCCTGATCGGAACTTCCGAGGGGGTCATTAAGGATCTCCTGGCGACCCAGGAAGGTACGTCTCCAGCCTTCACCACCACCCTTCCGAAACCTCTGCAAGCGCAACTGAGCGCATCGAACCTCGTATCACTCTACTTCAACTTCAAACAGGTTGGTGACGTTGTTGATTCCGTGAAGGGCTCTCTCGCTATGTTTACTGGTGGCAGCCCGGAGCTGAACGATGCCCTCGATGGAGCGAAGATCAGAGCCCTTGGGGTTGGCGTGGGCGGCATATCGTACGCAGCTGGTGTGGTATCGCTTCAGTCGACGTTCGAGCTTCCAGCGGCGCAATAACGAGCCTTTGGCAAGCTTTGTATAGTTAGAGTATCGCGCTCATCCCCGCTGAAGTCGTATCGGCCCGCCGAGAGATCAAACGCCAGTTGTAAATCAGGTGGTGTTTTGCAGAAACCTCGACCTAAATGGCCTCATCTTATCTTGGGTAGGGCCAATTACACACCGTACGAGGAATGCATGAATACCCTTGCTCAGATTATGGAGATCGCTAGTCGTCTTGACCACCTCGGTAGCTGCGCTGAGTGGATTGCACGAGAGACGGTTCACACCGACAACTCTATCTCTCAAACCGGCACCTTGATGTCGGTGCTCGCCGAGGATATCCGTGAGAAGATAACGAATCTGGTCACTGAGCTGGAGCAGCTCGGTGGACTTGACGGCTCACACTAATTCTCAACCCCAGGTCATGGATAGTCGACGCTGGACGCGATCGGGCTGGTATCCCCACGAGGTCGTTATTCCAAAGCGCTCACGGAGTTACTGAGCTTCTGTACTGCAGAGAGCATCTCTCCAGCCGAATCTGCCATTAGCGCTTCTCGATACGCACGAGCAAAGTCCTTGGCTGACTCAATGCGGTCTCGCGCACCCGGATCTACTGCCTCCATTGACTGTACCAATTCAGTTTTAGCCAGGATCTGTTCGCAGATCCCCTCCCCACCCCGCGCCACTTTTATAAGGGCTGCGTTGACGTGTTTGATAAAATCCTTAGATTCTTTTGGGTGGTGTTCAATCGACGCGCCGATCTCCTTCAAGGAAACCTGACCATCCCTCTTTGAGCCATCAAGACCATCGACAGCCTGGAGTACGTCTGGGTAATGGAACCCCTTCGGGAATGCCGTATCGAAAGCCTTCAGGCCCTCTGTGTATGCACCGAGTAGGTTGTTGAAGATTCTTTGCTCTTTCAGGACCGGAAGCAGGAAGCTTTGGCGATGCTCAAGATGCCACAGCATCGCTTTACCAGCGAGGGATAATTGTGGCTCCTCGACAGTCCCCTTATTCAGCGGGGTTTCAGCAACAAGTGCTCGCACGTTCTTCATTACCTCT
>JBIJBZ010000035.1:0-21897 GCA_044344945.1 Bdellovibrionota bacterium | reverse complement strand
AGCTCAACCCCGAGATGAGCGAGCGAACTTCGTGCCCACTGCGCTTCGGAAGCGTACGTCTGTTTCACTGCAGGAGTCGCCTCCTGCCACCAATCAATTACGATAGACCGCGATGCCTGGGGTGTGCCTGCAAGAACCTCAATCATGAGAGACTCAATAGACGACAGATTGTCCCCACTCGCGCCCAACAGAAGTCGCTCTGAAATAAAAGATTCTACGGGCAATCTGGTGCCGTCGCGAGTTGATACAAGCCAGATTGATCCCTCAAGATCTCGATCCCACGCAGCAACTCCGTGCGTAACGAGAACCTCACCGACGTACCCTGCTAAAGCACGAGCAACCGTTTCATTTCCCGCGACTCGCAGTGATGAGAACTTCCCCTCAACCGGAAAATCTCCGTCTGGAGCAAAGCGGTTTATCAGATCATCGAAAACCACACAGTCAGTAGGACCTCCAGTGCACGGCACGCCCCACGCATCGAGAAGCGTTCGAGCGGCCCGCGCGATCTCAAGCGGATCGGAGGACCACAGCTCCGACATCTCTCCCGATTCGGTGTGGTGCGCGGCTACACTGCGAGCCGGTTCACTCTCCAGGGCGCTACCGATCTGGGCTCGCAATCCAGCACCATACTGAGGTGCTATCTGCTCAAGAAGCGCTAGCTCCTCAGTTGCTTCTTCGCGCTTATCGACGGTACACAGAACACGTATGAGGGCATCCCGAGCCGACACCCTGTCCCGCTGAAAGAGGGATTGTCGAAACGCCAACTCCGCTTGTTCGAGCGCTCCCAGACGGGCGAATACTGTTCCAGCATGATAGGTTGCTTCGGGCGCACTATAGCCACCCTGCTTCGCTACCCTCTCGAAATCCGCGAGCGCCTCACGCAAGCCCTCGGCATCACCAGCTTCATATGCCAAACCACGATGCGCGATCCCTCTCACGAGGTAGCTCTCTGTATAATTCCGATCCTTTTCAATCGCCGAAGTGGCTGTGTCGATCGCCCGCGCAAACTCCTTTTCGAGCGCAAATGACCGGGCTAATTCACACAATGCAATCGAAGCAACCTCAGGCTGAAACGAAATAGTGTGTAAAATCGTGCGCGCCTCATTGAACTGCTTCAGAAGTAGTCGATAGCGAGCCGCGAGAAGCTGCGCCAACGGGTCGGCACTGCCACGATCTGGATACTCTTCATAGAGCGCCAACGCGTCCTCAGGGGAGCCAAAGAAGCTGTAGGAAAAGAGTTCGCAGAACCACGCGCGCGCTGAATCCGCGTGGCCAACCAACCGCGCGGAACGAGCGAGGTAAAAGCTTTCGAACCATGCCCCTCCTCGTAGCGCCTTCTCTGCTGCGGCGACTGGCTCTGCAAGCGCTCTCGGATTAACTGCCAGAGACCCGATCAGCTCAGGAACATCCGATCGAAAAATTCGGCGCTCCTCCTCGAATCCAGCTGGGAGCGAGAAGGTAAGATCCCGTTGTGGTAGGGGCGCATCGCCCGGTATCACCTTTGGGTTCAAAAGCAAAACTGACGGCTCGGCGATGTGGAAAAAGAACCGTTCAAGAGCGACCTGGGTAGGTATGTTCTGAGCAGTACCCTCAGCACCGTGCGGCGGCTCGGAGGAAAACGCGCACACGGTCTTGGCATCAACCGCTGCCTCAAAGAAGA
Organism: Bdellovibrionota bacterium; assembly: GCA_044344945.1. Lineage (GTDB taxonomy): Bacteria > Bdellovibrionota_C > UBA2361 > UBA2361 > OMII01 > OMII01. Next base: position 20,237 of record JBIJBZ010000035.1, on the reverse strand, counting down.
GATCATCGATCACCCGTACGTGCAGAGAGTCGAAGCTCGCCCAACTTCGTCGCGGAGTGTAGCTGCCGACATCTCGACAGAGAAAAGTCATTACCGGAGTAAGCCTCTCGGAAGCTTTTGCTCGAGACATACCGCCTAATCTCCTCGTGACGATACAGTATCAATCACTATCTACTACTTTGATTCAGGCCTCATCAGCGGGAACAGGATCACATCTCTCAGATTATCCTGACTCGTGAGAAGCGCAAGCACACGATCGACGCCCATTCCCCACCCGCTAATGGGTGGCATGCCATGCTCCATTGCGATCAGGTAATCCTCATCAACCTCCATGGCCTCCTCGTCTCCAGCGCTGCGTTGCTCGGCTTGTCCTACAAAACGCTCACGCTGGTCGATCGGATCCACCAACTCAGAGTATGCCTTCACGATCTCCCAGCCGTTCACAACAAGCTGGAACTGCTCGACCATGCGGTTGTCTGCATCACTCACCCGAGCCAATGGCTGTAGCACCTTGGGATAGTTTACCAGGATTGTGGGTTGAATAATTCGCGGACGGCTCACCTTCTTGTAAAGGTTGTCGACAAGCGAGGTAACTCCCATCGCCCCCATCCCCTCGAACTCAATTCCGCGGCTCCTAATCTCTTTTCGAAGGGTATCGGCACACGAGTACGATATAACATCGATCCCGGTATCCTTTTTAATCAGCTCGATGTAATCAACCCTCGGCCACGGAGTACTCCAATCAACTACTTGATCGTTTCCTTCGCGGTCCTTGAGAGTCAGCTTCCTTGCGAGGCCGAGGTGATCAAAAAGATAGTCTATCATGCGCTCCGTGAAGCGGATGTTATCCTCAAAACTCCAATACGCAGCGTAGTGTTCAAGATGCGTGTGTTCCGGAAGGTGAGAAGGATCGTGCCCCTCATTTCGAAATGCCTTGCCGATCTCAAAGACCTTCTCGAATCCACCAACGACGAGCTCTTTCAGCGGGAGCTCATGCGAGATACGCAATACGAGATCTATATCGAGCGCATTGTTGTGCGTATGGTAGGGTCGCGCTGCGGCACCAGTAGCCTTGTGCATCAGCGTGGACGTCTCCACTTCATGAAACCCCTCGCGCCAGTAAAATTCCCGCATGGCTCGCAGGAAATTAGAGCGGAACTTGAAGCGCTCGCGAGTCGCCTCATTCGACATCAGATCAAGATAGCGCTGACGGTAGAGAACCTCGCGATCCTTTAATCCGTGAAACTTTGAAGGCGGAGGAAGAAGTGCTTTACCCAGGAAGGTCCACTCTTTGATTAAGATCGACTTCTCACCCGTCTTGGTCGTAAAGATCGCCCCGTCGACTCCGATAAAGTCACCCAGATCGTGGTTTTTGGTGATTAACTTATAGAGATCCGGGCCCAAAAGATCCTTCTTGAAAACGACCTGCATCCGGCCCGTAAAGTCCTGAAGATGCGCAAACGTAATGCTTCCCATCTGTCGGAACAGCACAATACGCCCCGCGCTCTTTACCGGCGCATTCTCTTCGAGCTTCATCGCCTGAGCGAGATCCATCTCTTTGTCAAAACGCGCCGGGTACGGATGTATCCCCGCCTGTTTCATCGCCTCAAGCTTCGATAGCCTATTTGCGCGCTCGGCAACATGATCAATCGTTTCTTCGATAGGGGCTGCGGGCTCTTGGGCGGACATGTCGTAATTCCTAGTAACTTTGCGTGATTTAACTCTCTGCCTCGGGTCAGCTTGGCCAGCCGCTTTTCAGAGGAGTAGCGGCTATCCTACACATCTTGAACGATAGTTAGAAGTCGCGAGTTTTAAAGAATGTAGCTTAAAGACGCAGGTGAGTCTTGCGCAATTATGAACGAATCAGCGCAAAAGCAGCCCCTAAAACCGGCCCGCCCCAAAGTCACCGCGTTCTACCCGCAACCCTACTGGTGTGCTGTATGGTGCGCCTGTGTACCGTAAAGGCATTTATTAGCTCCGCCGTGGCCCAGTTTAGGGGTGTATGAGGAGACGGGAACACAAGCTCCCGGCCCTGTTGATCACGATCCGCAATATAACACTCCGGCATCTTCCACGCCGGTATCGAGATAATCTTGCTCTGCCCCTTTGAATCTACCTCAAGACTCCTCTCGTGTTGAGCTGTGACAAGCGCGAGGCTTTGCGCGAAGAAGCGCTCGTGTAACTTCCGATAGGAGGCCTCTCCTGTCTCTAAAAACCTTGTGCCTGCCCACGCCGATAGTTGGGCCACAAAATGGGTCCACGCTGCCCTTCGCCCCGTCGGTACTATGCGGCCCCTTTCCGTAAAATGAGTGCTTGACTCTCCCGACGGAGCACCGTAGAGCTCGTTAAGTTTAGCGACCGTTAGATACCTGAAAAATCCACTGCGTTGGTACGAATCGTTAGCGTATCGGTAGATACCGCCACTCCAAGAATCTTGGAGAGAGAGCACACCAGAAAGAATTCGCTCCTCCATTTGGCGAGCCCATCTTTTACTCTTACCGGCGCGTTGCGCGAGAAACCAAACATAATCGAGCTCAAGAAGATAGATGAGAGCGCCATCTTCCGTTCGATAGCGCGGATCTCGTTTGGAATATCCGGGAGCTTCAAACGGAAGGTCCCCTACCATCACCTCCGTCGCCTTTGTATCGAGAAAATCCACCGCCCCCGCAAAGCTCATCCGTGCCAGTTGCCGCCCCAGGAATTTTCGCTTACGTGTGTACTGTTGCGCGAGGAACGAGAACTCCCGGCGCTTTGAAAGCTCCCCCAGCCTCACAATCAGCCGATGCTCCCACGCTCGAACCGATGTTCGCACAGAGGGGATCTCCTCCCAAGAGCCGCTATTCTCGCAGCTCCAGAACGAGACCTTCGCCAGAAACGGCACGATCCGCCCCAAAAAAAGCCGATGCTTCTCTGTCAGGTCCCGGGTCGATATCTGCCCTGCTTCAATAGCGCTCAGGACATGCCATGCAAGGATCTGCCACGCATCCTGTTTGTGCGCCCACGGCTCTGGATGCGCCGTGCTTAGGTTTCCCTTTATACCCGCGAAGATAAAGGGCCAATTGTTGGAATCGCTTCGATACCGCGCGCTTGTAGAACGAATGATCGCCTCAAAACGTGCAAGCTGCGATACTGAGGAGATAAAATTCATGCCTGAGATAAGGATCTCTCGACCTATCGCGCGCGATCGTTCTTGAGAACTTTGAAGGAGCCGTGCACCGATAATCGCACTATCTCGCAGCCAATAGTGAGTGCCCATCGGCCACATATCCGTAACTGCCGCCCGGGCAAGGGTATGGCGATACCGTCTCCCATCACAGTCGGTCCAGTGATGGCGCTCGATCCGGATGTCAAAGAGCCCCTTTTTCGACAGGAAGGTCTCAAACTCTCGAAACGGGCCGAGACCCCGTTTGCTTGCTGAGAATCGCCGCTGCAAAACGCGGTTACGCCACACCGACCGCTTGCGCGCAACTGGTGCTTTCTGAAACAAAGCCGTTATGAGCGCGTCATCAAGAGAGTTCAATCGCTGTGTATCTTTTCGAGAAATCATCGTGTCGTAACAAATAGTTGCGCGGGGATGCGCATCGCAGAGCACCACAAGTCCATCATATAAAACGAGACATACTACACACCACTCAATCACTCCACAGCAGGTCATCTCATGGAATCAAAAGACTTTCTTCACAAACTCCTCCTCACTCCATCTCCTACCGGCGCCGAACGAGCGATTCAACGCGTAGTGCGAGAGCGCATGAAGCGCTACGCCGACTCAATTGAAACCGACCTTCACGGTAACGTTATCGTGGCGCTGAACCCGAAAGCAGAGCGCAAAATCATGCTTGCGGGCCACTGTGACCAGATTGCTCTGATGGTTCGATACATTTCAAACGAGGGGTTTCTCTACGTCTCAGCCCTTGGCGGTATTGATGTGGGAGTGCTCCACGGTACCCGTGTTACCGTCCACGGCGTAAAAGGCCCAATCCCTGGCGTGATCGGGAGAAAACCGATTCACGCTCAGTCGGCGGAAGAGCGCGACAAAACAAAGAACGACATTGAAAAGATCTGGATCGACATCGGAGTAAAAAGCAAAAAAGAGGCGGAAAAACAAGTCGAAATCGGTAACACCGTAACGTTTGAACTCACCCTGCTAGAATTCGGAGACCAACTGATCGCGGCCCCCGGACTCGACGACAAGGTGGGGCTCTTTGTGGCGATGGAAACACTCCGAGTTTGCTCGCAAAAAAAGCTCTCGGTCGGACTCTACGCTGTGAGTACCGTGCAGGAAGAGGTGGGGCTGAGGGGCGCCACCACCTCCGGCTATGCGATCAATCCCGAGGTAGGAATCGCGATTGATGTCACGCACGCGTCTGACAATCCTGGGAACGAGAACTCAAAGGCTACGCCGTGCAAGCTGGGAAGCGGTCCGTCTATCGCCAGCGGCCCTAATGTTAATCCGATTGTAGGGAAGCTCCTCAAAGACTCGGCGAAAAAAACCAAAAGCCCCTTTCAACTCGGTCCTTCGCCCCGCCCACTCGGCAATGATGCCAACACCATTCAGATCACTCGGGGTGGAGTCGCTGCTGCAGCCCTTGGGATTCCAAACCGCTACACGCACAGCCAGGTGGAGGTCTGTAGCTACAAGGACCTACAGCATGCCGTAAGGATCTTGGCCCACTTCGTATCGTCGATTACCCCCAAAACGGACTTCCGCCCTGTGTAGGGAGGGGCGACTGGGTTAGTCTGAGGCATCAATCGCTCCAGGGGGACCATATCTCCCTGGAATCGTCCTTTCCCTTGGCTGTCAGTTGCACTATAACTACCTGTAAATGTTAGCAGGGTGGTGAACCCCATGTGAAACATCAACTAAGCCTGTATGCTCGCAGTCACCCAGGACTTTAATTGCTGCTGTGCTACGCCTAAATGACGAAATACGATGTGGCCCTCCGTCGTCTAAGTACTACGGCGCACTGCCAAGAGAAGTATCAGCAGCATCGTCGGCTTAGTGTTTTTCGGAATGTAGAGAGTAGGTACCATGAAAAAGATCCTTCCTGTCATCCTCGTTGTGCTTGTAATCGGCGGTTGGTGGATGACCCGCGAACCCCGCCAAGAGACTAATTCGACCCAGACCGAGACTCAAAAGAGTGCTTCGAGCTCAGACTCTACAAGCTCTCCATCGACATCGCCGATCAACATCGGTGGGTTCGAGAAGCGCGAACCAGCAAACATCCCTCAAGCGCCTGCGGATGCTGATACGGAGGGAGAGGTAGCGGAGCAAGTCAAACCTGCCACAGAAGCGTATAGCTCAGCCGAAGAGGCTCTTGCTGCGGTGATGAAGGGCAGCAAGGACTTTGATGACTCCATCCTTGAACAGTTTACCCAGCCGGGCGAGGACTGCTCGTGGTGTCCTCAGTTCTACTCGTCGGTTCGTGACATGGTGGCCAATCCGAATACTCCTCAGGATCAGAAAAGCTACCTCTCTGAGCTACTTGCTATCAGCGGCCGGGTTGAAAATGTGCAGTCTCTTACTGAGTTAGTTAAGAACGCGAAATCCTCAAACGAGGCAGACGTATATGCGGAGGCTCTTGAGTATACCCTTGGAAAGGACGATGTTGTTCGCTTCCTGGGCGAGCAGCTATCGACTTCAAACGATACGCTGCGCGAGGCATCTATCGCAGCGATAACAAACCAAGGCTCGCGAACATCTGTTGAGATACTGAGCAAATATGCAAAAGAAGCAGGCGATCCTGATGCTCAGTGCTCGATCGGTATCGGCCCCTGCGAGGTAATACCTGATGCCGATGCTCGGCCACTTGTAGTAGAACTCGTTCAAAAGAGGGACGAAATGTCTCCAGTGTGGGCGAAAGCCTTAATCAACTCCGGACAGGAGGGACTCTCCGAACTATTTACGATCCTGGAAAGCTCCAATAACCCAGATTCGGACAGAGCCCTGCTCAAAGGTGCCCGCGATCACGTCAACTACGAAGACGGGATCAAGGAAACTGTAGAAAACATCATTGCAACCTCGAAGAATCCGGCATCGGTTGAGTTTGCGAAGGAGATCTTACAGGACCTTAACGAGCAGGATGCGCAGGAAGACGACGGCACCGTTGAGCCCTAAGAGGCTCAGCATCCCGTCCTCACACCGGTGCAATATCTACCGCACAAGGGCGAATCACGCTGTTTGGAATGATAGATCCGATGTGCCTGACACAACCATCTTCGACCTCTACTCGTACGTGCGAGACTGGCGAAGTAACCTCTCGCCGTGGTCCTCGGCTTGAGCCAAAGGAAATCCTTCAACACGGCTGCACACTGGTCGCGTTCCTAAGCCCGCTTAAGCTCGCATGGACGCACGCAGTCCTCGTTCCGCTTATCCTCCTCTGGCTTTACACTGAGCGCCCATTCCTCAAGAAAAATCTGTTGCCCAAAAACGCGGCACGTATTGCGGCACCCTTTTCGTTTTTTTTACTCGCCGTTACAGTCTCCGCTGCGACAGGGCTGTCGCCTAGTCACAGCGTTTCCGCACTCGTATCACTACTCTTCTTCACCTTAACTGCCCCCCTCTTCTGCTCCTTTGCGCAGCCTCGCAGCGTAATCACCGCGCTCATAGCGGGACAAAGCATCGCAGCGTTTCATTCGCTGGCAGAGAGCGCTCTGCCATTCCCGATTCCACGCCTATTCTTAGGGGAGGTAACAGAGTCGGGGCAGTTAGCGCTCACCGTCCTTGCGCTCGTCGGCCTGTGTTGGGGGACCGCCACGCAGCAAACGGCAAACAATTCAACTATGCACTCGACATCTCCTGATTCTGCACGCACCGTATACATGCTTGGGGCACTCATGACAGCGCTGGTTACCCTCGTGGCATTTCAGGGATGGCTTGCAATACCCGCTGGAGAATCAGCGCTCCTCTATGGAGCTGTTGTTGTTGCATCGCTGCTTATAGGTCAAGCAATCCGCGCCTCACGAGGCTACGCCCGAGACCTGCTTTTACTAGTCTGCATCGAAGCCCCCCTTCTCCTGTGCGCCCTTATGATCAATCTTAAGCGCGGCCCTTGGCTTGGTGTGATTGTGGGAGCATCCCTCTTCTTTACCTTCTATGCGAAACGTTTCGTTTGGATCATCGTAGTACTCTCTGCGGCGGTGGCGGTAGGTGTGCAGCCGATATACGATCGAATCGCTTCATCGTACAACCATTTCACCATCAGCGGTGGAAGGAGCACGATCTGGAGGATTGGGGCAGAGCTTGCTACCGAATATCCTCTCGGAGTTGGGTACCACAACAGTGGTATTTTACGTCAGTTTTCGACCGAGATTCCGCGAGAGTTAAAACACTTCCACAACAACCTACTCAACATCGTTACAGAGAACGGTTGGCTCGCCGGTCTGCTGTTTGCTTGGTTTTTAGTGGAAGTGTGCCGTGCTAGTTTCAGAAAGCCCCGCGATCCCATCTATATCGCAATAGGATGTGCAGTTATCTCTTGGCAGATAGCCGGCCTGGTTGAGTATAACTTCGGAGACAGTGAGGTTATGGTTATCGTTTGGATGTTGCTCGGACTGCTCCTGCAACGGGAGTCGAACGCTAAACCCTCGCGAGCTAGCGAACCCGCATCAGTATCGAGCCCCAACTGAGTCCGGCTCCTACTACCGCAACCACTATGTGCTGCCCTGCGACCATCTGATCCCAGTGCATACACAGAGAGGATGGCGCACCTGCGCCTGCTTGGTTTCCTAAATAAGTCACATTATGCCAATGATTGGACGCCGGAATCTCTCGATTGTTGGTTATCTGATCCAACATTGTGCGATTAGCCTGATGACCGATGAAGATATCTCGACTCCAGTCGAGCGGATACTTCTCCTCAAGAGCTTTGATGAGACGAACCGTCTGTCGAACCGAAAAGTCACGCACCGCACGACCATCTTGATGGAAGAAGGCGTAGGAATCAACGACGACCGCCTCGCATCGGGTTGGATCGGCAGTAAAGGTTGAATCAAGGATCTCAAGACGCCCCTGATGCTTGGTTGAAACGACCCACGCCGCTGCCCCATCACCCCAGATCGCTCCATCAGAGCGGTCATTGTAATTGACATGCTGCGTCATGACCGCTGTGGAGATACAGAGAACAAACTCAGGAAGAGCGATCTCTTCGAAGTTACGCAAAAAATCGATGTGAAGGGCAAATGCCGGGCACGCCGTATAGACATCGAACGCCGGCACTGCAATACCAAGCTGCTCCGTGATCCGCTCTGCCTCACTCGGCATAGTCTGACGGGGCGAACAGCAATTAACGATTACCATCCCGACCTGTGCCGCCGAGATACCGGTCTTCTTGAGAGCTTCTTTAGCCGCAGCAACTCCTAACTCAGTTGCACTCATGGAAGCAACCTCAAGCGCCATCCGAGGATCTTGATTGCGAGTCTCGCGAATATAATCGATGGGGAGGGTTGTCACTCGCTCAAGAATGCCGATCTTCTCCTCAATCCACTGCGCATTGGTACCGATGTCGAGCGCTTCGAGAAAGTGATTATCGATGGAAGTAGTCGGATGGCACGTTCCCATGCCCAAAATATGCAGCATGTTTCCCCTACTGAGTCTCCAAAACAGTTCGACCGCTCATACTATCGCCGCAATGAATCAGCACTACAAGCTGACCAGGGGATACCTGTTCCCACAACGACGCAAGCGCAGCTCCCTGACTGGTGCCAAGCGAATATCCGCACTCACCTGCCAGCGACACAACACGCTCCCGAGAGATACCGTGCTCAGCAGCTATCGACTGGAAATCTGCAGCGTACAATTCCGGCCCGATAAAGAATCCGTTCTCGATCGCCTCTGGCAGATTCCTCTCAAGCGTCCCTAGCTGTTGGGATACGGCTCGCGCAAAATCCTGCGGACTTGCAATCTTATCAACATTTACCGAAAGGGACCGCGCAACGGTTACCGCAGAGCCTTTTGAGCCGTCGGCGCGCAGCTCCGAGCTACGAACGCTCCATTTGCCTGCGTGTGTCCGCGACACCACACATGCGGCTGCTCCGTCTCCGAACAGAGCTGGGGAAACAGCGTCCGCGCCGTAATTAACATGCTGCGACGGTGTGTTGGTTGAGACACACAACACGTACTCGGGAAACCGCTCCGGCTTCCACTTTGAAAGGAGATCAAAAAACAGCGGAAACGCCTTGCTCCCGCCGACGATGTCGTACGCGGGAACTTTTACTCCGAACGCCCCTCCGATGCGTTGCGCCTCAGAGGGGCAGGTTTGATACGGGGTCGCGGTATCCGCAATTAGTAGCCCAATCTGCTCGATAGGTATCCCCGCTCTTGCTAGAGCCTGCTTGGCCGCCTCTACGCCAAGGGCTGTTGGTGAGAACTCTGCCGCCGCTCGGGCCTGTACCATATCGGACCCCTTGGCCGACTGAACATAGTCAGCTCGCAACGATATCGAACGAGAGCGCACCCCCGCCCTCTCAATGACCTGGGCCTGAGCCGCACTCGGCGTACCAACAACCGCACTTACCGCGCTCTCCGAAAGCTCTATACTCGGAAAAGCAGCTCCGGCACCAACAAGAAACATCGATAGGTTCCTTACACTCGAGTGAAAAACAACGAAGTACCCTTTGCCGCCCTGAAATGTACCCACGAAGCAGCTTCGGAGGCCAAAATGCCCTTACCCCGACACCGGTGCACCATACCACTCCAAAGCCCTCTCAGTAAAACCCAAGAATCGGCAACCATTTCAGTTACTTGCAAAAAAGCCACATATGCACTCCCCGTCTAATTCCCACTTGCCCTAGGAGGCAGTACACTCGCCACATGAAGGTAAGGTTATCTCTGAAGCCCGCTGTGATCTGCCCCCTGCTGGCCGCCGGAATGGTGTGGGCGGCTGTGTGGCAGTGGGACAGGCACCTCCAAAAGCAGGTCCTGATCGAGCAACTTGCAACAACGCTACGACTTCCGCCAATCCCACTTCGAGATCTCACTACGACCTCTACCGACCTAAAAAAAGAGAGCTGGCGTCGGGTGAGCTTTTCTGGAACCTACGACTTCACTCACGAAGTAATCGTTCGACGGAATCGAGGCACGAACGATCGAGCAGGCTTTCATGTCGTGACTCCTCTTAAACTCGATGACTCTAACTCATATGTACTGATTGATCGGGGATTCATTCCCTTGGGGCGCGAGCCATTAGAGATCCGCAAAAAGTACCAACAACCAGAGAGAGCTTCAGGGTTCGGTTTAATTAAAAATTCGATGCCGCCGAAGTTCCTGGCGCCTAACGATCCTCCGACGGGTTTAGATAAGCCGTGGGTCGATCTTTGGATACGAATCGACATCGATAAAATGAAGAACCAACTTCCGTATCCGGTTCTTCCCATCTACCTTGAAACGATGCAGGACCCCAACGATCCTCTCGTGACCACGAAGATTGTAAAAGAAAGCGCCGGAGCTAGAAACGACCTACTCACCCTTACTGGTCAAAAAAATGTCGAGAATTTCGGCATGGATTCTCCAGAGGCTCACTATCCAATTCCACTTTTCGATACAACCCCACCACCAGACATCCACCTTGGCTACGTCTACGAGTGGTCGTTTATGGCGCTGCTCACCCTCGGCATCGGTGCAGTGCTGCAATTGAAACGGAACAACGACTCTTCCCAGGATTGATCGGGAAAGGACCCGAGATGAACTGAAACGCAGGCGAAAGAGCAGTTATGCTCGCGTGAGACATAAACCCACCCTCATTCATTTTTGAAAAAAAATGAATGAGAATAGCCGCAGACGCCTTTCGGAGCTCCAGTAACGCATCCCTACCTAGCTACCTAGCAGGGTGAGTTGATCGAGCAATAACCGGAAAAGCCGTATCCTGGATACGACGACCAGCACGCTCACGGGAATACGCCCACGACCATCTCCCTGATAGTAGGCAGAGCAAGTCGCTCAAAATAGGAGGGCCATCTGAATCCTCGATTTTTTTCTTTGACTACACGTACAACTTTACGTACCGTGGGAGAATACTTCGTTGAGGTACAGAACCAATGGATATCTTTAAGACACCACATACAATCGCGGGCAGGACAGAGCGCGCACGCGCGTCCTCTGCAAGCTCCCCGATACAGCTGTAAGGTTGGTCTTAAAACGCCAGCCTTTCCTGAGCTGGCGAGAAAATTCCGAAAACATTTGAGATTTCGTAGGTAGCTGAGAGTTTTTAGCACCGCAACTCAGTTTCCGATTTACTCCCCAGCGAACGGCTTTCAGCTGGTGACTACAAGCATACACCGCTGCCGACGCAGATGTCGGAACGGTGGTCGTTCACCTAACGCATGGCGGAAATAGATAGCGTTCCCTAGGACTCCCCAGGGAAAGGAGGTTTAGAATGTTCAAAAAATTAAAACAGAATCCAATTTGTTATTTAGCGGTAACGATGTGGAAGTATGGAGAGGGTCGGCGCCCATGGATCATCGTTGCGATGATAATGAGTACCATCTCCCTTTGTATAGGCCTGCTCGTTCCCTTGGTGATGGCCCGCTTCATTAACGCTGCCCAGACTGCTGCAACACAGCACGATACTGTGCACTGCTTTTGGCTCCTGGCCCTCTCCGTAGGAATTGGTGTGCTCTCGTGGGCTTTTCACGGACCAAGTCGAGTTATTGAGATAGCGACCTCCTTTGCTATTCGAAAGAATATTCAGGTGGGGCTTCTCTCAAAAGCGACACGGCTGCCCCTTAAGTGGCATCAAACGCACCACAGCGGCGATACGATCGAAAAGGTCGCGAAAGCTGCTGCTGCACTCGCAGACTTCTCAGAGGCGAGCTTCCTCGTTTTAGCTCTCGTCACGAGAACTCTCGGTGCGCTCATCATGATGTCCCTCCTGCTACCGCAGTCAGGGATCGTGGTGATCGTAGCTGTAATAGCCCTGACAGGGTTGATTGTGGTGTTCGACCGAGCGCTTGTACCCCTCTATGAACGCGGGAATGCGCACCTCAATAAGGTAGCTGCAAAGGTGCAGGATTACCTGACGAACATTACAACGGTGATCAGTCTACGCTTAGAGGATCAGGTTGAGCGAGCTGTAAGCTCACAACTTGAGTCGTTTAAGCCGTTGACTCGGGCAACCGCGAAGCTCAACGAGCAGAAGTGGTTTACCTCGTCGCTCGTTGTGGATCTCACACGGGCTGCAACTTTACTGTGGTTCGTGCTGGAAGCCTCCAACCAAGGAGGAGTTCTGCAGGTTGGAACTATCTTTGCGCTCAATGACTATCTGACTACTCTCAGTCACTCGATCTTCGAGTTCACCTGGAAGTATGGCGACATGGTGGTCAAGGCGACGCGCCTCAGGGCAATTGAGGAGATCGAGCGAGACTTCCAGACCTTAGTGGGTGCTACGGCCACAACGAAGCTTCCTGCCGGCTGGAAATCCCTGACCGTGGTTGATCTAGGCTTCAGCCACTCAAGCAACGCGGATCAGAATGCCGGCATTACGGATGTAACACTGACGTTACACCGCGGTCGAAGCATCGCTATCGTCGGCGGAAGCGGGAGTGGAAAATCCACCCTGTTGGCGACCCTCCGGGGTCTCAATCGAGCGGATGAGGGGACGGTCTTGTGCGATGGTGCTGATGTACCCAACGGGATTACCGCGCTGTCGCATCACACCACCCTTATCCCACAAGATCCGGAGGTCTTCGCAGAGACGGTGCTGCACAACGTTACGATGGGGGTCGAGGCTGGAAGTGAGAAGGTGATGGATGCGATCACGATGGCTCGGTTTCGAAATGTGTTGGAAAACCTTCCACGCGGACTTGAAACTAATATCGCAGAGAAAGGAATTTCCCTAAGCGGGGGCGAGAAGCAGCGCCTCGCATTAGCACGAGGACTTTTCTTCGCATTCGATAGCGATTCCGAGATAATTCTCTTGGACGAGTCGACCAGCAGTGTCGACATCGTCAACGAGAAGCATATCTACGAAACTATCTTGAGCCGTTTCACGGATCGAGTGGTGGTTGCTACCATCCACAAGTTCAACCTCCTTCACCTCTTTGACGAAATCATCGTTATGGAGAAAGGAAGTATCGTTGAACGGGGATCTCTAACTCAGCTCCTGCGCGCAAATGGACACCTCACTCGAATGTGGGCAGAATATGCCGGGGCAGAGGCTGCGCAGCGAATCGCTGTGTAGTTTCTCGCGGAGGCCAGCTAGGTTGTAGCTGGCCTCCTTTTTTCAAGTATTTGGTCCAGACTCTTGGACACAAGAACACTGACCGCCATCCATGTAATCGCTATCGCGACAGCATGCCACCACTCAAATGAGAGCCTGCGAGCGTGGAGCGATACCTCAGCATACAACCTCAGAGGCCCAAGTAGCACGAACATCAACACCCACATTCGAAGTGAGTGCCGTCCGCAATACTCAAGCCACCGATTTGTGATGTGGAAGCGGCCCAGAAGGTACAGCACCAGTGCGCTGGCAGAACAGCTCAGAGCCATAAAAGATGGCGTAAGGCTTAATTTATCCGGCCCCCCGAAAAGATACCATGAAAGCGCCACGATGCCTGCCCAGGCAAGAGTATGCGGCAAAGCTCGGTCTCTCCACTCATGACATACCAAGACGCCGGCTATCATCACTGGGAGAAAAAAGATCGCTCCGGCATAACCCCCCAAGTACACAGTTGAAACGGGAAGCCCTAGTCCCACCCGCTGAAGGCCGTCGTATGTAACGGCGAGGAGCGCAACAACCGCACAGTTTGATCCCAGTCCAAGACCTGCTAGCAAAAGCGCTGGTAGAGTGAGTGCTGCATTGAGCATCACCTCATCCATCCCTAAGAATGTTCCCACTGAAAACGGAGTAATCAAAGTAGATACGCCGATCATCATTGCGAGCCGCCTTAGGATCTTTTCCCACAGTTCTCTACTCAAGACACTCGTATAGCGTCCCCGTAAGAGAGCGATGGAAACTCCACTTGAAAATAAGAAGAGACTAAGAACGAAGTCACCGGGCAGCAGGCGTCCTGGGACATTGTGCTCAAGCAAAATCGGGAGCTTGTCTGAGAGTGAGAGCACAAAACTGAAAAAGAACATCCCCATCACTGCTATGCCTCGTAGCAGGTCAAGCTGTCGATCCCGCGAATAGGTACTCATATCGATTAGATGAAAAACCCTCTTTCCCATAAAGATGCTAAGAGCGCGCGTACCTCCTGCTCGGGAGTCTCTTGCAGCAGCTGCACTGTTAGCGCAGTGAATGTCATCTCCCCCTGAGCCAGTGCGAGAGCGCGCTTTTCAACGGGTGAGAGCGGATATGAATCGTGCAGGGCGCTTGTGACTTTAGAGCTTCTGTCACACTGCACCTTGGTCCAAGCTCCTACTTTTACTCGACCCTCTGGGCGCTCCACACCGGTGAGCGGCTCCGTAAGTAAGTCTATAAATCCAGACCGCCATAAGGTGACTGCTGCCACCAGGAGATCTTTCTCTGAGAGCGACAAAACACCACGAGAACAATCAAACAGGTCAGCGAACACGCACCCCTTGGGGCCACGCGATGCAAGGAGTGCTAGTACGTCAGAGCATTCGCCCGGTGGCGTTTGAAGCTCCCTTCCTGTTGTTCGCTCCTGAAAGTGCATACGTCCGTCGTGACCTGCGCCACTACCGACCGGGATGTAGTTTGTCACCATCGTAAGAGACTTAAACGCATCAACCTTGAGCCCCCGCTGTAGCGAGCGCTCAGCTCTACAGAGAAGGGTCTCCCGAAAGGTGCGATTCCGAAATATATCTAGCACCTGCTCACGACCGATTATGTCATCTTGTATTGAGTCGACGTATTCCCGCAGCGCCGGCTGGAGGTCATCGGCCGACATCATGACTACACGAGATTCGGAAAGGAACTGCAGACTATTACCATGTGCAACCCGCATGAACTCCTGAAAGAGGAGCGGAGTGTTGTATCGACCCAAAAACTCCTGAAGAACATACGATGGCTCTGAAGTCTGGAGGCGCTGGTTCGCCTCTCGAATGTACATGGCGAAGGGATCTTCTCCTCCCACTCTTGTATTGGCGATCATATTTAGAAACGAAAGCGCGTGTGTGTAGCGCTCCTGCGGATCATCGCTTCGGGCTCGCCGCGCACCCGTGAGAAGGATATCTCGCACAGCTCCCCTCTGTCGCCATCCAGGAAAGGTGTTGTAGCTCACAAAAAAGACACCATCTGGGCTAAGAGCACCTGCAGATTTCGCCATAATCGCGCTCTGAACATCTTCAGAGACCCACGAGAAAACACCGTGACAGACGACGTAATCAAAACTTTTTTCGTCGACTCCGTAGCTAGTGATGTCGCCGGATTCCAGCTGTAAATTGCTCAGTCCTAGCTCCTGTATTTCCTGACGCCCCTTCTCGATCAGCGCCTCTTCAGGATCGATCCCAACGAATCGACTCTTGGGATACTGCGCGGCCAACGGGATGAGGTTGCCACCATCCCCGCATCCAATCTCAAAGACCGAACACGCTGCGGCAGGCGCCGACTCTATCCCCTGCAGACGAGCAAGGGCTCCTAGCCTCGCAGGATGCGTCTCTCGACGGGCAAACGTTTTGTATAGAAACGGGGAGGATGTAGCCATACGTAGAACTCAAGTATTGTTACCGAACGACACTCATCCCCTCTCGGTACGATGGATAGTGAAGAGTGATTCCGAGTAGCTGCTTCATACGGGCGTTATTAACTCGCTGATTCGAGAGCATCGTGTAGCTCCTGGCGGCCAAGGCATCACTCTCTGATATCGATCGCGGAAACCCGAGGTTCTCCCGGTCGCACACAAAGGCTACCACATCACGTGCCCGCGCTGGACAATCATCACTCACACACAGCACCGGCGGTAGATCAACATCAATCGCCTTGGCGATTATTCGCGCTAGGTCATCAACATGGATCCGGTTTGTCCACGCCGAACCATCTCCAACCAAACGATAACTACCGCGCCGGAGTGCGTGTACTATTCCTCGATCCGCTCCGTAAATTGCAGGAAGCCGGAGCGCCGTAAAAGAGCGAGAACCCCCTGCTCGCTGCCAAGAGCGATATCCCTCTTCACTTACAAAACGCGCCCTGCCCTGCTCATTCCAGGGATTAGCCGGCGTATCCTCATTTACTTCAGAGCCATCGCGGACCCCAAACACACCGGTGGTGCTGAGATATAGCACCTTGCGAATCGATGAGTGTTCCAAGCGCTCCACCAGGTTTTTAACACCAGTATCGGGCTGCACAGTGTGCAACGGAGGAACGCTATCAACTACAACCTGTAGTGATGGATATCTGGCTAAAAACGCCTCTATCGTCTCAGGCTTTTCAAGATCGAGCACGGCGCTGTTCCAGCCCCGCGATCGCCAGAGAGCGCACTGCTCCTCCTGACGGGAGGTCATTACAAAGAAGTGCGGATCGAGTAGCTTTGCTACCTGCTGCAAGGTATAACCCCCACCAACCAGGGCTATGGTAGGGGAATCGTTTACGGCCATAGACGCTCTATCTTCCATGATTCTCCCCGACAGCGGTACACGAGCCGATCATGCAACCGATTTTCTCGCCCCTGCCAAAACTCGAACATAGTTGGCGCAAGTCGATACCCACCCCAATGCGTCGGACGCTCGATACCGCCAGCACCTGACTGGTCCATCAAGAGCTGTAAGGCGGCATCTATCTCCTCGCGCGAGGATGCTACGCGACTCTGTTGCGAACAAGCCGAACCACACTGAGATTCCCGGGGGCGACTCTTAAAGTACGCGTCTGACTCGGCGGCTGATATCTTTTCAACCTCACCCTCAAGCCGAATCTGCCGCTCCTGCGAGGGCCAATAGAAAAGGAGTGATGCCTTTTTGTTGAGGGCTAACTGCCGACCTTTAGCACTCTCGTAATTAGTGAAGAATACAAAGCCGCGTGCATCAAAGCTCTTTAAGAGCACCATGCGCACGCTCGGCTGAAGATCGTTACCAACAGTGGCCAATGCACACGCATTCGGCTCTATCTCTTGCCCCTCCATCGCCGCATTGAACCACTTGGTAAACTGCTGCACGGGGTCGGGAAGGATAGCATCCTCTCGAAGCTCCCCCTTCACGTATTCAGTTCGGATCTTATTGAAGAACTCATTACCATTCATCGCCTAGAGTGTATACCCGCCGCCGGCCAGCGACTAGTCCCTAGAGCACTGCGATTGCACTGGACTCCCTGCCCCAAAGACCAACAACAAAGCCTGCTACCCTAGCGCCATCGCCCAGCTCGGCCTATACCGATCTCCGTCCGCCTGAGGCAAGATAGACAACAACGAATCCCGCATATTGCATGAAGCTGCGGGTTAAACAAATCAAGGAGGGCACCACACTCCATGACGGACACTCGCGCTATTGAGAAATAGCGCCGTTTATCGGCTTGTTTGAGCTTGCCGGCACCTTCGGCGATGTTGAGCACAAGCGAAAATGATGCGCGCTTACACTGATCTTGGAGTTCTCCGTTTCCCCTCGGTAGCCGGTCTCGAATCTAAACAGCCAGAGGAATACGGTAAACATCCAATTTTTCGTAATCCAGCATACTACTAGATATCAATCGGCGGGGCAGAAAGTTGCTAGATCGGGCACGTTCACGCTCCCGTTTACGAGCACGTTCACGCGGAAATAGCTGTATTATGGCCAAAAAGAATGGGGTATCCCCCATCAGCAGTCATTGGTACCAACTTGAATGCCCGATGATCCAATTTAATTAGTGTACTCTAACGAGATAATAATTACGTGCGCGACGTTCTTGCTGTCCGTCGGCAAGCTTTCGACAGGTACGAATGACTGTTTCTCGCGACTTGACCAGCTCGCCACAAACTAGGTTGGCACGTCGCTCCGACTTCAGGGCGCGCCAGCTCGGGCGATGTTCTCATGCACCGCGCATGCTCCGAGCGAAGAGAACATTTCCTCGGACCCTCACCTCGTAGCCAAGGTTGGCTAATGTCTCCCGAAAATAGGCAACAGGGCTTGAGCCCCCACGCTCCGGGCTGACATCAATTGCGATCTGTTTTGGTCGTAGCGCCCCCAAACCATTAAAGACCTCTACTTCGAAACCCTCTGCTTCTAACTTCAGGAAGTCAATCGCTGGCACCGCATGACTGGCGCAAAACTCATCCAAACGAGCTACCTGAGTCGGAATGCTTATGTCGCTGGATTCCGCGTCGGGCGCGAGATACGAGTGCTCAACCGCAGAGTGCGAGAGATTCAGGTGCCGTATGCCAGAGGTATCAGAGAGTCCGATCTCAAGTAGAGTGGCATTCGAATAGCGGGCCAGATTTGAGCGCGCGCAGGCAGCATTTCCTGGATCGGGTTCGAACGCATACACATGCTTCGCCCTCTCAACCGCAAAGAGGGAAAACCCTCCCACAAATGCACCACAATCCACGACAACATCTCCGTCCTGGACCTCAACAAATCCATCCAGAGTATACTTTCGGCGTAGAAGGTCCGTATAGCAACAGACCACGTGTGCAAGCTTAACAATCGGGATCGGATTAGGAAAATGTATCGTGGTGTTGCCCTGCTGCGCTCTAACTTGTTTCGGAGCCTCCGTGAATGTCGTTGGTTCGAGACCTGGCACGAACCGAGATACGGTTGAAAACAGCTCGAGGCGGCGAGCCTGCGGCAGATCTCGACTCAATTCACTAAGCGTATGAATACCGTTCCAAACGCCCGGGTCCTGTTTGGAAAAGCTATAGATGTCAGGTCCCGTACTTGGCTGCAGGCAGGGATAGAGGAGTTCAATCGCCTCAAAAAGTCTCACATCCGGAGAGGGGCGTGCCTCACGATTCAATTGGTATGTCAGCTTGTGAATACTACTCTTTGAGAGAATTGTATCGAGGTCTACTTGTGCACATGATAATTCTAAACTGTCGTGGAGCAGGTGCGCATCTGGGCTGCTCGCGACGGGGCTATCCAACCAGATCCTTCGTAAACTAGGATGTACCTCCGTCACAGCTTCAAACATGTGATGAATGAGGAAGTAATTCATCAACCTGTCGTTGTGTTGCCAATAATTCAGCAGCGCTTGAAGCCACGTCTCGATCAGAGCATGACCGGCCCGGGCGCGCAGAAACCAACTGCTGAGGAGATACGGGTCTGAGATTCGCGTAAATGCAAAAAAATCCGCCTGGTCAATCACATCCGGAATCGGCCCAGTCAGGAATAAAGATGAATCCAGCCAATACCCACCACGTTGACTGAGAAGTGTTAGGCGCAGTAGATCGCTGAAGTGGGTAGGGGTCATCAACGAACGCTTCGCCTTAACGACATCTGCTAGGCGCACACAATCAGCCACGGTTTCATCCGATAGCACGATATGTTCATGACCTGTGCGCTTACAGTGAAGCGCTACACTCGCTACGCATGATTTCAGGATCGTCGGAGCATGCTCGATCCCCTGATTCCAATACTGCCAGATTGTGTTGGATCGCTCGGATGAGTAGCCCGAGTAGGAGGGACTCTGTAATTCGATAATATCCCTCGGAACATACGGCAAACACGCGAGTCGAACTTCCAGATCCTGGGAGGAGCGCGATGACATCGCCAATTGAGCAAACGACATGCGGAATTCGTGCGGTAGTGATTGCAGGAGGTCAATTTGATCAACTTTTATTCGTATGTCTGAATTCATCTCTCGTCTTCGTTGGTGCGCCCTTCTGCTCTGCTAGGCATTGTAGTGATTCACAACAACACATGCTGCAGCGTCGCGTATAATCATCTGCTCTCCGATTGTAAATGACCTGATTCATTCCAACCACCCCATAATCTATAGCAAGGGGAGCGAAGAATTATCTCGTTATATCGAATATCGAAATGGTTAGTGCCGGTGTTGCGCGTCGGCAGCTTGGCTACGCTGTACGGCAGCGAGGGAGAGTGAACAGTAGGTGTGCTCCGCAGAATCGGCTCTCTCCGCGGCTCTGGCATGGTGTGGCAGGCTCCCTCCAGTATCAATGAACTCCCTGCATACGAGGCATTCGCACCTCTCGTGGTGATTAGCCCGCATTTTTCATGAAACTGCTTCGCGAGAGCGCCGAGAGTGGTGATTGTTCGAGATACCTTCCGGTCTGAACATATTTTTGGGTCTTCGTGGAATCGAGTGGGTAGAATTGGCGTTTCCGGACGTGAACATTGCTCGTGCACGTAAACGTGAACGTACCCGAAGAAGTGTGGTCACACGCCCTGAAGGCAAAGTTTAGAAAGCATGGCACCAATCCGT
>JBIJBZ010000002.1:0-59062 GCA_044344945.1 Bdellovibrionota bacterium | reverse complement strand
CAATGAACTATGGTAAATCCACGTTCAAAGAAGAAGGTGCTAACGGATGCCACAATCCCTTTGCGGTCAGGGCAACTAACCAGAAATACTCCAAGATTATGAGATCCCATGCGATGTAGCCTTGAAAGAAAAAACTCAGCCAGAAGGATGGCGATTCCTGCTGGAATTCTCAGAGTGTTGCGCGGAACCTGAATGCTCTTCTGAATCCTGAAACCCCAAAACGTACTCACGGTCAGCCCCGAATGGTATGATTCACTCTAGGCCCCATTTGAAAACAACGCCTTTACTAGCAGGGTGGTGAGGCTCACGATACGCCCTGACCAGAGACAACTACCGTGGTGATGAATATGATGGCACATCAGGCTCCCCTTTCCCCGATTGAGCAGACTATCTTCATTCGTCCGATCGAAGAGTGGGATCGCCCCCTTGTTCAGGAGATCCTTGAAAACGAGTGGGGCTCGCAGACACTCATCTCCCGCGGCAGGCACCTGGATGCCTCGGCGCTGCCAGGGTTTATTGCTCAGACCACCACAAAGATACAGGGCCTGGTAACCTATCACCTTACCGACAGGGAGTGTGAGATCATCACGCTGAATTCTTTTCGAAGTGGCCAACGAATCGGCTCCTCACTCATTGAATACACCGAAGAAGTCGCTCGAAAGCGGGGCGCTACTCGCCTATGGCTGATAACTTCCAACGACAACCTTGAGGCCCTGGCATTCTACCAAAAGCGAGGATTTCATATATCGGCCATCCACCCAGATGCCATTACTGAGGCCCGCACTCAGAAACCCGAAATACCCCTGCTAGCTGAGAACGGCATACCGATACGCGACGAGATCGAGCTCACGAAGCACCTCTACTAAAACACCCTACGTCCATATTCTAAGCAGATAGCCCCACGGCGCCGGAGCCGGAAAACAAACCGATATCCAGGTTTGATCGTGAGCGCATGGATCGCTTAGAGTACTACACAGGGGACACGAAACCCCCAGCGCCACAACGAATGCACACAGTCTTCTGATCCCTGGTGATATGAAGAGGATAACGGCTCTTTCGCACCCCCTAATCGACGTACTCCAGCCGTGCGATTTTAATTTCCTCCGCGAGCGAGGCCTCACCGCTGGCAGCTATGGACTCCTAAGCCGGTCTGAGCAGGACGCCCTCATTCATGCGTGCGGACCAAAGACACCCACTCTCGGGCTCGGTGGGTGTGCGTCTAACGCACTGATCTGCGCTCGACAACTTGCTATTCCGTGCACTTTGTTAGGGCTGGCGGGAGATGATACATACGGGCAGCACCTCTATCGCCAGATGCGGCGACTCGACATTCAAACCCCTCTATCCCTAGTGCGCGATGGTCGTACCGGCACTTGCCTTGTCCTCAGCACGCCAGATGGCGAACGCACCATGCGTACATGTCACGGCGTAGCAACGCTGCTTGGCCCCGAACACACTCTGGAAACCGCGATAGCGGCAAGTGAGTGGCTAATCCTTGAGGGTTACTTTTTGACCGCGAGCGAGAAAAATTCGACTGCTATTACCAAGGCGATAGCTCTTGCCAAGTCCTATGGGACAAAAATTGCGCTGTCAGTAGGAGCCGAATTCGTGGTGCATGCAAAGCGTGATGTAATCCGACAAGAGATCCTACCACTCATCGATCTAATCTTTGCCAACGCTGCCGAGGCAATGCGCCTCACGGAAACTTCATCTCCTCAAAGCGCTATAACCACTCTCTCTAAGCTCCTACCATCAGTCATCGTCACCAACGGGAAACACGGAGCATTTGGCTGGATGAACAACCGGCAGTGGCACACGCCGGCCTTTCCCAGCGAAGGACAAGTCCTCAACACCACCGGCGCGGGAGATATCTTCGCCGGAGCTTTCTTGGCAGGCCTCATGAAAGATCTTACACCAGAGAATTCTGCTCGAGGAGCCGCACGTCTGGCTTCAATGATAATCACCCACCATGAGGCCCAATTGGGTTCAGATGCGAAGCTAGCCTGGGAAGCCGCCACCACAGTGGCTGCGTAGCAGCACCGACGTTGAGCCTGCCTAGCGCCAACGATGACGTTCCCCCTCGCTAAAAATATCGAGTCTGATACCATCCTTGAAACCAGGTTACGGCACCAGCACCATCATCAGAGACTAGACTTTAGCTCCGGGAAATTACCATGACTACAATCGATCGCCTCTACCAATTACTTCACGAAATGCACACCCTGAACTCCATCTCAGCAGCGCTCGACTGGGACCAACAGGTAAACCTACCGCACAAGGGAGCTGCTGAACGCTCCGAACAGATTGCGATGATGCAAACTATTCTTCACGCAAAACGGACGGACCCCCAATTTATAGAGGTGGTCAAGGAACTCCGAGATCGAGGAGATCTCTCGTTTGAGGACGTGGTGAATGTGCGGGAAACCTGGCGAATAACTGAAAAGGAATTGAAGCTGCCCGCGGCCTTTGTTGAGGAGAGTGCCAAGCTCGCCTCGCAGTGCTACCACGAGTGGACCGCTGCTCGCCCGGCCAACGATTTTGCGCGGGTGGAGCCGCTCTTAGAGCGACTGTTTGCCTTGGCACAACAGAAAGCAGACCTGGTCGGCTACGATGAGAATCCATACGATGCGCTCCTCGACTACTATGAACCGTATGGAAAGCTAAGCCACATCAAGCCCCTTCTTCTTGAGCTTGCGACCAAACTCTCCGCGCTCTTGCCCGCCATTCTCGATAAACAACAGCCGATTGCTCCGCTCCGCGAACCTATTGCCCTCGACGCTCAGCACGCTCTCTGTCAGAAGCTCTGCTCTGCTATCGGTTACGACTTTGAATCCGGTCGACTGGACCGAGCCCCTCACCCCTTCTGTACATCACTCGGCGCTCACGATATCCGCATAACGACGCGCTATGCTGAAGACAATTACCTGTCAGGGATGTTCACCGCACTACACGAGGCGGGGCATGCTCTGTACGAAGATGGCCTTCCAAAGAAGTGGGTCGGAACTCCAATGGGGTCTGCTGTTTCGCTTGGAATACACGAGTCGCAAAGTAGATTGTGGGAGAATATTATCGGTCGTAGTAGACCATTTGCGAAGTATCTGCACTCACTCATCGGGGAGTTTCTTCCGGAACTGCACAAATCTACCTCACCTGATGAAATCTGGGCTCATACCAATCACATTCAACGTAGCCTTATCCGCGTCGAAGCAGATGAAGTCACCTACTCGCTCCATGTCGTTATCCGGATGCAGCTTGAAGCGGCGCTCCTAAACAAGGAGCTGTCAGTGCGAGATCTCCCCGCTGCCTGGAATGAACTGTATAGGAAATTTATTGGGCTACAACCACCATCAGATAGCGATGGGGTGTTGCAGGATGTGCACTGGTACAACGGGCTAATCGGTTACTTCCCAACCTATGCGCTCGGAAACCTTTACGGTGCGATGATGTATGAATCGATCCGGTCAGCCTTACCAACACTGGACTCAGACGTTGAGCGGGGCGACTTTTCGAGCCTCCTTCAGTGGCTCAACCGAAATGTCCATCAGCACGGCATGGCGTTTGCTGGACCCGAACTCATTCAAAGGATTGCCGGTCGTCCCCTCTCGACCGATTCGTTCATCACCTACGTGAGACAGAAATTCGACGTATAGCGATTTGAGACTAACTCCGCCCTATCGGGAGACGGGTTTAGTCCTTGTAAATCTCCTCACAGTACAGCCGCAACGTTTCCTGAAGAATTGAAAACTCCTCCTCCGCGCAGATTACCTGCAGCAGGGTCTGTAACGTGCGATTACGGGGCATAGAAACGTTAGTAACGTCCTCTGTGAAAAGCTCTGTATTCATAATTAACTCCAACTATACTCGTTGTTATGTGTCGTCACAGTGTATGCCTGAGTTATGCCACGATTAATAGATCCGTTTGTCACGGGGCAGTCGTAGTTTTGTAAAACCTTTGTAACATCAGCTGTGCAGGAAGTGAGATCCGGCATACACCCGCGACACTTCAGCACGCGAGGCCGAGTTCGTGCGACTTATCACTACATCGTTGGCATCTGCCGGCCAAGACTTGTAAGGGTGTTCACGAGGAAGGAGGGAGCGATTCCATTCGCTATAATCAAGGCAAGGATCAGGAGTAGAACCCATGCGCACGAAGCGAGAGTCCGATCTCGATATCGCGCCCCTCGAATGGCTGCCCGTAGAATATCCGAGCAAATAGGCGAAAACCCGAAAATCCATTCAGAGTAAGAGCACCTGCAATTACTCCTATCAAAAGTGCGTGGTGCTCAAGCCCCTCGCCAAGCATGATCTCCTCTTGAATAAAGCCAAGTGTGCCAGGAAATCCAACGAGCGAAAGGACGCACACAAGGTAGCAGACCGCAAGTTCCGGAAAACGACTTCCTAACCCTGACGGAGTCATGACTCCTCGCACACCGAACCGCGCAGTTAAAAGCGCACAAACTCCCAATAATCCCAGGATTGCTATCAGCACATTGACGCCGTTTAAGAGCGACGTTGTTATACCGAGCGGACCAAAATCATCAGCGGAGAGCGCCATCAGACTGACATGGCTCAGGTAAAGATACCCAGGAATCCGTTTCAGACGTCGCTCGCCGAAGAAAAGCACCGCAGCGTACAGGAGACCCGCAACCGGCAGTATAAGCAGTAGCATCGAACCACTAAAGTGCTCGCTTACAATCGGCGCGTACACCCGAAAAAAGAACAACAGTCCAGTTTCGATCGTAATTATTGGGAGAAAGATCGTACTGCGAGGCGTTCCCAGAAAACTGACCACCCATCCGTGAAAGGGAAAGAGCCCCACAACTACCGCCAGGGTCTCTTGCTAAATCGACGCGCGTTTCTTGTGTCATACGACCCAACGCTCGATCCAGAATGTGCGACACTTCAAAATCTTCTGCGTGCCGTTATTCCAGTATGTATGGGTATTAACCTTGAGTACTTCTTTTCGGCACTGGACAACCAGAAGTACGGTGCCGGAACGAAGTTACCGCATAACGTAACATCTCTATTGGGAATCATGACCGGATACTGCAGCGACCTTCGCACGGGACTTCCGGCTCAAATGGTTGAAATTCACGAACCAGTACGCCTGCTCGTGGTGCTGGAGCAGGAGCCAGAGAAAGTTCTGGCGCTCTTTGCTCGAGAGCCGGAGCTTGCTCGTGTTGTCAATAACGGATGGGTTATCGTGATGGCGTACGCGTCAGACCGTAACCAGTTGTACTACTACAACGACAAGCAGCAATTCATTCTGTTTGACGAGGAAGCTGTACACATCGACACCGTTCCGTCATCTCTCGCGTATGTAGCAGGCCAGAAAGTGCACCTTGAGTTTGTGAGAGTCGGCCAAAGCTAGAGTCCCTATCCCCGGAACTCCATCTCGGCAGAACCACTCATCACCAGCGCCTCGACTGCAGCCAGATCTACAGGCTTAGTGAGGTGCGCATTAAATCCCGCCGCCTTGGCATTCTCTTTATCTTTATCTCCGCCCCAGCCGGTAATCGCAACGAGGCAGGCATCGCCTCCGTGGGGAGCATTCCTCGCACGGCGCGCGACCTCGTATCCGTTCATCCCTGGGAGACCGATATCAAGAAACACGATGTCCGGCTCAAACTCTGTCTGGGTCGCAATAGCAGCAGGTCCTGTGTGCGCGGTTCTGGTGGAGTGCCCATGCATCCTTAAGAAGGCAGCGAGGCTTTCAGCGCTATCAACGTTATCATCTACCACCAAGATCTTTTTGGGCAGGCAAAACGGCAGGTCCTCTCTCTTATTCGCTCCAGGAATCACGTGTCCGCCATCTGCCAAGCAGGGGAGTTGCACGATAAAGGTAGAACCTTGACCGACTCCAGCACTCTCCGCACACACTGTTCCATTGTGAAGCTCAACAATCTTGCGCACCAAGGCGAGACCAATCCCCAATCCGCCTTGAGCTCGCTCAAGCGTTTGATTCACCTGACTAAACATCTCGAAGATACTCTCCAATTCTTCAGGAGGTATTCCAAGTCCGTTGTCGCTGACTCTAAAGAGGACCGACTTTGCCAGTTTTTGAACGCTAAGATCGATCTTGCCTCCAATGGGCGAGTACTTCGCAGCGTTATTGAGTAGGTTGCTCACGACCTGGGCGAGCCTCGTAAGGTCACCGTCAAGAAGGATAGGCTCTTCTGGCAGAAGGACGGTGAGTTTGTGTTGATTTGATTCAATTAATGGAGCGCTTGCCTCCACGGCAGTATCAACGATCTGCTTGGCCGTGATCTGCGATTTTTTAAGCTCCAGGCGACCGAGGCTAATTCGTGAGATATCAAGAAGATCATCGATTAGTCGAACTAAGTGGGCGAGCTGCCTATCCATCATCTCCCTGGCCTGACGCGCGGCCTCACACATCGGATCCTTGTTGATAATCGCAAGTCCTGTGCGGATAGGCGCCAGGGGATTTCGTAGTTCGTGGGCGAGAGTTGCAAGAAACTCATCTTTTTGGCGAGCAACAACTTTCAACTGCTCCCGAACCTGCCGACGTTCATTAATATCTTCCACAACCCCCACGTGACGAGCGGCTACCCCGAGCGAGTTTCTCTCGATAACGCGACCTCGCATCGATACCCACAGAAAATCTCCGAGGCCCCTTTTAATTCGACACTCGACCTCGAATTCCGGCGTTTTCCCCTCCAAGTTGCATCGCAGGATGTCCATTACTTTGAGGCCATCATCCGGATGCACTAAAGCCTCCCACAGCGAGAGCGTCGGCACGAAGTGCTCCTCCGGGAGCCGTAGCAAATTTGACCAATCGCCTCCGTAATGAAACATGCCGGGTACCACATTCCAGTCCCAAAAGCCCAGGTGTGCCGCCGTCAGAGCAAACTGGAGTCTCTGTCGATCAATTGAGGCCAGCTCTGCATTGTTTTTCCATTCCGAGATATCCTCTGCAAGATAACAGAATTGTTGAGTTGTGCCTGCTCCTTCTGTCACCGGACACACGGTGACGGCAAACCAACGAGAGTCAGTACCCCTAAATTCGAAGCGCAGCGGCGCCCGACGAGTGAGGCTCGCTTGAAGGTTCCGCAACCAGAGATCTGTCTGTTGCCTGGGAGCCCCAAGGTCGGATTCAAGCCTGCCCCGCGTCTGCCCTGTAATAACGCCGAAAAAGCGGCAAGCAGCCGGATTGTCATAGACGTGATAGATATCCGAGCCTGAGATCTCAACAACGCCGAGCAGCGAGGGGGCGTGCTCGTAGAATGTTTGAAGTACGCCCAACGACTCCTGCGCTCGCTGTCCGAGCCTCCGCCCTTTTAAGAGAGGTCGCTTTAATAAAAGCGCCCCGTAGAGTATCAGAAATACGAGCAGCCCGAGAACAATCCCTACTGCGAGTTGAGCCTCCATGAGTCCGTTCCTAAAAAAGCTATTATAGCTGAGAGGCTTCGGATACGACGCAGCAATAGTCTGTTACTTCAAATCGCTGTGGTTTGGATATGATCTTCATTAGACTGCGGCAGCGCACCCGGTCCGGCTTTTTCAATGCTCGCTCTGAACACCTTTCTGCGCTGCACGATATCCTGAAAATCGCCGAAGGAATGGCTGACGACGCACGACATTCCCCAATCAGGAGGGTTTCACCTCCAGTACTGGGCCTGCGACGCATACCCGTTCCGTGTTGCGAATTTTATAATGGGATGGCGACGTAAGCCCTCGACCTAACGCCCTATCCACGATGCGGATTGATACATTTGATTAAGAAGTTGCTCGGGGCTATCTTCAACACACCTTTTTACGGAGCCCCCTATGCCCTTTGCAAAAATGAAAGCTCGCCATATTTCACCTCAAAACAAGCCCGAACGCACTGCCTCTCAGCACGAGACAGAGCTCCTACAAGATCTCTCGGTGCCAAACCTACGGGTCCTTCCCCAACCCAAGCGTCCCCTTGCTACAATGAAGGCACGACCCCGCAGCGAGAAAAAGTCCTAACAGGGTGGTGAAAAAAGACTTCCTGTTGCGCATTTCGATAGTTTGACTGCAACTTCGTTGGAGCCCCCGAAAAAATCCCCAACGTATCTCGGAGGATACGCTTCCGGTTTTTTCGTAGTCTCCGCCTTGTTGCGTCAAAACTCTCAAAATGCTCACAGCGGAACCTTTTTTCACCACCCCGCTAAGGCAGCGGCCACCTAAAACGCCTAATTCTACGTCGGCAAATCAAGGCGATTGGCCCCGCCCGGAGGGCTTGCCCAGGCCGGAGAGATGCGGGATTGTTCTACTAGCTGGCGTTAGGAACATCCTACCCGGCACACTGCGCCACCCTGATAGCACAGGCTTCAGCTCTTTTTTGTGAGGTTTCCCGTGGAGCCAAGCTCCCACTCATCCCAAAGCACTGCCGCGAATGTTCTGACTCCCAAGGGGCCCGGACGGCCCTACGCGCTCTTTATGCTCGTTGTACTGTGCGCCATACTCTATCTGCCCGGCATCACGACTCTTCCTCCATTTGATAGAGACGAGTCCCGCTTTGCACAAGCATCAAAGCAGATGGTGGAGAGCGGCGACTATACGAGCATCCGCTTTCAAAATACCCCGCGCCATAAAAAACCTGTGGGGATCTACTGGCTCCAGAGCCTCTCTGTCCAAACTTTCGATCGTGCACGCTCTTTCCACATTTTATTCTTCCGAATTCCGTCGGTTATCTGCGCAACGTTGGCAGTTCTGCTCTTCTACCTGCTCGCCTATCAACAGCTCGGCAGTGGTCGCACCTTCCTCGCAGCGATTATCGTAGCGTCGACCGTGAGCGCCGTTGCAGAGGCGCACCTAGCAACTACCGACTCTGCGCTCTTGTTGGGGGCGGTGCTTGCGATGACACCCTTAGCTTCATTGTGGGGTTCTCAAGGAACACCTAACAAACTCTCTTTTCCTCAAGCGCTGTGCGTATGGGGCGGCCTTGCGGTTGGTATCCTCATAAAGGGTCCGGTACTTCCAGCCGTTGCATTTCTGGCCGGCGCGCTGCACGCGGTCCGCACACGCTCACTAAGTTGGATCTGGCTGATGCGTCCTCTGTGGGGTGTGCCACTACTGATTGCAATCGTAGCGCCTTGGTTTATCGCGATACAGAATCAGACGCATGGTGGATTCCTCTCTGATTCAGTGCGTGGAGATATCCTTCCGAAGCTCCTCGGTGTGCACGAATCCCATCGGGGTTTTCCCGGCTTCTATACTCTGACGTCGTTTGTAAGCTTCTGGCCTTGGTCATTCCTCATCCTGCCCACAGGTATATATGTGTATAAGCGCTGGAGAGATGCTGATTACTATGGGTGGGTGTGCTGGCTTGTGCCCGCATGGATTGCGCTTGAGATTGCACCAACTAAACTACCTCACTACACTCTTCCACTCTTTCCACCCCTCGCAGCACTGACAACTCTTTGGGTATCCGCTGCGTGTCGAGAGCTACCAAAAGCAAAGGCCCTCCGCCCCTCGGTAACTGCTTGGAGTATTCTCACCCTTGGACTCGGCATCATCACTATCGGCGCACCTCTGTACTTTAGTAAAACAGTACCAATAGCTGCCTGCCTTGGAGCTATCTTTATTGTTGTAGGAGGTATATCTCTCCTTGTTCGCAGAGACCTGATCGGATCTCTCCGAGTAATCTTTGGAGCGCCGCTGATACTCGCCGTGATATTCTTCACCACCTTATTTACGCAGACACTTCCGAACCTGGGACCCTTTTGGGCCTCCAAAGCACTGCTCAGTAAAGTTTCGGGGGACACCGCGCAAACTATTCCCCTCGCGTCCGCAGGATTTCAGGAGCCCTCTCTTGTCTTTCTACGTGGCACAAGCACGCTGTTAACGGATGGTGCTGGAGCAGCGCGCTTTCTCCGCGAACAATGCCCCTCTGTGGCGTTTATCGCCGAAAAGGAGCAAAATGCCTTTGTATCGGCACGCAAAGGACTCGGACTCTTAAGTAGACCGCTTGCCTCTGAGCGGGTATTTAACTACTCAAAGGGCAAGTGGCAAAACATAACTATTGAAATAGCAGACCAGTGTGAATCAAAGTAGCTCCTCCTCTATTCCAGCGGCACGACGCTCTGGGTTCGCAGCGCTTCTAGTTCCGGGCCTCGCTCTGGCGCTTGCGTATGCCGCATTGCTCTTCGTCGACAAACCGATTGCTGCTCTTATTGCACGAACCATAGATCCCAACGATCGAACCCTTATCTGGCTTTTTGGGCGCGCGGGCAGAGTCGAATACTGGATAATGGTACTCATCGCTCTGCTTGCTGCGCCGCGATTGCTACTGCGACTCAAGGGTGCCATTCCTGGTGGAGCGACAGGTTTTCCATACGCTGGCCTGTACCTCACGTTGTGCATCGGACTCTCAGCACTTGTTGGGCAGATTCTTAAGGTCGGCGTGGGGCGAGTTCGGCCGAACGCTGCGATTCGGCTAGGAATGGATGTTCCCGATCCCCTAACGCTTAACAGCTCATTCCACTCTTTTCCCTCGGGACACACGCAAACTGCCTGGGCGGCAGCGCTCGCGCTGGGGCTCTACTTTCCAAGATGGAGACTTCCGCTCATATTGCTCGCGATCTCCACTATGGTTAGCCGAGTAATGATGAACCGACACTTTGTTAGTGACACCTTGGTGGGATTTGCCGTAGCAGCTCTTTGCAGCCAACTTGCTCGTCCAGCTTTAGCGCGCATCGTCCGCACCGAAAAGTGGAGAGCGCTTTACTCGTGGCTCGTACCGCTCAAGTAATCGAAACCGAGCCTGACACCTACCCTCTAAAAAGATCGATGCTGTAACCACGAGATGTGATACCGTGGCCTTTGTCATTGAGGGGAAGTAGAGATGCGAACCAGCTTTAAGGATCAATTTTCACCCGATAATCAAAGCATATTTAATCGAATGCGAATGCCTGTGCTGGAGACCGGCAGCGACCAAGCTCCACGCAATCCGAGATCCTTTCTCTCCTCTGCCGGAATCCACTCCCTCGACGAACTGGTGAGTCGAAGGGAGCGAGTCCTTCCAACTGAACTCGGAAGGATAAATGACGATGGACTCTTTGACCTATTTCGGGCACGACTTGAGCACGTGGTAACCGACTTCTTTCTCCACGAGCCCGTCTACCTTGAACGTCACAAAGGGCAGGAGTACCTCGCCCGTCGGCCGCAGCAACACTTTGATGTTCGAGAAGTAGGTCGATGCTCCTATGCCCCAACGGGAGATACCGCGCATGTCTTTTGCTGTCGCTACGGTGAAACCGCAGAGCCTCAAGGACTCCAAATACTCGAGACGCTTGAGGAGTTTGCTGAGCTTACCTCGCCGCCCTCTTCCCTCGTCCTTGCTATTCCGTCACGAGCGGGTCTTTTTGCTCCAGACGCGGTAAGCCTCGTGCATCCACTACAGATGCATCCACGAGAATACGTAGGCCATGGGGAAGCCGGGGCTGTTTTTGCCTGCACGGAGTCGCGCCCTGGATACGTCGCTGATCTGTATTGGTCGAAGGAAGCCTTTATTGAGTCACTCAATCGGGTACAAGCGATCGGTCGACACCTGATACACCACGACGCCGTGGCCCAAGCGACCATGCGCCGCACGGGACAAAAGAACCTTCCCCTGCCCTCCGCGATATTTGCAAAGATGTATGAGGAAGCTGCTCAATTCGGACAGCAACAGGAACCTGCGCTCGTTATTACGGGAGTATGGGGCGTTGCTATCTTTCCTGCTGAGAAGGAGACCTTTACGGGACAGATCGGAGTGGTAGGCTTTGAGATCGATCCATCCTCGGAGGAGAGAGATAAAAAGATAGCCACGCCTCAAAACGGCTGCTTTGCAGTTCTCAATCAAACCCTCAGTCGGGATGCTCTCGGCTTCTTAACGATTGAACCGGGAAAATTCTCCCGGCTGCCGATCGGGGATCTTGCGTGGTATGAGGAGCTGCCGGAGTTATCCTAGAAAGCCCCCCTCTCTCGGGTCGAACACTCAAATCTTCGTTACTCTGGAGAAGTGGACATTGCCGCCTCTTTAGGCTACTGATAAGGCGCTTTTGATCGACCCACGAGCGGCCTTAGCGGTTCGGCTTAGTAGGTTTGACCGGAAGAAGCAGATTAAGCAACGTAGCTATATCAAATAGTTACACCCTCTGGAGAGGTGGCCGAGTGGCTGAAGGCGCCTGATTCGAAATCAGGTATACCGGAAACGGTATCGGGGGTTCGAATCCCTTCCTCTCCGCCAAGAAAATCAATAAGTTACCTCACAAAACTTAGCTCTCTCAAAATCGTTAGATTCCTCGTTTGGGACAGTTTGGTAAGAGATTTGTCCGATTTCATTATAAAGCGCTCCTTTATTTTCATCTTCCACCCTCCTCAGGTACGGCGGCGGAACATCGTTTACAGTGCTGCGACACTACATGGTTTACATATTTGATGGGCTTTCTCCCACCCGGGAGGGGGCGAGTGTATGCCATGGAGGAAAGAGGCAGTGGAAGACCAAAGGGGACAATTCATCCTTAAAGTGAAGCAAGGAGGGTACTCGGTAGCGGAGGCGTGCCGAGTACATGGGATTAGCCGACCCACAGCATACAAGTCGATTGAGCGTTACGAGGCTCAAGGCTTCAAGGGGCTTCACGACCGGTCGCGGAGACCTAAGGGGGCACATCCCGATTCGACCCCCAACGCGACACTGTGTGACATTATAAAGGTTCGCAACGAGCACCCGCATTGGGGAGGCAAAACGATTCGAGCGTACCTCAAGCGTGAGGGGATCGTTAAAAAGCTCCCCCTGATCAAACGATTGATCGTCTCTTGAAACGAGCAGTTTTTGTAACTCCTCGCACCCGGCAACACCGCGTTATTCCTCCAGAGCGAGAAGTTGTCTCTCCCAGCTTGCCTAATCAGGGCAACGTCTCCGTACCCGAGCATGTTCACGTCCGGAAACACCGATTGTGCCCACTCGATTCCACGAAGAGCCCCAATAATAGACCTAAGAAGCTCATTCTCTCGCTTTAGCCGACCGATCTCGTTGACGTTCACTCCGGTGCTTTGTGCTCTGCTGGCGACCCAATTATAGACGGTCTTCACCTTAAGGCCGTATTCATCAGCTACTTCCTTCGCCGTGTGACCGCTTTGAACTTTGGAGATTACTTCGCACCAATCTCTTGCTTACGACCTTTTCATCCCATATCTGAACCCTACTATAACTAGACAAGGTGTTCAAAATAACGGGCACCTATCAACTTTCACGCTTACATTTACGAGCACGTTCACGCGGAAATACGCGATGTATCCCCGAAAACATTGGGTTATGACCCATCAGCAGTCATTCGCACCCACTTCATTCCCCGATGAGCCGTAATTATCAAGATGGTACGAGATGTTTTTCCCTAAGCCATTTGGATAATTCTGGAACTACAATTTTATGACCATCAAGGGTCATATGACAGAAATCGTAATAAAGTTGCTTAGAATTACCGCGTGCGTTTGCCTTCAAGGCTGGCAGCAAATCAAGACAGGGAACATTGAGCCGAGTACAAAGCTTCGCGAAATGCTGTTGAGGTACATCGTCAAGTCTGCCATTCACCTGGTCCCTAAGGGGATAAAGAAAGAATGCAAGTTTAGCAGAACGAGACTCTGCTGCCTTCTTCAACAAGGAGGCATTAGCGCTTATGGTCTGCCATGCGTCGTCCTGCCAAGCTGATTGGTATCTGAATTGTTTCAATTGGTTTTCATCTTGCTCTAATCCTGAATCAAAAAGCCTGCTTTTTAAGAATGAGACGCGTGGTGCAATAAAACTAATCAATCTGCTCGAGGCCCAAGGCTCCCGAAGGACTAATGACTTAACACTCTGCGCCGCGCGAGCATCATCTAAGAACATCCCCACAAGCACTAACTGCGCATCTATCTGGTCAGCCACTTCAAGGTAACGATATAGCTGTTCGCTGGTTCCCGTAGTTGCAACTGCAGCATTCAGGAATCGTCTAGAGGGGCCAAAATCAGCCTCCAATAAAGCGGGTATGGTGTCGGCTTCAGGCAAATAATCTGCCAAGGTAATGGAGTCACCAAGTACAATCGTTCTAAACTCTCCCGAATCACGAATACCGATTTCAGGATACCGCATCCCGTAAGAATTAATCCGCAAGTTGACATCGGTATGACTAAGAACGTGGTTTCGAATTACTCCATGAATACCAGGTCGCAGCCTCACCCCGTGAGGCCCTTGAATCGTCATCGAGTACGGCAATCCTTCATCGACTAAACTGTGGGTGTCCGTACCTACGGCTGTAATCCTACTCAAATCCGTTACTTCAAAATTGCTCGGTGGAGGAAGTAGAAGACGACTACCCAGCTCAGTAATTACTAGAGCAAGTACTGTTCCACTAATTGCCAACCCAGACTTGAAAAGGATTTGCATATAAAAATCTGGTTGATTCCACTGACGAGTGTAGAGCCACCATCCACGAGATCCTGATAACCACACATTGGATGTTATTGCTGGACAAAATGGCGCATAAGAAATTGTGAACTCTAGATTGCTAAGTATTTCCAAGCGGGAGCGATCGGCCTAATCTGCAAGAAAAGCAAAGAGTTGTGGCAAAAAAATACTGCGTTGGCATTTGAGAGCTGGGAATGAGATTGCGGTTAATTCTCATCTAAAAGGGTTATAGGAAACTCTTCATCATTCTGGTATTGCCTGGGGGGACCAGATCAGGAATACCATACGTTCGGGCGGCTTCTCGACTATTGAGTTTTCCGCGCTCAATCTCCGCTACCACTTTACGCTTTAATGCTTCACTATATTCGCTCTCTACGCTTCAGCTTCATCGCTTACACCTCCTAAAAAGGATTCCGTTATGGTGTAAAGCTATTTCAGGGATGTATCCCGCAGAGAATAAAAGTCTCCGCTTTACAACGAAATCAAAGCCGATATCGGCACACTGCTTAGCCGATCTCGCCCTTTCAATGCTGCAAGTTCAATCAAGAAGAGATAGCCAGCAAGCATCCCACCAACCTTTCCAACAAGCGCCCCCGTAGCTGCTGCCGTTCCGCCCGTTGCAAGTACATCATCAATCACAGCAACGCGCGCGCCTGCAGGAATTACCCCCGCTTTAATTTCGAGGGTATCACTGCCGTACTCTAAGCCGTACTGCATGCACTCTTTATCGCCGGGAAGCTTTCCCGGCTTGCGCACCAAAACAAGGGGCACCTTCGCGCGCACCGCGATCGGAGCACCGAAAATAAAGCCGCGCGACTCGACAGCGACGATCGCTGTTGCACCAAGCTTTTGAAATTCCTCCGCCATTCGCTCGACGGCACATGAAAAGGCTTGGGGAGAGCTCAAGAGGGGTGAAATATCGCGAAATAAAATTCCCGGCTTCGGAAAATCTGGAACATCGTGGATGTAATCCTGCAAATTAATCATCGGAACCCCTGCACAAAATGTAGAACCAGCTTTTCCGATCCGACCGCTGCCGCCGAACGTATAAACTCACCAAAGTCCATAATTGAAGAATTATCTGCAGCATCCGATATAATGCGTGCCTCTACAAATGGGACCGCATGTTCGATGCACACCTGCGCCACCGCAGCCCCCTCCATATCAACGCAGAGCAGCCCTGGGAGGCTTGCGCGCAACTCGTCTCGCTCAGCGTCGCCTCCGATAAAAACATCTCCGCTCGCGACCACTCCAGCGTGCATCTTTGGCTCCCCCTGACAGAAGAGAGAAACAGCCTCAAGGTACTCGCTATCCTGCAAAACAGAAACCGCCGCTTTTTCTGCTATTTTTGCCATATTTTCGCACGCAAACATCCGCGACACGCCAATCGACGGGATATGAAATCGGGGATACCCGAGCACCCCCTTCAGATCAAAATCGTGCTGCACCAACTCTCGTGCGATAACAAGATCTCCAACTGAGCAGTGCGCATGCACTCCTCCCGCAACACCGGTAAAGAACACCGCGTCTACTCCAAACGACGTGAGGAGAATGGTTGCCGTAGCTGCGCTCGCAACCTTGCCGATCCCAGAACAAGCAAGCACAACATCCCGCCCATTGATCGTTCCCTCAAAAAAAGAACGCGGTCCTACTCTGGTAATGGTTGAGTGTGTGAGGTGGCGTGCGAGCAGCTTAAACTCCTCATCCATCGCGGTAAGAATCGCTAGTTTTTGAGGGCGGGCAACACCGTTCAAAGTAGGCCCACCTAACTTATCGATCGCAGGAGGTAGACGGCGCGCAGCAGCATGCGGCGCCCGACGATGCCTGATTTGCTACCACAACTTTGGAAGGTTTACGGAACATGTTGTACTTAACGATAGCGTAAATTGCCCGAAAACCATCGCGCCAACCGATCTTCTTTCCTTCATCGTAGGTGCGGCCGTAATACGAGATGCCGACCTCGTAAATTCGGCAGTGTAGCGCAGCAACCTTCGCTGTAATTTCCGGCTCGAACCCGAAACGCGACTCCTCGATCGAGATCGATTGAATCGTCTCCCGCCGGAACATTTTGTAGCAGGTCTCCATGTCCGTAAGGTTCAGATTCGTAAACATATTCGAGAGCAGGGTGAGAACCTGATTCCCCACGTAGTGCCAGAAATACACGACCCGATGCGGTCGGTTGCTCATAAATCGAGAACCGAACACAACATCAGCCTTTCCGGCCTCAATCGGCTCCAATAGCAGCCCATACTCCTGCGGGTCATACTCGAGGTCGGCATCCTGAACAACGACGACATCGCCCGTTGCGTGCGCGAAACCCGTTCGGAGTGCAGCCCCCTTACCCTGATTCACATCGTGGTACAGGATCTTATCGACCTGCGGCGCGATGGTAGAGCGCAGAACCTCTCTGGTCCCATCGGTAGAGAAATCATCGACGATTATGATCTCCTTGTCGGCAATCGGGGAGTTCTTCACCGCCGTTACGATGTCTTGAATCGTGCTTTTCTCGTTGTAGCAGGGGATAACGACGGAGAGCTTCATAGTAGGCCTTGGAGGTGAATTACAGTCACTAAGCGGCTCCTAGGTATAGCAGTTATGGGGCGGGATTCAAAGGGGCTGGTTGCAGAGTCCAAAACCCAAAAAACACCCAATTTTTATGGGCTTACAGCGGTATTAAGGCCTTGAACTAACCCCCTCCTTACCCTATCCTTCGGGAATGGAAAATCAAGGCTCTATCAACCCCATCACCATTGAATCTGAGATGCGGCAATCGTACCTCGATTACGCTATGAGCGTTATCGTTGGTCGAGCCCTCCCTGACGTCCGAGACGGCTTGAAGCCCGTTCAGCGCCGCGTACTCTACGCGATGCTCAAAGAAGGACTCGCCTCGAACCGCAAGCACTCAAAGTGCGCGGGAGTTGTGGGTGAGGTGCTCAAGCGCTATCACCCCCACGGCGACATGCCGGTGTACGAAGCACTCGTGCGATTAGCCCAGCCATGGAACCTGCGCTACCCATTGATCGATGGCCAGGGCAACTTCGGCTCAGTCGACGGGGATCCACCAGCAGCATATCGATACACTGAGTGCCGAATGACCGAGCTGGCCGAGAAGCTGCTCGAGGATATCGAGAAAGAGACGGTCGACTTCACACCGAACTTCGATGACTCGGTACTTGAGCCAGTAATGCTCCCTGCTGTAATCCCCAACCTCCTCGTAAACGGAGCAAACGGAATCGCGGTAGGAATGGCGACTCACATCCCGCCACACAATCTCACCGAGGTTATCAACGGGGCGCTCGCGCTCATCACCAACCCTGATATTGGCACCGGTGAGCTCCTCCAGCATATCCCAGGGCCAGATTTCCCGACGGGCGGCGCAATTTACGGCCGCGGGCCCATTGTAAGCGCATACTCAACGGGCCGTGGAATCCTTCAGGTTCGAGCGAAGGCTCACTTTGAGAAGCTCAAAGGCAAGACCAGGGAAGCGGACATCATCGTTGTTACAGAGATCCCGTACCAGCTCAACAAGGCTCGACTGATCGAGAAGATTGCAGAGCTTGTAAATGATAAGCAGATCGAGGGAATCTCAAAGCTTCGTGACGAAAGCGACCGAAGCGGCATGCGAATTGTGATCGAGCTTAAGCGCGATGCAACCCCAGAGGTTGTATTAAACCAGCTCTTCAAGCTCACCCCGATGCAATCGAGCTTCGGTATCGTGAATCTTGCGATCGTCGACGGTAAGCCCGTCGTTTGCTCTCTCAAAGAGATGCTTAGCCACTTCCTCGACCATCGCCGCGACGTTGTCACTCGCCGCACAGAGTTCGAGCTCAGAAAGGCCAAGGAGCGCATGCACATCTTGGAAGGTTTCAAGATTGCGCTCCTCAACCTCGATGAAGTCATCCGGCTCATCAGGGCTGCGAGCACTCCAAAGGATGCGAGAGACGAACTCATTTCACGCTTCGAGCTCTCCACCATCCAGGCTCAAGCAATCCTCGATCTCCGACTCCAGAAGCTCACCGGCATGGAGAGACTCGCAATTGAGAAGGAGCATGAGGAATTGGCTAAGTTAATCCAAGAGCTGTTGGCCATCTTGGCTGACACAAAGAGAGTGGATGCAATTATCGCCGCCGAACTCACCGATGTTCGTGAGAAGTATGGAGATGCCCGCCGCACTGAGATCCTCGATGACGGTGGCGAGATCGACATGACCGACCTCATCGAGGATGAGGAGATGGCAGTCACTATTAGCCACAAAGGCTACGTGAAGCGCACTTCGATATCGGAGTATCGCGAGCAGCGCCGCGGCGGTAAGGGAGTGATTGGAGCGGCATCGGATGACGACGATTTCATCAAGAACCTCTTTGTAACCTCGACCCTTTCGGACCTTCTTGTGTTCACAACTCTTGGGCGGCTGTACTGGCTCAAGGTGTATGGGATCCCAGAGTCAGGCAGAACGTCGAAGGGTCGCGCACTCGTAAACCTGCTTGAACTTAAAGAGGACGAGAAGCCGTGCGCCATCCTGCCGATCAAGGAATGGTCAGAGAATTCGTTCGTTGTGCTTGCAACTCAAGGTGGTGTCATCAAGAAGACAGCGCTTGAGGAGTTCTCTCGCTCACGTAGAAACGGCATTATGGCCTGCACCCTGGATGAGGGGGACACTCTCATCTCGGCTCAGGTTACCACTGGAAACGATGATATCCTCCTGGCGACCCGAGACGGAATGGCTATCCGCTTCCAAGAAGATCAGGTTCGTCCTATGGGACGAGCTGCTCGTGGAGTGACGGGCATCCGCTTCGAGGGCGATGACAGGGTTGTCAGCATGACGATCCTTGCAAGGTCCGCAGAGCAACCCGCAGAGGGAGCCGAGGAGACGACCCTCCTGACGGTGTGTCAGAACGGATTCGGTAAACGAACGGTCATCTCCGAGTACCGCAGCCAGAATCGCGGCGGAAAGGGTCTGATTGATATCCAGACAGAGGGAAGAAACGGCCCAGTAATCGAGGCGATCGCTGTGTCGAACGCTAGCGGATTGATGCTTATCACTTCCGGTGGAAAGATTATCCGGACTAGCGCCATGAATATCTCAGTCATCGGCAGAAACACTCGCGGTGTGAAGCTGATAGATCTCGATACCGAGGAGAAGGTTGTTGCCGTATCGCCAGCACCTCTGGATGCTAGCAGCAATGGCGCATCCGAGGAGACACCACCAGAGCCAGAGTCGTTGAACTAGTGTAGCGTAGCCAGGGGCTGCCCCTTGGCTACGCTCACAATCTCAGTTTCGGCGCGCGCCACTGTGTTGGCGAGCTCGTCGCGAGTTGTAGAGTTTGCTATCGCACCAGGCAGGCCAATCGTCGAGGGATTAGTTGCATGAACCCAGGTACTGAAGCATCCAGTCACGTCGCTGTTATCGGCCTCGGCGCCTGGGGCTCGGCGTTGGCGCACTACTGCGCTGGCCTCGGACACCGCGTGACAGCCTGGCACAAGGATCCGCATGCTGTCGCCGAGATGCAAAGCTCCAAGACTCTCAAGGTTAGCGGTCACTCCATCGCTCTTCCTGCGAACCTTACCCTCACCTCCAGCCTTGCTGATTGCTCCGATGCTGACTTTACCATCGTCGCACTCCCTGCTTCAGCATGGAGTGAGGTGGTGCCATCGCTTTCAACCAAGATATTGATTAGCGCCACAAAGGGGCTTGAGAAGACATCGGGTCTGACCCCCCTTTCCTATGCGCATACAAGGCTCGGTATCAATCCCCAAAAACTCTGTGTCATCTCGGGCCCTAGCTTCGCCGCAGACCTCGTTAGTGGAACGCCGATCTCGGTTACCGCCGCTTCGAGTGATTCAGGGACCGCACACCAGGTCGCTCAACTTTTAGCGGGCAATGCGCTGCGCGTATACACATCTTCGGACCCACTCGGTGTTGAGCTCGGCGGAATACTGAAGAATATAATCGCTATCGCAGTCGCTATCTCAGATGGCCTTGCTTATGGACCATCGACGCGAGCAGCGCTTATTTCACGAGGGCTTGCCGAGATGAATCGAGTCGCAACGGCGCTTGGTGCTGACTCACGAACGATCTTTGGGCTCTCTGGCTTGGGCGATCTTGTGATGACAGCGACCGACGATCAGAGCCGCAATCGCAAAGTTGGCCTCCGACTCGGAAAAGGAGAGAAGCTCTCCGCAATTATCGCCTCAATCCATGCGACGGCGGAAGGGGTGTACAGCGCCCCGCTGGTCGAGAAGCTTGCTGCAAGCAAGGGGATCGAAACTCCGATAATTAGTGGTGTCGTTCAGGTTCTAAACGAGACTATGACCCCAAAGGAGTTGGCAGCTCACCTGATGAGCAGGCCGATTCGGAGCGAATTTTAAATAATCACTGCGCGTCGGCGCTCCCGCCAGTCCTGTTTGCGGTCTTCGTGTAACTATAGCGAGCTATCGCAAAGTAGCAGCGCAAAGAAGAGCGGTAGATAGATCACCGACACCTTTAAGAGCGTGCGAGCATCGTGCACCGAGCGAGTCCGACGGAGTTTAAGCCCAACGGCTAACATCACTAGTCCGAGGATTGAGATCCCCCAGGCATACACCAATCCCGCCATGCCGTAGTAGAACGGCAGGAGGGAAACTGGAATAAGGAGAAGAGAAAAGCCGACTGTTTGCCGGAAGGTGCGAACTCCATCCGGGTACACCACCGGTAACATCTTAAAACCACCCTGTTCGTAGTCCTCCTTGTACATCCATGCAATCGCGTAGAAATGTGGGTGTTGCCACACAAAGAGGATTAAAAAGAGGATCCATGCCCCGAGATCGAGTTCCCCTGTTGCCGCTGCCCATCCGCCCATGGGAGGAAGCGCTCCGGGGATAGCCCCAACGACCGTGTTCCACCACGAGATCTTCTTGAGCGGGGTGTACACGAGTACATACAGAAATACAGTCACCAGAGAGAGAAATCCCGTTAAAACATTAACCTGCCATGCAAGCAGAAACACCCCGATAAGGGAGAGACTGAGCCCGAAGAGGAGGGCCTCCGAAGGGGTGATAATTCCCAACGGTAACGCTCGTGTCTTAGTGCGTCCCATCTTAAGGTCGCAGTCACGCTCAAGGTAATTATTGAGCACCGCAGCACCACCAGAGCTTAATCCGGTACCCAAGAGCATCATAAAAAACACGGGAAGTGGATCGATGCTTTTGGCCCCGAGAAAATACCCAGCCGCACTCATCAGGACCACCATCATCAAGATACGGGGCTTCGTAAGCGCAACATAGGCTCGTAACTTCTCTTGGCGGGTACTCCGGGTGGCTTCCATGCTCGGGGAGATGGTAGGAAGTTGAGAGGGGCAAGTCAACAAAGACACCGCGGGGCGTTGAAATACAACGGAGCGCTCTGCCTAGCTATGTGACGCTCAAGGAAGTTACAGGAGAGTACCGAATATGTGTGAGGTCAGCGGATTCTCACATTGAATACGGCGTTCGCCCTACTGAATCCAC
Organism: Bdellovibrionota bacterium; assembly: GCA_044344945.1. Classification (GTDB taxonomy): domain Bacteria; phylum Bdellovibrionota_C; class UBA2361; order UBA2361; family OMII01; genus OMII01. The sequence continues at coordinate 37,164 of JBIJBZ010000002.1, read as the reverse complement.
GTTCCGGAGCGGCTCGGGTTGCTGGGCGACCAGTACACGGCTGAGACTGGACCAATTACCTGGTCGGTTTGGATAAATGGATTCCGCCAGAATCGTGAATCAAACGATTCGTCGCGGTTATCACCGAGCACAAAGAGGGAATCCGAAGGAACGATAAAGGACTGCTCCTCTGCATTCCCTCTCTTGGACCAACGAGCATATGACTCATGGAGCAGCTCGCCATTTACGGCAACTTCTGAGCCCTTGATGCGGATCTGATCACCAGGAAGTCCGATCACTCGCTTCACCATACTGCGCGCGCCCTCGTCAGCCCATGTTGAAGGGTCATCTACTCGCTTGAAAACGATCACTTGGCCGCGCTCAGGTTGAGACCAGGAGATTAGGGAGCGGTTTGAAAATGGAAGATGCAGGCCGTACGCCAGTTTCGGCACAACGATACGATCATCAGATTCAAGGGTCGGTACCATAGACACTGAAGGGACGTAAAAGCTCTCAAGGATCGTTCCCTTTACGGCAACGCCAACGAGTGCGACCAGCGTTACCATCCAAGCGTATCGACCAACACTGGTGATCGCACCAAGATCTAACCCTGTTGATATTTCTTCTAACGTTCGTTCCTTGAAAGGCACCATATTCCGTCCGTGGCGATACCTAAACAAAGTCCCCTGTATGAGGGGGCGATGTATATCTGAGAGATTATCCGTGTCTCATACCGACTCAGCTGCAATCCAGCTTGTAACGACCTATCTCGTTACGATGACTGCTGAGAGTCATTGTCTTCTCGCTCGCTATACTGCGCCTTCACGGGTCGCTAATCAAATGAGGAAAGTTCCTTGTCGATCTGAGCCCTTAGCTCTTCAGAGAGGATAGCCGAAGAAAAAGGTGGAGTGCCCTGACTTGAAGCACTTGGCCGTGGCTTGCGGCGACTCAAAACAACAATAAGAGCCACGAAGAGCCCTAAAACGACGAAACCTACGGGAACCCACCACACTAACTTCCCGAACCCCTTGTAGGCCGGCACGGTGCGGTATTTCTCTCCAAACTGCTGAAACACCTCTTCCAAGATCACCTGCGGGGGAACTCCCGCTTCAAGCTTTGCACGCATGTCTACTTTAAGTTCATGCGCTTTTGAACTTGGGCAATCGTTCAATGATCGGCCCGCGCAAAATGGACTAAAAACCTGCTGGTAGAGCTCCGCGGCTTGTTTGTCGAGAGCCTCTGAGCGTTCGTCTGCTCGCAGGGTGAGTGGAGCTCCGAGAAGAACTGCCGCGAGAATGAAGAGGAGTGCGCGCTTCATGATGCTCCAAACTCCGCTCGGTAGGCCCTAACCCGATCAAGTAACTCACCTTCAAGTCGAAAGCCCGAGGAATTCTCCTGCGTCAGGTACGAAATAATATCGTTGATGTTTACGATTGAAGTTACCGAGATATCCAACTCGCGCTCAGCTTCTCTAACAGCCGACAGCTCACCACTTCCGCGCTCATCTCGGTCAACGAGGATGATAACGCCCGCCACCTCAACTCCAACTTTAGCGCGAAGAACAGGAATTACCTCGTGGAGCGTGGTGCCCGCTGTAACGACATCCTCAACAAGAACTACCTTCATGCCTGCGGTGAGGGGCTTGCCGACGTACTCTCCACCTTCCCCGCGCGTCTTAGCCTCTTTTCGATTAAAACAGAATCCGATCGCGACTCCATAATCCTTGGCAAGGGTCATCGCCGTTGAGACACAAAGCGGAATGCCCTTGTATGCCGGGCCGAACACGACATCGACCTTTTGTAATCCTGCGTCGAGAATCTGCCGCGCATAGAAATGCGAGAGTTGCAGGATCTTCTCTCCATCATCAAACGATCCAGTGTTGATAAAGTAGGGAGCCTTTCGCCCCGACTTTAAGGTGAAGTCGCCAAACTTGAGAGCCTTGCTCTGAACCAAGAAATCGATAACCGCTGCTTTTGAACGTATATCCGAGCTCATTTCGTTTGCTGCTCCATGGAAAGAATCTCGCCCGAGGCACCCCCTGCCGAGACCGTGTTGCCGATACTATATGAGCCACTCTTGAGAAGAGCAAACACATACGTGCAAGCTGCGACACTATCGGATGCTGCAGTAACGATCTTACCGATAGACTCCCCGGTGGTCGCCAGCACTGGGGTCTCTGCCATCAGCTCATCTAGCCCCGAGAACCGTATCCGCACGAGGGTGCGTGGGAGTTTCCCGATGGCATCACTGCGCTCAATCACCTCCTGCCCCACGTAACACCCCTTTGAAAAGGAGACCGCGGATCGCATGCCACACTCGGTAAGTATTACTCGCTCGTTAATCTCATCTGGGAACACAGGGTATCCCTGGCTACATCGAAGGAGGTTGTAGGCCTCACGAGTAAGGGGCTCTCCGAAAGCCCGCCGCAAAGCATCGTAAGCAGCCGTGCCCTCTACGTTCACGAACAACAGATCAACACCATCGGTGCCAACCCGGTTGCAGGCACGTGTGAACCACGTCCCGCTGAGATCATCCAGCTCACGAGACACAACTTCGAGGGGTGCACCGACATGGACGAAAAGGGTTGTTGGCGAAACATCGTCTATCGATACCCTATCTGCCACAATAAATCGGCCTAACGATGCAAATATTGCCTGTCGCTTTCCGCCATCAGCGACGAGATAGAAACTATCCTGGACATCAGCAAATACTGAACAGAGGCACTCGACCTTACCTTGTGCGGTAAGCGCTGCAGCCAACGCAGATTCGCCGACTGCGAGTGAGCGGAGGTCATTTGAGAGGCGATTGTTAAGGTAGCGCCTCGCATCCCTTCCCAAGGCCTTCATGCACACCGCGTCTGAAAGGTGGTACCAACGTGCGCTCATCGAATTACGGTAAATATGCGCGACATACTATCCCACGACCAGAACACGAATACGGCTCTGCCCTTGACCCTTCGCACATCAAGAAACGGGTCGGTCCAGAAACGGGAATCCTTTGAATTGTCTCGATTGTCTCCGAGAAGGAGCACATGACCTGCAGGGACTGTAACGGGCCCGAAGTACCCCTCTATTTTTCCACCCTCACTCCACCGCGCGTAGGGCTCAGTGATCGGTTTGCCATTGATCAAGACCTGGGCCCCTCGAACCTCTATCGACTCTCCAGGCAATCCGATCACTCGTTTAATAATGTGAATACTTGAATCGTCCTCATCTGGAGTGTTCGGATCGTCGGGACGAGTAAACACCACCACCTCGCCGCGCTTTGGGACGTTCCATTCAACAATAGGACTCGAAACAAGGGGGAGCCGCAGGCCGTACCAGAACTTTAAAACAAGGATGAAGTCTCCAACCTGCAATGTGGGAATCATCGAGCCCGATGGGATCTTAAAGGGCTCAATCACGGACGCTCGGAGCGAGAACGCTATAGCAAAGATAACAACGAGGGTCTTGAGGAACTCAACAAATTCCTGCCAAACCGTGCGGGGCCTATCTCCCGACGTACTAGGTCCCTGATGCTTTTGTTCCACGGCGTTGATCCCCATACCTATCGTCATACTGGTATACGAACCCCGCCGGGGAAGGTCAATGCGCAGACGGGAATTTTGGTAATTCTGACCCTTAGCGCCCGTGAACGTGCTCGCAAACGTGAACGTAAACGTACCCGAGTAGGACACTATGTCTTCAAGGCTCTAAAATAGGTCTCTGCCGGGGAGCACCTGGACGGGAGGCTCTTGCTTGCGAGTGGGACATGCTTAGGAAGCCATGCCCGGCGCAAGCCCAACGCCTCTTCCGAGTACGTTGAACGCTCACGTTCACGAGCACGTTCACGTGGAAATCGGAAACTTGTGCTTCAGTCGCTTCACTACTTGCTACTGCCCACTAAATTCGCCGAAGGCCCCTATCGATGGCTGGAGCGCCGTTTAACGACCCCAAAAACCTTGGGCCACTGACAGAGGTGACTTTTTACGTCAGCTCTACCAGTGGCCCACAGGGTGGTAATGCTTGAGTTCGTTATGCGCTGAAGCCCTGTCGCTTTCCAAATACGACGGTACTGCAATCTACCTCGATTGCTGGGTCCTTCATCGTTACCGTCGATACGAATATACCTGGCTCAAATGCTCGCTCTTTGAGGAGCTCAACTTTTTCTGCATCAGGAATCGTCATCGTGGCTTTAATCGAGAAGTTAAGCTCAACAATAACGTGGCCCGGAGTATCATCAAGGATCTTCGTGATCATTCCGTACAATGGATAGGTCGTTCCAACCTCAACCTCACCGAACTGCACCTCGCAGCCAAACTTCTCAAAAAAATTCGGGTTCTTTACTTCGTTATTATTGTCCATCTGTACTACCTCTTACGCTAAACAGAACAAAAGCAACCTATGCCCCCTTATCTTCTGACAGATAAGGATCGCTTCAGACTATTCCGAACAGATACCTATCCTGCTGAATACATTGCTTTATTTCTCTGCGGACCCAGTCAGGGCCATTCCCGCAAAGGTCACGGCGCACCCCGACGGGTAGTCGACCGCCTGGTCATAAGTCTCAAAGGCAGAAGCCGCCCGAACACCAAGCCCTCGCAGGACATCGAGGATCGTATGCATCGTCGGAAAACCGCAGATCCTGCGCGCATCGCTATCCTCGGCAATATGCGCAAAGAGCGCCTCCAGGTCGTGATAGCTGATGGCCTCCAGGTAGCGCCTATCTCGGCGAGCGACCTCCTCCATCTGCTGCTGCGTCAGAGGCTCTGCATCGCCAAAGTGCGGGCCCACATGAGCCATATCTACTCCAGCAATAAAACACACGCGCTCTCCATTGTGAACCTTCTCACGCAGTACCTCAGTGAGTGCCCCAACAAACGATGCGTATTCATTGAACTCGTGGGGCGCGCGACCACTTGCGATCGACCGGTGAAGACTACCAACCAGAATCGGCACAATACGGGCGCCCGGTTTTACTCGGCCAATAAACGGGAGCTGTAATTCGAGTGAATGTTCTCTTTTGTGTAGATATTCATCGGCGAATGAGCGCTCGACGCCGTATCGATGGGCAATCTTAGTAACAGCTTCGGTGTCACATGGCAGACAACCTAGTGGCGAATCGAAGTCTTTGGCAGAGAGATGAAACATGTGCTTGCTATACTGATGAGCCGTGCCCATCAGCACGTACGTATCTGCGTTAGACGCAGCTAGGTAGGGATAGATCTGACCGTAGCACCGTCCACCACGGCGGTAATCAATATGCGGAGCAATCAAGCAGCAGAGATCGCTTGGTAGTGCTGCTATTTGCCCCTTTACCAGAAATCCATCGATTAACCTTCCGAGGTGCTCAGGCTCTGCGGGATACCCCAGCCCTGCTAACGCAGGAGGACGAACCGAGAGCGCCTGGTATCGCTCCTTCATCTCACCTTCAGCGGCAAAGAATCGTGTGTTGGCGAGAAAAAGGTGATCATCAAGTAACTGTATCAGCTCATCGAGGATCTCTTTGCGCAAACCCTGCGGCGCAAACCGAGACAAAATCTCATCACGCGAGAGCTGGCCATCAAGAACCGATATAATAGAGCCTACTGCTGGCACCAAGATTAGCGGAGCCTGCGAGACTCCGATCGGGCACTGAATAACGAGTGCCCTTTGCTCTGCATTCCCCTGCCCGTCAATCGGGATAAATTGAATATCAAGGGGCCAACGTAATTTTGGACGACTGTTTGTAGAATCCATACAAATCTCGAATAAAATCGCTCGAAGAGCCGCTATACGCTCCCTCTTGTTCAAGAAGAATGTAGCTCTTCTGGGAGTACCTTCCACCTGTCACGATGATGGTGCTAGTCTGGAGCAGGACGACGCTGGCTCAGACTTCTAATTACCACACAGCAAGGAGATCTAGCATTTTTTCACCTCCGGGAGTAAAGGAATCCGCCGTGCACATACATCTCGGTCAGTTCGCTAGAGGAACCATGGTAGCGCTTGGCTTGGCGTTGGTCGGGTGTTCAAAAGATGTTCCACCTGCTGGAAGGATCCTGATTAAGAACGACTCTCAAGACCGCGAATACAACGTGATAACCGTGTCGGGCGGCGGCGCATTCTCCTCACTTAAGCCGGGGGAGCGCTTTACTCTCCCCGCAGGAACGAAAACTTTCTCTGTTAGTCGGCGATATAAGGACTACACGCGTTCCTACTCCGTTGTTTGCCCGCCGATCGGAAAGAAGGGGGTGTTTGTGAAACTTATCGATATCCATGTGAATCGGATCGCGGGCGACTGCAAGACCGTGTCCGCAAGCAAAGAGTAGTCGACGGAATCAGTCGCTCAAGAGAATGCCTCCGTGCGAGTGAAGCTCTACTCGACGACTGCCCTACTCTACTTTAGCGCCATGGCCACTTATCACGTGTTTATGAGTGCTAGCGAGCACTCAACGGCGCTATTTCACAGCCCTGAAATGAAAAAATCATCACTTATACGGCTCACTGGCTGACTCTGGGGGGCTATACTCCTGGGAGTTGTGAGTAGTTTGGGGCTTTACAATCAGCTACTAGCACCCGGCAATTCATGTATCTCGTACACTTGTGAAGCCCTTCCGTGACTTGGAGCAATAAAAGGTCATCTCCTATGAAAGTGCACTTGATCGATAGGGTGCAGGACGTAGATCTGTACGTACAGTATCTGCTGAATTTACCGTGCTCCGTATCGAAATTAGTGCGCGGCGGTCTCTTTCGACCCTAATGAGCTTGGGGTGGATTATCCTCGAGGGTATCCACGGCGGCGCCTTGTGGGTAGGTAGTCGAAACACGCAGCACAACACATGCGCCTTTACGAGGAAAGAGTTCGAGGGGGTCCACTAACTCAGGTAGACTAAGAAACTTTAATAATCAAACCGATAGATCTCATCGATTGGGCTTCCGGGATCTATCTTGTAGAGGCTTTTTAGAAGCCCATCGTTGATGCTGTAAGCCCAGCCATGGAGCACGGGAAGTTGGCGCTCGTGCCATGCTTTTTGAATGACGTTAGTCTTCATCAAGTTTTTTAGCTGTTGGTGCACGTTCATCTCAACCATTAAATCTGCTTGCGCATCAAGTGATAGAGTCGATTGCAAGCGCTCCTGATTGGCGAGATATACGTCCTTAATCTGTCGAAGCCACTCATCAAGCACCCCGTATCGGTGGCTGGAGAGAGCCGCCTTAATGCCGCCACAACCATAGTGACCACACACGATTACGTGCTTCACTTTAAGATACTCGACAGCAAACGAGAGGACGCTTAAGAGATTAAAGTCTGTGTGATTGACCAAGTTGGCGATGTTGCGATGGGTGAAGATCTCACCGGGTTGCGTGCCGGTAATCTCCTCGGCTGGAACTCGGCTATCTGAACAGCCGATCCAGAGGAAGTCAGGCTTCTGCTCTCGTGATAGCTCCTCAAAAAAAGCAGGAGAAAGATTGAGCTTCTCTTGCACCCAGGCTTTATTAGCCAACAGCAGTCGCTTATATGACTCCATAACCAACCTATCTCCTTAGCTGTGAAATGGCGTGTACAAGGTCAAACTTTACTTCGGGGAGTCTGCGTATCTCAACCTTAATGTTGCGAGTGACTGCTGAGTCCCTAAAATCCTCCAAAAGCTCTTTGATGTCATGATCGATAAACATCGCTCCACCGCCATCAATAAAGACGTGCGAGCTATCTGGGAGTCGAGCCAAGGTTTTCTTGAGCGCAATTTTTTGCAAGAAAGTGACATCTTTGGCAAATCGAAGATAGTAGTGCTGGTCGTCTCGAACGATGGTAAATGCAGCGTGGTGGTTCATAATTAACACAACAACCAAGCCGAATAACGTGCCTATTAACACACCAGTCAGAAGGTCTAACAAGACCACCCCAAAAAAGGTCACGATGAAGGGGAGAAATTGATCGTAACCCGACGCCCGTACGTGCCTAAAGACTGAGATGTTAGCCAGCTTGTATCCCACAAGAATCAGAATGGCGGCTAGGGCCGCAAGAGGAATTTGGTTCAGAAGACCTGGGATCGCTAAAACACTGACCAAAAGGAATAGCCCGTGGAAGAAGCACGACAGTCTAGTATGCCCCCCCGCGTACACGTTGGCGCTACTACGGACGATAACGGAGGTCATCGGAATTCCACCAAGAAGCCCCGCGGCTATATTGCCAATTCCCTGCGCAACGAGCTCTCGATTAGGCCGAGAAACTCGCCTCAGTGAGTCTAGTTTGTCCGTTGCCTCTATACACAGCAGCGTTTCAACACTAGCGATCAGAGCGATCGCTAGCGCGCTTGCCCAGACTGCTTGATTCCCTAACCAGCTGAGCAGTGAGGTGGGTCCGTGCGATACAAGATCAGATATGCCTGTGATACGCGGGATATCTACGAGCTGGCCCTGTTCACGCGTGAGGGCCATGCCTGGAGCTACGCCATGTAGGATGACGTTACACAGAATCCCAACAATCACAGCCACCAAGGCACCCGGAATGGACCTAAAAATACCACCGCGTTGCTTCGATAGTTTCTCCCACGTTAACAAGGTTGCAAACGCAAGCGATGAGACCAGGATAGCTCCAATGTTGTTCGCTGTAAGTTGCATCGGGAGCTCAGAAAGAAAGCCGTGCGCACAGAATGGAGAGAGCAAACAAAACATTCCCTCCTCCGGGTTGAACTCATCCCGCCATCCGATGGCGTGCGGAATCTGCTTGGCTGCAATAATAATCCCGATTCCCGCCAGCATCCCTTTTATTACGCTTGAGGGAAAGAATGTCGCAAGAAGTCCGGTTCGAAGAAAACCAAGAATCAGCTGAAATACTCCGGCAAGCATGGTTGCTACAAGAAGCCCCTCAAATGCTCCAGTATTGTTTTGAGTTGCGATTACGGTAACGGTGAGTCCAGCAGCCGGACCGCTTACGCTCAACTCGCTGCCCGAGAGGAAAGAGACCACCAAGCCCGCAAGGATCCCTGTAATGAGACCGGAGATTGGCGGGGCCTCAGATGCGAGGGCAATTCCTAAACAGAGCGGGAGTGCGACCAAAAAGACTACGAAGCCGGCTGCTATATCCTGGCGCAGGTAGCTCAACCGTATCGGTGGAACACTCGTTGAAGGGAGGGACTGCTCAGCGGTGGCGGAGTTTTTCATGTGAATTGATCCGGCCTACTCATGGGAGGAGAACCCTGCTTGGCGTGCTAGTGCCGATTGTCGGCCGCTACTACAGGACCCCCCTAGTTTATTGAGCGCAACCAGATGTGTCCAGTTTAAAGTACACGGCCCGGCAAACTAGTTCAGTGCGGTTCATCGCGCTGAAAAGAGGAACACTTACCTGCGAGTAAGGCGCTGCCCATATTTTTGGCCTCGTACTACTTCTGCCCATGTGGCGACTTGTCACTTTCGTACAAGGATCATGATCTCAGTTCTCAGAGGGAGACTACCTGTGTTGAAGATACACCCTCCCCTTCAAGGTTATAGAGCAGTTTTCGACACGGCGAAACACTCACAAGTTCCTCCAAGGTAAGCCATAGTGCCGACTAGAGAAGCATAGCATTGGTCGCTGTGTGACGATCGACTTTGAGAACCGTGAGCTAATAGCATCGACTACGCGCTCGAACGAGAGACTCCAAGCCGCGGGGCTATGAGCGAATATCACGGCAGAGACGAATATAAACGGGATTTGAGAAACGAAGGCCAAAAGACGTCACCTACGCCGTAACGAACTAGGGTGGACAGGCAAGCGGCTTGCCCGCCGTAGCTCATTAGAGCGCAGCCGAGAACGCCTCAAACCTCAGAATGAGTGCTGAGATCAAAAGCCTCGCACAAAAATGATACGTCGCTCCATGCGCAGAAGTAGCGCGGGTCAAAAACATTGGAAGCGCTACGCACTCCTAGGTGTTCCAGTGATTCTTTGCCGTCGCAATTTCAGGAGCTACTCGGCTGAACGCTTTAAGATTTTTCTCTATAAGCCGGCGGCAGGTCCTTCTGGGATGATAAATTTTTCCCTAGATCAAACTTGTACGGACAACCCTCTGTGTCGATGGCAATTCCAAAAGACCCTCCACCCTCTATTGTTTCTGTACTCTGCTCCCGGGTGTGTACAGTAACCGCATACCCTGACGGAACTCTATACACGGTCGATGGAGCTGTCTTCTGATAAACATCTTTGATATTTGACAGTCCCAACTCCCGCGCCTCGCTTGCAGAAAGCGGTTTATACGTCGCCTCTATCTCATCTATCTTCACTGGAGATGCCATTTTAAACTCATCGCCGCCAACCCACCGCATCGCGATCTTATCAACACCGGCAGCGCCCTTGCGGCCATAGTAATCGTACCCCTCTGGTGGAACATCAACAAACTTAACCGGGTGCATCGGCTCCAAAGTCAGCGGGTCTCCAAATTCCAATGGAATGTCCTGTGCGTGCCTAACCTCAATCGCCTGGACAGGCACGGGAGGTAGAGTGGCCGAGACGCTAGGATCAGGCGGCTGAGGGATTGCAACTCCAGGACGATCTCTCCGGTCTTTTTCTGACATATATGCTCCCTTACTACTCGTTCATGTTTAACAACCTTACTAATTTATACCGCGTTCCGTTATTTAGGGCCGTCTGAGGACATCGTACGCTCGGATAGAAAATCCTTGGCACGATATCACTGCGTTGCTGCCTTACCGTCGCGCGACGTAGTGAGCAACAGTGGCTGTATCGGCTGCTCATTATTGATCCATTCCCGCAACTTAGCCCTATATGTATGCTCAGGGTTGCGCTGCACATCCTGGGCTGCAATCTCGCCCTCCACCATGGGTGCAGGCGGACCAAAGACGGGTACCATGACTTGCGCAAAAACACCCTCGTGACCAGCAACCGACAGCCCCTCCCAGCTCCCGTCGGCAATAACCAGAGTGCTGAAGGTATCCATCGGATCGGGGGTAAAATTCTGATGGTCCCCGCTATCCGCGATCAAACATCCTGGAATTTTGATGGCCTCGCTTTCAAAGATCCTCATAAACGGTTGGTCTGTGCTGAAGCTATGGCCAACCAACTGCCGCCCCATTTTCATCTGAATCAGTTCGAGCAGCTCTTCAGACGTAAGCTTGCTGTTTTGCTCTTTTAGGCGGGTAATCGCTTGCGTGAGGTCGCTGCGTGGCGAGCGACCCATGTCCGCCTCAAAACATCCCGACATGTGATGACCCCCCCCCCGCAACTTGGACTTCGCGAACATAATGTGATCAAAGTTTCCGGAGATGGCGGCTCTCTGTAACTCCTGATTCAGATACTTCACAAGGGTTTGGTCATCGATTGGTAGACCATTATCCTGCAGCAAGCCTATCACAGCATCTCTAAACTCAGGAACCATCCCCGAGTGGGTTGCCACAGCGTGTCTCTCAGGAGGAGCGTTGGGATCAGAATTACCAAGGTACACGGCCGCCAGTATCTTACCCTCTTTAATCATGTCCAAAATCTTCTCGCGTGTGGTACGTGCGACTAGGTAGTGAGAGACATCGGGGAACATCTCGCGTAAACTCGCCTCATCCAGCCTGATGAGATCAAGTTCATGATTACCGAGTATCATTGAAACCTCGATAGTATCCTCCGGTCTTTCCTTCACACGCTCGTTATGCTGCCGCGCTGCGTTGATGATTGTGTCTACCAGGCTCAGCGTCCCATATCCAAGCAAACTGACTCTCCGGTTGATTACATCACCCAGAAAAAGATGGTGCTTTCCACGCAGCCGTTCGATCTGCAAAGTGCCACTCGCCGACATGATACCAAGCGCCTTTAGCTCGTGGTGCATCCCCCACAGGTTTTCATGTCGATCAGGTGTAACAATCAGCGCTCTTCCATGGTCTCGTATCCAGCCTACCTCGTAGGGCACCCTGAATTCCTTCAGGGAAAAATGTGCCACGTGCCTGCTCCTCAGAGCATCATCTACCCTATGACTGAACGCATACTTGGCATCCTTGTAGTATAAACCCGCGATCGCCTCCTGCGTTAACAATCGCAAGGTCTCAGGAGAGAATCTCTCCGAGACAATTATTGCTAATTTTTGCTCAATTGGATCAACCTTCCCTAAGGGTGAGGGAACGCTCGTGTCGTTTGAACGCCGGTCAGGGGACTTAGCTTTTGCCTCTCTCTCGCACAGCTCAAATAAACGCACAACCTCGTTCGCCTTCGCTTCATCAACCGTGATTGTGCCGGGGCCTCTCCGGTCCTGAGCGTCACGTGCTATCCAGCCGTCCATCACCGCAACGAGCTCTCTATGAGCATTCATACTCAAAGATGTATGCTCCCCAACCAGTTCCTGCAAAACCTTGGCCGCGCTCTCAAAGCGCGCTTCGAGTCTCTGCCTTACTTCGTCAGTCATGATGTATCCGAGATTTATCATATCCGCCAGACAACGGCTGAAGCTAAACTCATAGGAGGCCGCGAGGGTTTCACGATATTGTGAGCAATGAATCCGATAGAAATCTATCTCTTCATTGTTAGGAAGTTCGACACTGTGAATTGAGACCCCTTTGGGGAGTCCCAGCTTAAGAGGAAGCTCTACCGCCAAGGAGCGGGGATCTACCACGCCTGACCGTGGAAAAGGAATTGTAAATGTCTGGTACTCTTTAGCATCAGGCCGAACGACTGTGATGCGCAACTGCGACGAGGTATCCATTACGTGATTCTTAAGAGGCTTCTCTGGACGCTCAACATCACCGGTTTTATAGACAGCCAGGAATAGCTGCCCGGCGGCCTCATACGTACCGGGGGATATGCGAGAGCAATTGCGAGCTAGCGCCCTCATCTCATCATTGGATAGCAAGACCCGGAACGGTGGAGGAAGCTTCGCTGGCTCAAGGTCGCGAATATCATTCAGGTCATATAAAAAATTTTTCTGTAAAACGTGCTGGGCGATGGTAGCTCGCTTTATTGCAGCCTGTATCTGATGCGATACCATGCGCCATCCGCCATCAGTTCTATGCAAGAAATCCGCCTGGATGAGATGAGCATTGTCATCCCAAACCTGCATGGCCTGCTTCCATCGAGCGGTCGCTGATTCTTCCGTTGGTTGCTTGCTAAAGTCGCGGGGGCGCATCACAACAAGCAGGTCTGCTTCATCTTCGCCTGAGTAGGGCTTAACGAATTTCGCGGCTTTAAGCGCGTCTACGTCCTCGCTCGAAATAGGTGCGATTTCCCTCGACACCGTTGGCTCATGTATCGTGATCATAATGAGCTCAGCATATTGCTGCGAGCTTAGCGCAAAGGTTAACACTGGACCAATTGCAGCAATGTCGGCGTAGTGAGAGCCGGTGTTACCAGCCATCGCCCAAGAAGCAAGGGCCTCGCCCCGCTCATACGTAGGCCCCCGGAAGCCCATTTGCTTCAGTAGATTGTCCTTTTTCCACCCTCTGTCGAGAGTCATCTGGAGCTCTCCTGCCATAACTACCTGCATCTGCCCGGGCTTACCCCGCTCTGGGTCGTGGATATTTGTTCCAGGCGGATACAACGTTAAGGAGCCTTCGCTTACAAACTTGGCGATCTTCTCCCGAACCGCATCATACAGCGCTGGCGCAGTAGATCTCGTTTCCGGTAAGACGCGGAAAAATGGCTCCAGACGCAACGTAGAAAGAAGACGCTGATAGTTGAGATCTTCAGCAGGGTCCAGAGGATTAAAATCCCGTAGTTCGAGATAGCTTGATCGCTCCTTAAGCGTAGGGGACCCGCTTACTTGCGGCCATTCGCCACCGGGTCTCCGAACCTCCCGCCTTTCACCCGTCCCGACCAGGTCCCTCGCCATCACGTGACTCCATGCAGACCAGCGGCGCCAAACTGCGCACCCGTACCGTATATTCAAACTCCCTAGGGAGGCGAGGCAAAACCTATTAGGAGTCTAAGTGTGGAGCCTAAAACGTGAACGTGCTCGTGCTCGTAAACGTGAACGTACCCGAAAACATTGATTTTTTATTCCGGGTACGTTCATGTTCACGTTTACGAGCATGTTCACGCGGGTTTTGCCTCGCTTCCCTACGGAGACTCGGCACATCGGGTCGAAATCTTGAGGGGTAACGTCTAACCTCTCGGGTAAAGGGGGGGGGTAGGTAAAGGGGCGCTACCCTTTTCTAGAACGGAAAAAAGGTGGCGTCCTGCTCTGTAGAAAAGGGGTATCTAAGCAGCCAGAAATACGTCGACCTGAGCAATCCCCGCTCTACTTTCCAATACAAAACTTAGAAAATATCCGACCCAGGATATCTTCAGTGTAGGTCCTTCCCACGATCTCATCGAGAGCGGTAAGTGCCTCCTTGAGGTCTGCTGCAAGAATTGAAGGCGGAGTTCCGCCGAGCTGAATGGCATCCATGCAACTTGAGAGAGCTTGTTCAGCCCGCAAGAGACAATCCCGATGGCGTTCATTAGTTACGACCTCACCAACATCGCCTCGTTCAGGGATACTTTTGGCAACATCCTCAACCAGAGATTCGATCAACGCACCAATACCATCGCCCGTCTTCGCTGATATAAAAAAGTTCTGCTGGCACACCGACGAATCACAGTAGAATTCAGCCAAGGCTGACGGATTAAGATCGATCTTATTTACGACAACCCAGATCCGCTTCCCGTTACCACGCAGCAGCTCCAACGTTTCGCGCCACTCACCCTGCTTATCGCTAGCATCAATCACCAAGAGCACCAGATCAGCCCACGGGATACGCTCTTTGGCGAGTTCTACGCCCATCTGCTCGACATGATCGCTCGTCTCTCGAATACCTGCAGAGTCGCAAAATACAAACTTGTGCCCTGCGAGTGATGCCTCCTCTTCAATGAGATCACGAGTTGTACCAGAGATGGGAGAAACAATTGCGCGCCGCTTTCCAAGTAGGAGATTGAGGAGGCTCGACTTGCCGGAATTCGGCCGCCCACACAGAAGCACGCGCACACCCTCTTTCACTAACGCACCGAAGGCATACGTCGAAAGAAGCTGTTCAATCTTGGCTCTCGCAACGGCGGCTCGGGCACCGATAGCGTCGAGCGTATCTGGATTGATATCCTCGTCAGGGAAATCGATGATCGCCTCTAATTCAGCAAGCGCATCTCGAAGAGGCTCGCCAACACTCGACACCGCCTGACTGAGCCGCCCCTTTAACTGCTCGCCTGCAAAACGGAGCTCTTCATCGCTTTTTGCGTTTACGACATCGGCAATCGCCTCCGCTTGAGCGAGATCGAGTTTGCCGTTCAGAAATGCACGCTTAGTAAACTCCCCTGCAGCAGCAGGCACGACCCCGTAGGCGTAGAGCGACCGGAGCACTCGCTGAACAAGAAGCGGACTTCCGTGGAATTGGAACTCCACGACATCCTCTCCGGTAAAGCTCCACGGCGAAGGCATAAAAACCGCCAAACCCTTGTCGATTGATGCGCCGGTCTTGAAATCGAGGATATCTCCGAAGACCAGCGTTCGCGGGAGTCGCAGCGGATCTTTCTTTCCGTTGAAGACTGCTTTAAGAACCAGTCGAGCACGGGGCCCACTGACTCTGACGACAGCGACACCCGCAGGTGCGGGTGCCGTTGCCAGCGCAGCTATTGTCGTGTCTTCCATCATATGATGGTTAAGATAAACCCTACTCCGAAGATAACAACACTTGCGACGAGTGTTCCAACATACACCGAACCCTTATCCGAACTGCGCATGTAGAGCTGCTGAGTAATAGAGATGATGTTATTCACCAACCAGTAGAGCACAAGACCGGCAGGCATCGGGAATACGATAAACATACCAGCAAACACCACCGGCATTATCATCATCATCTTCTGTTGGGTCGGATCGGCTGATGGATTCGGCGTCGTCCACTGCTGGTAGACCATACTGATAGCCATGAGGAGTACCATCACAGGAATACCGATTCCGAACAGCTGCAGGCTCTCCGGAGCCGACAGGTCGTTAATCCAGAGCGCAAATGGCGCGTGGCGCAACTCAATTGCATTGAGTAGTGCGTTGTACAATCCAAGGAAGACCGGGATCTGAACCAGAACCGGGAGACACCCACCCATTGGATTAACGCCCTTTCGTTTATAGAGCGCAAACGTCTCCTGATTTAACTGATTTGGATCCTTAATTCGCTCGCGAAGCGCCTTAATCTCAGGGGCGATATCTTGCATCTTCCGAGCCGACTCAAAGCTCGCCTTAGAGAGGGGCAGCATCACTGCTTTTACAATCAGGGTCAGCGCAATGATAGCTAAACCGTAGTTGCCTAAACCGGAGTAGAGGGTATGAAGCAGCCAGAGAAGTGGAAGCGCGAGAAATGAAAACCATCCAAGGTCGATCGATCGCTGCAGATCAAAATCGCCGGACGACTCTAGAATCCTGTAATCTTTCGGACCAACGTACGCAAAAAACTTGCCGCCGGTTGCGCCGCCAGCTACCCGGCCAAAAAAGAGATCGCCTTCTCGTCCAAGAAGAGTATTAGGCGTGGTCACAGTCGGAATGATGGTGCTGGTGAAGTAGGTGTCACCGAGAGAAACCCACTTACTAACTCCGTACTCGCGCACACCCTGCGCTATCTGATCAAGCTGCTCGTGGTGAATCTTCTTGAGGTCATCGAGATAGGTAAGCGTGTGCTTGATGCGAAGGCTCTCCTCCACATTGGCTGGGAAGAAATGCGACCACTCAAGCCACACAGCCTGTCCTGTCGACGACGGGCGATCGAGTACAACATCGACGGAGAAGAGATATTTTCCGCCAGTAAGCGTAATGCGCTTCGTGATTCCAACGCCACTGGGCAGCGTTCCCTTAAAATCCAAGACAACGGGAGTATTCGGCTGTGCGCTCAGGGACACCGTGGGCGCTAGTGGAGGGGCTCCGTTAACGGCAACTAACGAATACTGAACCCGCTCATCGCTCTCTTGCCCAAGGTAGACGCCAAGCGGAAAGGGAGAGCCCTCTGGCGTGTCGATCAGGTCGAGCAGCTCGTCACTGCCTTGGTGAAACTTGTAGCTCGTAAGTTTGTAATGGAGCAGCCGCGCTCCGAGGTGCGAGAAGGTAAGTTTTGTTAAACCGAGATCGATGCTCGACTTTGGAGCATTCTCGAGATCCGCCTTGGCCGGGTGGGACTGTCCAACAACTGGAAGCGGCTGGGGGACTGCTGGCTGTTGTTGAACACCGGGGACTGCACTTGGAGGGACAGCAGCGGGTACCGCTTGAGTCGCCGTCTGTTGCTGCTGAAGCTGCTGTTGCTCGGCTCGCTTCTTCGGAGCGAGAATGAACTGGGTATAGAGGATCGCCACGAGGACGCAGAGAATAATAGCCTGCAAGCTGCGCTGATTCTGTTCAGTTGAATTATCGGTCACTGTGGATCCTTTGCCTAAAAATTGCCGGCACTTACTGCGGGCCTAACCTCGGCTCCTTTCCTACCACGTTTAGCGAGGGAGCGCTCGTGTTTGTAAGGAAAAGATCCACCAGGGTCAAGGCACTGGGTCATGGCCGCCAGGATTCCAAGGGTGACAGCGACAGAGCCGCGCGAGGGCGAGCTTACCACCACGCCAGAGACCATGCCGTTCAAGGGACTCAAGTGCGTATTCAGAGCAACTTGGCTCGAATCGACACACATTTCCTAACAGTGGCGAAATGCAAGTCTTGTAGATACGAAACAACAAACGAACTATCGGACGATGACGCCGTGGAGCAGTTTGAGGCAATGGATGACTCATGCGTTGCGAATCCCCTGCTAACTAGCCGGCACGCAGATATCCATGAGCCTTAAGGGCTCCCAGGATCTCGTTACGATAGTCTACTAGTTCACACGATTGAATGTCGCGCCGCGCAACAACAACTATGTCAATCGGCTGAGTGAATTCACCGCGAGACTCCCGAAATACATGGCGAATGCGTCGCTTAATTAGATTTCGAACAACCGCCCGCCCTTCGAGCTTAACGGTAACAGCAACTGCAAGCCTGCTACCACCCGAATCGGATGGAATAACGAGGAGTAGAAAATGTTTTGCGTAGATCTTGGTGCCCTTTTTTTGGCACCGCTCTATATCGCTCTTCTTTCTTAGTCGGGCATTAGGCCCAAACGCGAAACGGCTGATAATAGAGCCTCTCGATTTACTTATAGTGACCCTTGCGAGGTGCTGTAACCGACAACCTCTTACGGCCCTTGGCTCGTCGAGCCTTGATGACCTTACGGCCACCCTTAGTAGCCATGCGCTTACGGAATCCGTGTGTAGTCTTGCGACTCTTCTTACTGGGTTGATATGTGCGTTTCATAGTTCGTACTACCTACCTACGTACTACCTGTAATCGGGTAGCGACAAAGCGATACTTAGTTTGCAAATCTCGGGACCGGCGCGGTGAAAAACGTAGGGTCGCAACGACCAACTCCGCGAAGCCTTACCATGACCCAACGAGGTGGGGAGTCTACTCGTCTTTCACCGGAGAGGTCAACCCAAGCACCCCGACTCTTGCACTTCAAATCCCCTCTTTCATCCCTGCCGAGGGGCTCGTGGAATCAGAACAGAGATCAGAAACTGAAGTGACACCGAGGAGGGCTACCTAACCACTTAATATCACGAAACTTCCCTCCACTTTAGCCGCCCACCCCCCTGAGTATCCACCCCGAAGAAAATCTTTGCTCCTGCCAATCCTCGTGGTAGAACTGCAGCATACGGTAAAGAGTTCTATGAACCAACAAGTTAGCCAAGATACCCAGCAACAGAAGACCCGAGACCAGCAGTCGCCACTTGCTGACTGGATCCAGAACCTGGCAAAACCAACCCTGCAGTTTGTGGCTAACTCAGCGGTTCTCGGTGCAGCCATTGCAGGCCTCACTACCAACGAAGCGCGTCAAGTCTCAGACCAATACAAGCAAGATCTCCAGAACCTGACTGATGGGTTCAAGGAACTCTCGTTTGATTACCTCAAAGCCACTCAAAGGGCTGAGGCGGCATAATCATCATCCAACCAGTTTTTGAAGCACCGGGTTCGTTGTAGGCTCTTTCTCTGATACCTATGCGAAGTCCCTCTCCTTTCAGATCTCTATTTCGATATACGCTGCGCGCTCTTACTCCTATCGGTGTTATCGCTTCGCACCTATGCGGCTGCGGCGACGCCTCAAAGACAGAGGGTCCGCACACGCGGGTTGAACTTGTTGCCGATCAAGACTCCGTTTCGCCCGGCTCCACCTTCAGTCTCGGCGTTAAATTCTCGTTAGATCCCGGATGGCACATCTACTGGAAAAACCCGGGAGATTCGGGACTTCCTCCCCGCTTTACATGGCAGAGCAATCCTGAGGTGACGATTGATGGTCCGCTGTGGCCATACCCAGAGCGTATCTCGACCGGACCACTCACCAACTATGGATTGGGCAATACTCTGATCCCATTTCAAGGAAAAGTGTCATCCAAAGTTGACACATCAATGATCAAACTGCGGGTAAACCTTGAGTGGCTTGCGTGTAAAGACGAATGTCTCCCTGGCGAGGGCACCGTCGAGCTGTCTCTGCCGCTGGCAAAAATGAACGGCGCACCGTCAGTGCACTCCAAGGAATTCGAAGCAGCTTTCAATCGGATCCCGACGCCATTACAACGCGTCTCCATCGCTATCGAGGAGCAACAGGATAAGATAATTCTCGCCCTGATTCCGCTGGGGCAACGCGTTCTTCCTTCATCAGTGATTTTTTTTCCCGAGGACCCCAAAATTATCTCAAACTCTGCAGCACAGGTAAGTTCCAGAGATGGAGACACGCTACGACTCTCGCTTCAAAGAGACCCGAGACGCCGCGAACCGATCTCTCGTGTGCGTGGAGTTCTCTATTCTGAGCAGGGCTGGTCCGAAAACGGGCTTCCAAAGGCTGTTCAGATCGACACGAACCCGGGAGAGCCGATTCAAGAGGTTTCAACGAGTTCGCAAGATCGCCAAGCGGAGGTTGCTACAGGCACAATGGGTCTCGGATTAGCCGTGATATTCGCATTCATCGGTGGGATTATTTTAAACTTGATGCCGTGCGTGTTTCCGGTACTTTCGATCAAGGTATTAAACTTCATTAAGCACGCCGAAGAGGACCCGCGTACCACACGAACACACGGACTTCTATTTTCGGTCGGCGTCGTAGCCTCGTTCTGGATACTCGGCATTATTGTACTGTCGGTAAAGGTTGGTGGAGAGCAGCTCGGGTGGGGATTCCAGCTTCAGTCGCCAACTTTTGTCGTAGTGATGCTGTTCACCTTGCTTGTAATCGGATTCATCTTCCTGACCGATGTTGTGGTCGGCGCACGACTCCAAAGCTGGGCCGGATCGTCAAAGCTTCCGACGAACTACATCGGATCGTTCCTTAACGGAGCGCTTGCTACCGCCGTAGCCACTCCTTGCACAGCCCCGTTCATGAGTTCTGCCCTTGCAGCTACGCTCACCCTGCCGGCGATCTCAGGGTTCATCGTGTTCACAAGCCTTGGGCTCGGCATGAGCGCTCCGTATCTGCTCCTCTCGTACCGCCCCTCCCTTCTTCGCTTTCTGCCGAGGCCGGGGGAGTGGATGGTTACCTTTAAGGAAGCGATGGCGTTCCCCCTCTTTGCGAGTGTTGTGTGGCTGGCTCGGGTCTTTGCCCGACAGATGGGATTGGAGCCACCTGCTCTCAACCTCATGATCGATGTACTATGGGGGATTCTTCTGGTGGCGCTTGGATTCTGGCTGCTGGCAACAGCCCGTCGCTCTCATGATAAGCGTCCCGGGCGAATCATGCGCACACTTGCCCTCCTCTCGATAACGACCGGCATCTACACAGCGATACCAAGCTCTCAAGAGATCGATGACGCCCGTAGTCACGCCTCGTCATCGAACGGTGCAGTGGTGCCGTTTACTGACGAGCACGGATTATTGTGGGAGAACTTTTCAGAGGAGCGCCTCACCCGCCTGGCTGCCCAAGGTCGCCCCGTCTATCTCGATTTTACGGCGGAGTGGTGCATCACCTGCCAAGTCAATGAACGGGTTGTGTTCGGCTCTGAGGAGGTCCGGGATCTCATCACTAAGAAGAACGTGACCCTCATCCGAGCGGACTGGACCTCGAAAAATCAAGCAATTACCGATGCGCTCCGACGCTACGGACGGAACGGCGTCCCCCTAAATGTAATCATCCCCGGTGCGGCCTCAGACCCGATAGTATTACCGAACGTCCTGACCCCAGGTATCGTTATTGATGCGTTAAAAAAATTGCCAGGCTGAGCGAAGACCGCTAGATTTCATATGAGAGGCCCCGCTGCCAGGAATTAATGTTTACTCCCTGGCAGAGAGAAGCCTTTCAAGCACCTACGATTCAGAACTGACCGATTTAAAGCTACTCCTATGAAACACCTACTTTTAACAATTGTCGCCCTCCTCTCAATTACAACTTCATCATCTTTTGCCGATGAAGCAAAGGTAGGCGAAGCTGCTCCACAATTCACGCTTAAGAACGCTAAAGGCACCGATGTGTCCCTTAAAAGCTTTGCAGGTAGCACGGTGGTGCTTGAGTGGTTTAATCCAGGATGCCCGTTCGTAAAGAAGTTCTACGCCAACGGCGATATGCAGAAGTTCCAGAAGGAAGCGCGCAACAAGGGAGTTATCTGGCTCACGATTAACTCAAACGCAGCGGGTAAGCAGGGGCACATTGCGCAACAGGATGCAGATGACACGATGCGGGACCTCACCATGCAATCAAACGAACTCCTCCTCGATCCGACCGGCGCCGTTGGAAAATCCTATGGAGCTCGAACAACACCCCACATGTTTGTAATCGACTCAAAAGGCAACGTCGCATACGCAGGCGCTATCGACAGCACTCCATCAACCCGCTCAAGCGACATCGCTTCCTCAACCAATTACGTTCTCGCTGCTATCGATGCGCTTGCAGCAAACAAGCCGATATCCGTGTCTGATACGGAGCCATATGGCTGCTCGGTAAAGTACGCAGAGTAACGCTCGGTGAGATCTCACGCTGAAAGTGCCGCTCGGACCGGCGCTCGACAGGCTGCGCTCGGGATAGCTGTTAATACAGGGCTCGCAATAACCAAGGCCGTCGCAGGTATACTTGGAAATTCATACGCCCTAATCGCTGACGCCATTGAATCAGCCTCCGACATTTTATCGTCCCTGATAGTTCTCTTTGGTGTGCGCATGGCCGGAAAGCCGGCCGACACCAACCATCCGTACGGCCACGGGAAATTTGAACCGCTCGCGGCTCTCGCGGTTGCCCTCATTCTCTTTGGCGCTGCGATACTCATCGCCGTAGAGAGCACACAAGAGATCCTAACCCCGCACCACGGGCCAGAGCCATTTACCTTACTCGTACTCCTCGCGGTAATCGCTGTGAAAGAGACCCTCTTTCGCAATGTGCTTGCGGCTAGCGATCAGATCGGAAGCTCTGCTCTAAAGAGCGATGCCTGGCACCACCGAGCGGATGTGATCTCAAGCTCGGCTGCATTTGTCGGTATCTCGACGGCGCTGGTCGGTGGCCCAGGCTACGAGAGCGCAGATGATTTTGCAGCACTTATCGCAGCAACGCTGATTGCGATTAATGCCGCACTCCTTATTAAACCCGCGCTCCTTGAACTTATCGATACCGCTCCCAATCCGGAGATCGCTAAGCGCATCCGCGAGATCGCCGAACAGGTTCCTGGGGTTTTAGGAACTCACAAGTGTCACGTTCGTAAGCTTGGGTTCGATCACTTCGTTGACCTGGATGTGCTCTGCGATCCTGAGGCATCAATTAGACAAGGGCACGAAGTTGCGCACAACGTTGGGGAGGCAATCCACCGCGAGCTTCCCCAAATATCTAAGGTGCTAGTGCATGTGGAACCAGCCGATGATTACGGCAGGCGATCCCGGGAGCCGGGGTACTAACCCAGGATTCCCTCGAATTTGCTAACCGAGGTCTTCCTTCGTCTCAGCCACAACGATCGTAATTCCGTGGGACATGGCCTTCTCGATCACTGCCTGCGGATCCAGAATAAGGCACTTTCCAGCTTCGACGACCAGGGTTCCCAGGTTGCTGGCCTTCATTTCGTCAATCGTTCGCGAGCCGATCGCTGGCAAGTCAACGCGCAGATCCTGCATCGGCTTTGCAAGTTTAACTAAAACCCCGCTTCCGCCCCGCACACCTGCAGCGCGCTGAACCGTTGCGTCAGTACCTTCGACAGCCTCAACAGCAATAACTGTTTTATTTCGCACGACTACAGACTGGCCGATATCGAGCGCCCCGATCGAACGAGCAGCATCCCAGCCGATCCGCGCATCCTCAAGCACCGAGCCAGAGAGAGGTCTGCCAGCCAGCACCCCACGCTGAGGCACGCTGTCTTGCAACAAGATATTTGGAGCGATAACTGTAACGCCAGACCGCTCGACCACATTGATGATGTTTCTCAACATCGAGTCATCGTTAAACGATCGCATCCGCGAGAGCATACGAAGTCCTGTCCAATCGATCCGAAACCCATCAACAAAGTGTACCCGAGTAACTCCACCGATAAAGGCAGCCTGCTTGACGCCACCCTGTCTGAGAGTTTTAACGAGCTTGCCGAGCTGCCCCACGCTAATCCATACGCACTTCTCTGCGAGCTGTTCAATCTGAGGGTCGGCCTCACCTTTAAGCGCAACAACAACGACTGAGAGGCCGTGTGTTCGGGCGTTGGTAGCGAACTCAATCGGGAAACGCCCGTTACCGGCAACGAGGCCGATCGGGGATGAGAGCTGCGAAATAGATAGTGCGTTCGAATTGGTCATTACGGGCTCCAGTGGTCAAGCCACATGAAGGCTAACACCTTTGGTGGTAAAAAGCGATGAAGCATGCTTCGCGCATCTCGTGCAAGATCGTAAATCTAAATCACCTCAGTCGTTTACATCTCGACAGGCTCTCACATCTTGTTTACGACTATGGGCCGACAGTTTGGAATACTCCGAGCTGTCACCTCTCTGCCACCCCGAACATGACAAGCCGCGTGTGAGCCGGTGGTAGCGAGAGACACGTAGTAACTCGCCAGCAGGTTCATAGAGAGCTATCCCTGCTGCACACTGTGCCTGTTTGACGGAACTCTGCTCAAACGTATTACAGTATTTGCGAGGTAACAATTTTTCGCGACCCTGTTAGCTGTTTCAGATGTCGTCTGCTGTACGCTCTCTTTCATCACCGCCGCGCTTCGAAAAGACCCCTTCAACGATCAAGGAGGTCAAGCTGCGCCCTTGGCAGCAAGAGGCGTTCGGTACCTACCGCGACTGCATCTTACGCGGTGAGCGTCAGATCCTACTTGAAGCAACACCAGGTGCAGGAAAAACTACGGCGGCTTTGGTTTTGGCGCTGCATCAGATGAAGAAGTGCGGCGCTCGGTGCATCGGGATCGTTGTTCCAACTGCGCATCTTAAAGTTCAGTGGGCGCGCGCCGCTCTTAACCTCGATCTCCACCTCGATAGCTCCTTCTCTAACTCGAAAGGAATACTTGGCGGCGACTACGCTGGTTTTGTAGTAACCTACCAACAAGTGGCGCAGAAGCCCGGGCTCTTTAGACGCCTCACTCCATGTTCGTGCATCATCCTCGATGAGGTCCACCACGCTGGAGAAGGACTCTCATGGGGAGATGGGCTCCGGTCAGCATTCCACGAAGCTAATTTTATTATCTCCCTCAGTGGAACTCCGTTCCGAAGCGACAACTCCCCTATCCCGTTTGTCCCCTACGACGAACACGGCTTCAGCCTCCCCGATTACTCATACCAGTACAGCCGCGCCGTTGAGGAAGGGGTGTGCCGTCCAACTGCATTCTTTACGTACGGCGGCGAAGTCGCGTGGCGAGAAGAAGCTGGAGATGCCGGCGCTTCGTTCTCGGATGAATTAGACTACATCGGCCAATCCCGGCGATTACGCGCCGCCCTTGACACTACGAGCGGTTGGATTGAACCGATGCTGCGTGATGCGCACGAGATGCTCCTTAAAACTCGCCGCGAGCAACCCGATGCCGGCGGGCTCGTGGTGGCAGCGGACCAGACCAGCGCGCGAAAGCTTGCGAAGCTCCTGGCGAGTCTCACAAATACCAATCCTGTCGTGATCCTCTCCGAGGAGTCTGAGGCTGCCCGGAGGCTCAAGAACTTCCGTGACTCTAACGAGCCGTGGCTTGTTGCATGCAACATGGTGAGTGAAGGGGTCGATATTCCGCGATTACGGATCGGCGTGTATGCGACAACGGTTCGAACCAAGATGTATTTCCGACAATTCTTGGGGCGGATCGTTCGCCGTATCCCCACCCTCAATGCGCTGCAGGTAGCGTACTGTTATCTGCCGGCTGATCCGACACTCACCAAGTTAGCAGAAGAGATTGAGACTGAGATCCGACACTGCATTCGCCCCAAAGGCGAATTCGAAGAGGATTTCCGGCGGCGCGAAGCAAGTAACGACGATCGTCCGGACCGCCCGCAGTGGGAAGCGCTTGCATCGCGAAATAGCGGGCTCTCAAGTGTTATTGTTCACGGTAATCAGCTTTCACTATTTGGCGGAATCTCGCACCACGAAGAGATCCACCAAGTCGTTACCGAAAAAGTTTCCGCCCGTCTCGATGAACGACGCACCCGGGCAGAGGAGAAAGCGTTTCTGATTAACGAGGTGCGCAAGCTTGTGAACATCTTCCACAAGCGTTCACGACGATCGCATGCTCAAATTCACGCCCAACTAAATGCTCAGCAAAAAGTAAAGACGCAAACAGCGTGCACAGAACGCCAACTACGGGAACGGATCTCGCTACTACGCGCAATGCTGGAGAAGAGTTAAGGGAACCTACAAACACGTCGCGTGTTGACCTACGCCCCTACAACTTCAACGACAAATGTTACAGCTTGCTTGGCGTGTGAGAGCGCTCGCTCAGCGTCTTTTTTCGAATAAAACTCACTTGGCGTGAGATCCTCAGTTCCGTAGAAGGCCAATTCACGATCGCGGCGTAGCTCGCGTGAGATATCAATTAATGTCTGAAGCCCCGCGTGTTGCTCTGCTTGTAAACGAGATTGCAATTCCGCGAGCTGCGCACTTACATCGTGCACCCGCGCTGGCTCGGCGCCGAGGTGTCGAATAAGCGCTTTACTTACAAGCTCTACGATTTCCTGTGCTTCTCGCACGACATCAGCATAGCCGCCTTGGTCAAAGAGAACCTGTAGTGCCGCAAGGCGAATCCCGCCACGAACGATGTAATCTTTTGTTAGCGATTTATTCTTCATCGAGGCACCCAATATCCTTGCCCATGTGTAACGCGCCGCACCACCTCTCCAGAGGTAATAAATTCTCGAATCCTTGCGAGGGAGTTCTTGATTGCTCCTGTTGGGTCAAAGAGGATCCTCGCATCCAACGCACACTCTAGCCAGAGCGAACCGGCATCGTTAGCTTCCTTTGGAAGGTGCGCGATATGCAGCGATATCGTTTCTGGAAGAAGCGTGTCCCAGAGTCGATACAGGCTCCGTTCTATTCGGACCTCATGACCAACGACCAGCAAAAGATCCGTGTCCGACGCATCGTGCGTATCGCCGCGAGCCTGAGAACCAAACAGCAAAAGCCCGATACAGTTTTTTCCATACTCCCTCTGTGCGCGCTGGACGATGGCCCCAGTAACATCGCTTTCAACCGGGGCTGAGAGCCCCTGCGCGATAAGTCGCTCCAAGAGCGCGTTAACCGAGAGCCCCGCAGCAGAGGCGCGCGCTTTCACCTCGTCGTGAAGCGATTTTGGGAGACGAAGAAGTATTCGGCTCTGCTGGCTCATAATGATATTATGATATCATTATTGCGTTGTCAGGCAAGGAAATTGGGAGACTCGGAACGGGGCTCTGGTAATATACTGAAAATACTACATATAGCAGCAATGACATTTTGGATATCCACTCATCCGCCGGGCGAGGCCTGGTATGCAACGCGCCAATTATTTGGGGCCTCATATTAGTCGGGCGCCCATCTGCGCACGAGGAACCGGTGGAGAGAGATAACGGGATAAGAATTAGGAAACCGGTGCAGGATGAGGATTAAGAGGTGGACTTCGGGCGGCCGAATAGAAATCGGTTTTGGGGCACCAGGAACAGAACCTAGCCTCACAACATTCGCATCATCCTTAACGATCAAAACTCAAGCAGGCTGATCCAAGCCGTTAGTCGCTACTAATCGGGCTATAAAGGAACAACGTTATTAAAAGATGTTACTTCGAAGCCCCCAAAAGGGTTGCGCTAAGAGGCCTATCACCTGTAATCATGAGGCCCGGTACGAGCAATACGATGCCCTCAAAACCAAGGTACGGGGCCCGGGTGCTGTAAATACAACTGGTTAGTTCATGTCAAAGAGACTTGTAATTGTAGAGTCCCCAACCAAGGCAAAGACCATTGAGAAGTTCTTACCTAAGGATTTCGAGGTCTTAGCGTCGTATGGACACGTTCGAGACCTCCCCAACAACGCGGCCGAGATACCAGCAACTCTAAAGAAGCAGAAGTGGGCCCGCCTCGGGGTCAATGTCGATGCGAGCTTTGATCCTCTCTATATTATTCCAAGCGAAAAGGAGAAGCGGGTCAACGAACTAAAGCGCGCCGTCAAGAACGCCTCAGAAGTGTTCCTCGCAACCGACGAAGATCGCGAGGGAGAGTCTATTAGCTGGCATCTATTATCGGTGCTTGAGCCGAAGGTTCCAGTTAAACGTTTGGTGTTCCACGAAATTACCAAGAAGGCTATCGAGGAGTCGCTACAGCATGCTCGCAGCATCGATGAGAACCTTGTAAAAGCCCAAGAGACTCGTCGTATTATCGACCGGCTCTACGGTTACTCAGTGAGCCCCCTGCTCTGGAAGAAGATGGTTCCGAGACTAAGTGCAGGACGGGTACAAAGCGTTGCGATCCGACTCCTGGTGCAACGAGAGCGTGAGCGCGCACGATTTCGGTCGGGAGACTTCTGGGATATCAAAGCTCTCTTCGAAGCTCCATCAGATCCATCAACTCCGTTCGAGGCAGAACTCACTCACGTGGGCGAGAAGCGCGTTGCAACTGGAAAGGACTTTGATCCCGACACCGGAAAGATCTCTGCTAAATCAGACGCTCTACTTCTTAATGAAGCAGCAGTAGAGAGCCTTGCAGAGAAGCTTCGCAAGGCGCAGCCAACGATCGCCGAGGTCGAGAGCAAGCCATTCACGCAGAAGCCATACGCCCCGTTTACAACGAGCACGATGCAGCAGGAAGCCAACCGCAAGCTAGGCTTCGGCGCAAAGCGCACGATGGCCGTAGCGCAGACCCTCTACGAAAACGGATTCATCACCTACATGCGTACCGATTCGACGACCCTCTCTGAGGAGGCTCTGAGCGGCGCACGCAATCTTATTACGCGCGAGTTTGGTAAAGAGTATCTGTACGACCAACCGCGTATCTATAAGACCAAAGTTAAGAACGCGCAGGAAGCGCACGAAGCGATCCGACCTGCAGGCGCAGAGTTTACCCCTCCCGCTACAGTACGCGACAGGCTGGGTTTTGAGGCATTTAGGCTCTACGAGCTTATCTGGAAGCGAACACTTGCTTCTCAGATGCGAGATGCGGAAGGAACCCGCGTATCAGTTTCGGTACAGGTAGAAGACGCCTTCTTCCGCGCCTCTGGAAAAACGATCTCATTCCCAGGATTCCTACGAGCCTACGTTGAAGGGTCAGATGATCCCGAGGCCGATCTCGCTGAGCAGGAGAGAAATCTCCCACCACTCAAGCAAGGAGATCGCGTCACCGCTCGAAAGTACGACACCCTCAAGCACTCAACCCAACCTCCTGCACGCTACACTGAAGGTACCCTCATCAAGGAGCTTGAGAAGCTCGGCATCGGCCGACCGAGTACGTGGGCAACGATCGTTGATGTTGTGCTCTCACGAGACTACGCATTCAAGAAGGGCACCGCCCTTGTCCCGAGCTTTCTGGCGATCGGTGTAACGGGGCTCCTCGAGGGCTACTTCTCACACCTCGTTGATTACGAGTTTACGGCGAAGCTTGAAGATGATCTCGATGCGATCTCCCGCGGCGAGAAGGACAACCTTGAGAAGCTCAATTCATTCTACTTTGGCGATGTCGCCGCTGCGAAGGGATTGAAGGATCTCGTGACCGAAGGCGAAGAGAAGATCGATCCGCGCGAGGTTTGTGGAATCAGGCTCGGTAAAGATTCTCAAGAAAGAGACGTTGAAGTTCGAATCGGGCGCTACGGCCCCTTCCTCTCAAATGGAGAGACACGTGCGAGCATTCCAGACAGCATCGCGTTCGATGAGTTGAACTCTGCCAAGGCAGAGCAGCTCCTCGCTGAAGCAGCTAAGGGCCCAGAGGCGCTCGGAGTTGATCCAACAACAAATCTTCCGGTGTACCTCAAGAAGGGACGCTTCGGCCCCTACGTACAACTCGGTGATATGGTCGAAGGTGGCGATAAGCCCAAAATGGCGTCGCTTCTTCCTGGCATTACACCCGATGCCGTCAATCTCGATATCGCATTGCAGCTCTTGGCCTTCCCCAAATTGATTGGAAAGAACCCAGAGAATAACGAGGACGTGTTCATCGCCAGTGGACGTTTCGGTCCGTACGTAAAGTGCGCATCCGAGAGTCGTTCAATCCCAGCCGATGAATCACCACTGACCCTCTCTTTTGAGCGTGCGCTTGAACTATTAAAGCAACCCCGCACACGTGGGCGCGCTGCAAGTCAGCCCAAGACCTTGAAAGAGGTCGGAAAGCATCCGGAAACTCAGGCACCACTTCAGATAAAGAGCGGCCGCTACGGCCCATACGTAACAGACGGCACTACGAACGCCTCGCTCCCACAGGGAAGCGATCCAGAGGCGTTGACGATCGAAGAGGCAGTGGGCCTCCTCGCTGCTCGTGCAGCCAAGGGTCCATCGAAAGGCAAACGTGGTAAACGGGGCGCTAAGGCTCCCGCCGCCAAGAAGCCAGCTGCTGAAAAGAAGCCGGCAGCAAAGAGGAAGAGCACAAAGAAGGCGGCTGTCGGGGAGTAGTTCCGCGAGTTTTTCCAATCTTTTTACTTGTAAAAAAGGGCATAAGTACCTTCCTCACGGCCACAGAGGCAGTAGCGGCCTAATCGGATTTCCCAACGCATCGTTCGGCAGCACTCGCGTCGTCGTCTCCGTAACTGTCTCGCTTCCACCAAGCGCATGCCCTAAAGGATTCGGTCGCTCATAGGTGGAAGTGACGACACTGTAGCCTGTGGTCCAACCAGCGCTATTCGGTTCCTCAAAAGGCCGGTATCCGCCCGGCATCGGTTGGCCTAACGCATTATTCGGCACAACCTGAGTCCGACTCTCAAGAACCGTGTCACTTCCACCCATCAATGAGCCAAGTGGATTGGGTCGCTCCTCGGTCGATGTGACGACACTGTAGCCGGTGTTCCATCCCGCACTGTTTCGCTCAGGCATCGCACCTACCTGGGGAACAATCGCGATTTGGTTACCGCCTTGATGAATGATTGTGCTACCAGTGAGCGGATATCCCTGCGCAAAGACCGTTGAAGGGGTTACAAGAAGTAAAGCTATGAGAATTCGCATAGGACCCTCAGATATGACCATCACAGTTAATTGCCTTAATCTAGCACGCTCGGCTACCGTTTGGTGGCACCTGTATCAACGGATGACGCATGCGTACAAGCCTTACGCCATCCGTCAGATCCCTTAATTACCTCCGCTTCCGGCGGGTTCGCCGCTCAATGTGCACAAAAAGGCGATTCGCAGCTACCGGACAACTCTCCCAGGAGGAACATATAACCCAACTAAATGGCAATTAAGTCAGCACAGAAGGGATATCCAAGGTACTCTGCTCCCAAGAAGTCCGGGCCGTTCAAACCCCCTACGTTGGCCTCACCGCCTCAAATTTCACAAAGGGATAGGTAGAGAAACGATGGAAACGGAGTTGGGGCATTACGCAGATTGACTCAATCTTCGGAGAGAATTTCAAGGTCAGTGCATGAACAACGTCTAGTCTCTGTTGGTGGGATTCAGCACTCATAAAAGCCCGCGCACCCCACTGGCTGATCATGATATCGAGGTAGACTATTTGTGGGTGATTTTTGCAAAACTCCCGCAAAGTTTTGTGCTGCTCTTCATCGAAGAGTCGAGTCCGCATCAATAGCACCGTTGGCATATGAGAGATCGGTTTGATATCCACAAGGCGGTAGCAACCCGCAATTACCCCAGCTCGCTCGAGTCGGTCAATACGGTAAGCGAGCGTAGCGGAAGGGATACCAAGCAACTGAGCAATGCGCCGCATTGATCCGTATGAAGTGTTGATGAGTAA
The DNA here is from genome assembly GCA_044344945.1 of Bdellovibrionota bacterium. GTDB lineage: Bacteria > Bdellovibrionota_C > UBA2361 > UBA2361 > OMII01 > OMII01. The sequence goes on along the minus strand of JBIJBZ010000002.1, from coordinate 5,951 downwards.
GGATAAAATTTGACGATCCACTTCAAGGAACACCTACTTGTGAGTAAAGCGCTCCCCATATTCTGGGTCCCGCACTACTTCTGCGCATGTAGCGACTTACTCACAAGTAAGTGTTCCTTGTTTAAAGCGCAGAGCTAGATCGCACGTTCATACGACCTCGGCCCATCGTCTTTTCGTGCATAAGTCACGTCAGATACTAGAAGGCTCATAACAGGACAAGAAGCGGAGTTGTGGCACAACAGAGAGGTACGAGGGAGGCGCGATTATGAAGCAGAATATACCTTCAACCACGCGATTCGTACTGATTCTAGCAGCAGTGTCTCTGGTCCCTTTTGGATCTCTCCCCGAAGCAGTCGGAATTCCCAACAATCCTGCCGGTCTACTTACCAACACCTCGTCCGGCGGCCGCTTACAGAAGGTAGCGGTCGATGGATTTGTACCACCCAGCCCCTCCCCCCAGCGTATGCCTAATGATAGGGCTAGGCTCAATACCGGACAAGATTCCGGCAACGCAGGTAGCGTTGGGTTAGATTCAGGCGTAATTGGCGAACTGCTTCTTAACGTGCTTGTGCAAACACTTATGGGGCAGCTAGGCCTTCCGATAGGAGGAGTTGCTAGCTTCATGGGTGGCGCGCCTGGCTCATTCACGAGCGCTATTATGGGCCGAATTGGGCAAGATACCAGCGGCATCCCAGGCACCGATGGTGGCAATCTCGCATGCGCCTGGGTCGTAAACGATATATTCAGACAGATAACTGGTGGAACGATCACAGGCATGTACGGAGGAGGTGGCAACCCGCTCTCAGTAAAGGATACCATGGATGCGATGTTCCGTAATCCACAGGCGTTTATGCAGGTCTCACGAGATCAGGCTATTGCCAGTGGCAGGGACTTTATTATTGCCTCAAACTACTCGTATGGGGCTAACGGATCCCATATCGGTTGGGGCAGAGGGTCTACAATTTGGAGCAATTCGAGTAGTAGTGGCTCAATTCAGCAGAACTATGATGCGTATAGTTGGGAGCGAAACTATGGAGCAACCCGGTATTTTATCCCGGTATAGAGAGACACATATGAAACGGTACTGTGCATATTTCAGATTCATCTTCGTCTGCGTTATGGGCGCTTTTATGGCGCCTCCCCTCTATGCATCTCCGTTACAGAAGACAGTTATCGCGGAGTCATCATCGTCTGACTCGGTCTACCGTGTCGTGTCGGCGACGAATGGCGAGGGAGCTTGGTATGAGATCAGCCGCACGGATTCTAAATCAAACAGATCTGAGGTCCTTGCCCAAGACCAGCAGATATTCACTAACACGGCGAATGACGGTGGAGCGGCAATACCGGCAGCAGCCAAGCGTCAACTTGCCCTCGGGTATGCTGACCACGTGATCAGCAAAGCGGGCGGGATCGATGCATACTCTCTCTCATTGCGGGACTACGCTACATACGGAATTCCTCTGCCCAGCGGACTATTCCGCGAAGCCTTAATCGAGAAGGGTGTGCGTATGCCTTAAACCCCGCATGACTTCCTAATCTCCCTAGCCACTCCACGACGAGGCTCTTGAAGCACGATCCAGCCAATAAAACACGTGGGATTAGGCGCTACGATCAAACCACTTCCTCAAGGCCAACATCCCTTCTACGCATGATTCTCTTGATATTCTCCCCACGTTTTGCGTACCCATACGCCACACTCTCTTGCCGATCCTACTATCCACGCACAGCTATACCCTGTTAGCATCATCTTTATCCTTCCCGAGTTCAGTCTTCTGTTGTGAGGGGCAGTGTCTTGCATCGCGCCTATTCACGGCGCATCGAGACTAGTCCGAGCACTTCGGCCTATCTGCAATCCTCTTAGCAAACGCCTGCTTCACATGGGCCATCTACTCGACACTAATACCGCCCGACCCTCTATGGTGGATACGCGGCTTCTGCCGGAAAAGAGAGCTGCACTCTCACTTTCAAAAGGAGTGGGAGCGATACTGTTGGCTCTAGTTGAATCAATCTTCATTCGGGGCGAAAATAGGGATCCGGGTCGACATGAATGGAAGGAACAGCCCCATGAAAAATTGGTTCTTCACCGTAACCGCGATGATATGCGCAAACGTGGCGTTAGCGGAATCTACTCAGGTCTGATTCAAAGGCCGCCTCGCGTGGAGTTGTTTAGGAAATTGGTTCTACGAAGACAACTCGAAAAGAGTCTTTGCAGCAATTCTTAGCGACACGATGATTAATTCACATCCAGAATTGAGGCCTATTCCATATTTTCCCACAGCCACGGCAGCCAACTACCAAGTCTCATTCGAAGGCAAACTCTCAAGTGACCAATCGTATTATCCAAAAGCGCCATGTGATTGGCGAACCTGGCCCGGATTCGACACGACAAAGATTGCGGGATGTATCAGCGTTAACAGGATTCGGACAATTAAACCCCATGCGTTTAAACACGAATAATTGTACAGTCTATCCAAGCCCCTTAACTGTCTTGAGAGAGCGCAACATGCGTGGCACAGTTGTATGGTATGAGCGATAAAGCTGAAGAGACCACGCCAAGCTCCGATCAAGCTAGCAGCTCGACGGGCACGCTCGTTTGGCTTTTTCTTATCTTCTCACCAACTATCTGGGCAGTTCCTGCGACTCTGTTAACCCTTGCACTGTTGGCCGGACCACCATCATATCTGCCCCAAAAACCATTCTCGAGCGCTATGTATCAACTCGTGTCTCTCGTCGGCATACCCTTGGTTGCCATTCTCGGTTTCGTCGCTAGTCTGGGGCCGATTGCTTGCGCCAGAAAGGTAGCTGGCCGACTAGACGTACATCCATTTCTACGGTTCATCGCCGGCTTCGCCATCTGGGGCGGAATTGGGGCCTTGAATGCCTTTGTTTGCTTCGGCACATGCGTTGCCCTTTTTGGAGGATAAACCATGAACCCAGAGCCAAGCGATAATACTCGTGCAAGTGGGCAGCAGGGTAAAATCACCGACTCAAAGCCGGCGTCTCTTCTGCTCCTGCCTTTCTTGATATTCTCCCCTACACTTTGCTTGTTCGGAACCTTAGCACTCGCATCGCTCTCAGGGTTTTTATTATCGGACGCTGAAAGCAGCTCCATCCTTATTAGCGGCCTCTTTCTTGCGGGACTAGTGTTGTGTATTGCACCGATCGTCTCCTCATATACGCTAGCTCGAGGACTAAAGTCAGACACGCCGCTGAGGCCCTTCATTGGAGTCCTAATCTGGTTTGGGATTCTTCTGACAAACGCTTTCATCAGTTTTGCCACCTGCACAGCACTCACGGGCTTTTGAATTCGCATGATAAGATCGCTTCCCATCATCACAGCAGACAGGAGAATAATTAAAGAAACGACAAGTCGTTGTACCATCTGTTTTTCCCAAGCACCGGCAAGAGTCGTGCAGGTGGGACAACAGATAGTATTGGAACGCACCTGTGCCGAACACGGAGAGCAGTCCTACCTACTAAGCAGCGACAATCGCTTCTATTGGCTCTCACGTGGCTCGCAGAGCTGCTGCGCTCCAGGACAAACCTGCAATGCCGCTGAATCGGCCACTGGAGTTCTCGGCCGCAATGCTCAACTTCCAGCATCGACTCCATTCGAATCGCTCTCGACCTGCCTCGCACTGATCGAGATCGTTGATTCTTGTAACCTCGCCTGCCCCACCTGCTATGCCAACTCACCCGTTGGAACTGGCGCAAAGGTCGCCGCGCATTCACTTGAGGCGATCAAAGAGCGGATTTGCGGCGTACTCGACCGAAAAGGAGGGATTGAGATCCTGCAGCTCTCTGGGGGCGAGCCCACGCTCCATCCGCAATTTTTTGAACTAATTGACTGGATCAAGTCAGAGCCTCGAATTCAGTACCTGCTCATCAATACCAACGGTGTGCTGTTGGCTAAGGACGAATCGTTTGCCGCTGAACTTTCAAAGCGAGTCTCGTACGACAACCTACAGCTCTATCTCCAATTTGACGGCACCGAGGTCGCAGGACAAAAGGAGCTGCGCGGAGCAGATCTGCGGGCGATCAAGGATGCCGCTATTCGACGTGCCTGTGACATGAAGCTCCCCGTTACCCTTGCGATGACGGTAACACCGGAGAACATCGGGAACCTGTGGTCTTCGGTCGAGTATGGGCTTTCATTTCCAAATATTCGCGGAATCTCATTTCAGCCCGTATTTGTAAGTGGACGGCAGCCAGCCGGAGTAAACTGGAGCAGCTCTCCGTACTCAGTGGCTGATATAATCGTGAGCGCCGTTGAGCAATCAAGCGGCAAGCTGAAATACGACGACTTCACCCCCCTGCCGTGCGGTGACCCAAACTGCGCTACGATCGGATATCTTCTTAAAGTTGACGGCGGTATTCAGTCGATGAGCGACCTTATAAACCTTAAGTCTCTACAAGGATTTCTCGCCGACCGAATTCGCTACAGCCTTGAGGATCTCTCTCAGTGCGGCTGCGAGTCAGAGCCCCTGGGGGCACTTCTTAAGCAGTTTGAACTTGATGAGTCGCACACATTCAGGCTTTTTATTAAACCCTTCATGGATGCTCGAACCTGGGATGATGATCGGATCGATAGGTGTTGTACCCACGTAATCCGACCAGATGGAAAGCTCGATTCCTTCTGTCGATACTACTCCGGATTTCCAGATAGCCGCGCATGAGTATCGTCTCAAGCATTCTCATGCTGCTTGCAATTGGGTGTAGCCTTGCCTTCTGGCGCTCGCGCCGAGGGGACTCACCTGAGATGGTACTGGTAGTACTCGGTGCTCTTTGTGGAGCAGCGTTCGGGTCAAAGCTCGGATACTGCTTCTCTGAAGTTCACGTGCTTTTGCACAATCCACGCTGGATGGAGATGGTGCTGGTTGGAAAAACCGTCGTAGGTGGGCTACTTGGTGGATACATCGGAGTCGAGCTCGCCAAGAAGCTCGTGCGGTACCAAGGAGTCACAGGGGACCTCTTTGCTCAGATGGTGCCACTCAGTATCGCACTCGGAAGGATCGGATGCATGGTGAATCGGTGTTGCCCAGGCCAGGAACTACCTCCTGCATGGTATACCGTCACGCACGCGGATGGATCAGTACACTGGCCTGCGGCTGAAGTTGAGCTAATCTTTAATCTCGTTGCTGCAGCGGTCTTCATGATCTTGCGGCGACGAGGAATTCTGCCCGGCCAACACTTTCACCTCTACATGATCTCATACGGAACGTTCCGGTTCTTTCACGAATGGATGCGACACGAAACGCTCCTGGTTGCCCCGTGGACCGGATACCAACTCCTCTCACTTCTTCTGGCACTTTCCGGGCTCGTGCTTTTTGTACGGCGGCAACGGCTCGGCGTGCTGGGCTTAGGTCGTCACGACCCTCCATTAACCGCCTCATCCGCAACAAAATGAGACGCTGTTCCCAAAACGTTCATTTTCTATTTCGGACTACGCAAAATTATTAGACCCTATTACCTATTTGCGGAATCAAACTCCTACGGAGGTCCATGCTCACCACGATCGTCATCGCAACATTCTGTTTTATGATTGGTATCTCTACGGGGAGCTTCCTCGGGTTGTGCGCCTATCGGATCCCGATGGGGAAATACGAGCCAGCACGAGAGGGGATTCCGGTTACTGAGGGGCACCTCTCTGTCGTTCATCCCTCGCGCTCGTTCTGCCCTCAATGCAAACGGCAGCTCTCGTGGCTTCACGTCATCCCGCTCTTCTCATGGCTCTTTTTATTGGGACGGTGCGGGTACTGTAAAGCAAAGATCCCATTTCGTTACTTTCTGATTGAACTTGTAAGCGGCCTCCTCTGCGCGACCTGCTACCTTCGCTTTGGCCTCACCCCGACCGCGGCTGTAGCTTTTCTTATAGTAAGCTGCCTTATCCTCATTACTGTGATCGATATCGATTACATGATTATCCCTGATATCATCACCTTCCCCGGTAT
>JBIJBZ010000217.1:0-4812 GCA_044344945.1 Bdellovibrionota bacterium | reverse complement strand
TTGAGTCCCCCTTTGTTTCCGCATGGCAGGATTCTCTACTTGGAATCCTAGCTGGAGGCGGACTCCTCTATGCCGTATGGTGGCTCTATCTCGTCGTCCGCAAGCGCGAGGGGCTCGGCCTAGGAGATATCAAGCTCCTGGCAGCGCTCGGTGCGCTGTTTGGTCCACAGTGCGCAATTCTTACGATCTTTATAGGCTCAGTGTTTGGATCGGTGTGTGGCATCTTCATGCTGCTCTCAAAACGACTCGGATTCTCCCAATACCTCTCCTTTGGTCCCTATCTTGTTGCAGGCGCGCTGCTCTACATGTTCGATTTTGGTGACCTGATCGCATTTCTGCGGGACAGAAAACCAACAACACTCTGGCAGGTGTTTCACTAATGAAGGAACCGGTAGGCTCACTTCCGCTCAGCATTCTTATCATCGATGATGATGTTGAGGTGAACCGCTCGCTTGAACTCGTACTGCAAACGCTTGGATACACGACGACAACGGCACTTTCAGGCGATGATGGCGTAAAGCTCATTAATACAGCAACGTTTGATCTTGTACTGTGCGATCTCCGTCTTCCCGGAATCTCTGGGCTTGATGTTCTTCAGGAAGCGGCTCAACGGGTGTCGATTATCCTCATGACCGCCTTTAGTAACCAAGATATCGCATCCCAAGCTGCAGCCTGCGGAGCATTTGATTACATCCGCAAACCGATCTTTCCAGACGACCTGATCTTTACATTACGGCGCTTTGAGGAGCATGTGCGCCTCAAGCGAGAGAACCAATCTCTTAAAGCAACTCTTTCAGAACGCTACTCGTTCAACAATATCATCGCAAAGAGCGATGCGTTTCGCTCTGTTTTTGATATCGTTCACCGGCTCTCTCCCTTCACCACAACGGTCATGATCACCGGAGAGTCCGGAACAGGAAAGGAGCTCATCTCCCGTGCGATTCACGAGAGTTCAACTCGCAAGGGAAAACCCTTCGTTGCGATCAATTGCGGAGCGATCCCAGAGACGTTGATTGAGTCCGAGCTTTTCGGACACAAGAGGGGCGCCTTTACGGATGCCACCCGCGACAAGAAGGGACTCTTTGAAGAAGCTTCAGGCGGCACACTGTTCTTGGATGAGATAGGCGAACTCCCTCTGCACCTCCAGGTAAAGCTTCTCCGTGCGCTGCAGGAGCAGGCAATTCGGCGAGTGGGTGATGAAGTTGATATCCCTATCGATGTGCGAGTTATCTCTGCAACACTACGCGACCTTGAAGAAGACGTTGTAACGGGTCGCTTTCGAGAAGATCTCTTCTACCGACTCAATGTCGTTTCAATCCACCTTCCTCCCCTTCGCGAGCGCCCCGAAGACATTCCGATCCTGGTCGAGCATTTCTTAAAGAAACACTCGAAGCGATTAGGTGTGCCCGAGCGACGGGTGCCACCTGAAGTAATGAAGATATTTCTAAGTTACGAGTGGCGTGGAAACGCTCGCGAACTTGAGAACTGTCTTGAGCGTGCGCTAGTGCTCTCACAGGGCGATGAGCTTGAACTCGATGCGCTGCCAGACTACATGCATAAATCCAAGGTGGAGGCGGCCCCAGCCGTGATGGCCGACGATTCAAACCTCTCCATCAAACAGAAGACAGCCGCCCTCGAAATTGATCTCATTACGCGAGCGCTTGCTAAGACCAATGGCAACCGAACTCATGCCGCCCGTATCCTTGAAATTAGCCACCGGACCCTGCTCTACAAGCTCAAGGAGTACGGTTTAGGGGGGGCGGAGGAGGGGTAGCTAGGACTCCAGCCCTCGCCCCTTTGCGTTGCCTATATGCAACACAACAATACCCCCCGAAACTTCGATTAACCAGGTGTCCACGGGTTGCAAGAAACCGCTAGGAAAGTTCTCCACACGGCTGTGGAAAACCTGTGGATAAGCGACCTAAATTCACCTAAAAACCCACCCAAAAAAATGAATTTTTTTTGATTACTTTGGCAGCGAATTTAAAGCCCAAGCATCTGAATATATTATAAGTTTAAAACATGTCGGGGGGTTTGAGCTTTCACTCCCGGTGCCTTAATCTAGAAGTATGCTCTCGCGATCAACTGTTGAAAAGTTAATCCCTATTCTGCGCAAGGACGCCCGACGGGCTCTTTCGATGAGCGTGCCCGGATTTCCAAAGCCCTACTACTGCTCGTTTTTGTTGAAGGATGTCCACTGGTTCAATACATGGGCAAGCAGTGGATCAACCTGCCGCTCACAGACCGATCGCTCCCGAACGGTCTACTGCGACCTTCGAGTTGGGTCGTATGACTATGACCAAGTAACCGAGGGAGGTCTCAAAGAACTTGACGAGGAGCTTGAGTCAAACTCTCACAGCTCCGTTCCCATCGATGATAAGGATTACGACGGGTTGCGTATCACTTTATGGAAGCTCCTCGAGAGCAAATTCCGCGAAGCCCTTGGGGAGTATAACCAGAAGGAGGCGAGCAGGATATCGACCCTCGACCCGAATAATGGACTCAGATCCTTTAGCCGCGCGAAACGAGCCTCGTTTAGGCATTACGCCCGCACAGACGACGTCGACTACGAAGAGTGGGGTAAATTCTGCAAGCGCGCATCACTGTGGCTCTCAGAACTTCCCCGACTCTCGGGAAGCTGGGTAGAGTTTGACGTCTCACAGGAGACCCGGATCTTTGTCAGCACCGAGGGCACCGTCACCGTTCAGAACGCACAGGTCTTTTCGCTAAGCGCTAACCTCCACCGCCTCACGAAGGAGGGATCCCGACTTGAGCAAGAGGTCGTGATCAACGTCGGTTCGCAGAGTGAGCTCCCCAGCATGAGCGAATTCAAGGCGATGATTCGCCAGAAATACGAGCAGCTACAACGAGTATCGCGTGCCAGAAAGATCCACGCATTTTCGGGGCCCGTGCTCCTCTATCCAGGACCAGCGGGGTTACTCTTTCATGAAGCCGTTGGACACAGGCTTGAAGGCAGTAGACTCCTCTCCGCAGGTGAGGGCCAAACGTTCAAAGATCAGTGCGGAAAACAGATATTCAAACTTCCGATAACCGTCCGCGACAACCCGCTTCTGAAGGAATACCGAGGATCGAAGTGCATCGGCTCGTACATCTATGATGACGAAGGAGTTAAGGCGCAAGACACAGTGCTCATCGAAGATGGAGTGCTCAAGGGGTTCCTCTCAACTCGGGCTGCCATTCAGAAAGGGCGACACTCATCAAACGGCCACGCACGCACCAAAGAGAATCAGCGCCCGATTAGTCGTATGGCAGTCACGATCGTCGAAGGTAAGAACGGACAATCCCTCGACAAGCTCAAAGTCAAACTGATTCAAGAGATCAAACGTCAGAAGAAGCCATTCGGCATGATCGTGTATGAAACTAACGGTGGTGAAACCGATACAACGCGGTACGATTTCCAAGCCTTCTCTGGTGACATCTCCTACGCGACCCTCGTATATCCGAATGGCAAAGAGGTGTGCGTTCGGGGCGTGAACTTCGTTGGCACACCACTGCAGTCGCTCAGCAACATCGTAGCGGTAGGCGATTCTTCAGAGGTTGATAACGGTTTCTGTGGCGCTGAATCTGGACTGATTCCGATAACGACGATCGCTCCCGCTGTTGTCGTGAGCAATCTTGAATTGCAGAGCAAAGACGAAGAACTCGTTACACCAAACATCTTAAAGCGCCCGCAGAGCCTTAAGCGCCGCAAGAAACAGCGCCAACAGAGAAAGCGCAGACGATCAAACTACAAGTGATCGGGCTCACATTCCCCGGTGGGACTGTGAAATATCAGCATCTTAAGCCGCAACTTTTTGAACCCTCGTTCCGACTTCCTTCATCTTATCGTATCAGGAAGCCATTTCTCACGGTTTGCCAGGAAGGTTGATGGGAGTTTGTATGTCGAGCAGTTTTGATACCCCGCGAGTGCGGCGTCGCACCGTAACCCTCACGCATGACAAGGTTTTAAAGGATGTACCGTGTGATAACGACGTACGGGTGATTCGGCCTATCGACCGCGAGACTCGACGAGTCGAGTACCAAGACCCATTCCTCGGTTCGGCCCCTTCCCCAGTATCCCAAGCAAAAACAACCCCCGTTCCACAGATTGAACCAAACCAAGCCATCGTGGGCGCAACGGTACTCGTTATCAACGCCAGCCAAGACATGGCTCAGGAGATCACGATCGAGCTTTCAAGGACGCTGCCTGGCAGTTCTATCCTCTTCGCACCAACGCTTCACCTTGCGCTCTGGATCTTAAAGCGCCGACAGATCGATATCATCCTCTCCAGCGCAACGCTCCCCGATGGACCGCTCGCAAAGCTGCACGAGTCACTTGAACTCATGCAACCGCCACCTGAGCTCGTAATTCTAAGTGACCTCACAACCACCCGCTCAGAGCTTGGCTCACACCCTGGATACCGCTTCGTTGAACTCCGGCGCGTAAATTCACGCCAACCGTTTGCCACTCCCCAGGTAGGGCAGCGTAATATCGCCTCGCTCGGTGCTGATCTTAGAAATGATCTTAACAACCCACTTCAAGAGATCGTGGCTATGGCGTTCGTGGCTCACGCAAGCCAAGGACTCTCGCCAACAGCCGAGCAGGCCCTCACTGCGATTCAAAAGGCAGCGGCTAATATGGCTAGCGTTGTAAACAACCTTGAAGACAAGATTCGGAGCGCCGTGTCCGAGCCCGAGCAACCAGCTCTGGCGCGTAGGAAGGCCTAGCCCGCATTTTCCGTAGACCCCTCGCTTATTCGGGTGATAAACTACGGGGACGCACTCATCTGATTGCACAGGAGATCTTCTGCA
>JBIJBZ010000160.1:0-7855 GCA_044344945.1 Bdellovibrionota bacterium | reverse complement strand
GCGTCTCGACATCTCGAAATCTACACAGCCCTCATGACTCGTCATTTACTTCTTTCCTGCAGAGAGCCTACGTATCAGGCTACCAGTTTCATCAGAGCCGAGTTTCCACCAGCAGAACATTGCACAGTTGGGTAGTGCGGGAACGGTATGATGATTACGCGCTTCCGCGATTAGAATCCGGCATATCAACCGGCCCAACACCAGACGAATTGAAAACTTGGACCTGACCCAAATATTGCACGAACGTGTAATGTTCGGGACTAGCAAGTGCATGGATACACTTGCAAATTCCGGAGCATCACGTAGGAATTTGGAGCCTACAGTTTGTGGGGGCCGTTCGACGTCCCACTCAAACTGTAGGCGAAGAGAAAACAGGCCATGGAGGGCCTGTTTTCGAACATTTCTCACCGCGAGCGCAGCGAGCTTCGTGAAAAATACGGGCTAGCCCGCATTTTTCATGAAACTGCGTCGCGAGAGCGCCGAGAGTGGAGATGTTTCGGGCCCGAAGGGTGAATTCAAATAAGTATCTGCAGGGCGAGATACCTTCCGGTCTGAGATAGTCTTTTGGACCGAAAAAGCACCACTATCGGCGCTCGCAGTAGCTGGCTTCATGAAATATGCGGGCTAGAGTTCCTTTCCAAAAGTCACTGAGTCTCTAGTCAGCTCGCATCAGAGGGATGACATCCCGTACTATCGCTTCCACATAAGGTACTATCCTTGGCCCATCCTGCGCGAGGGCTCGCATACAACAACGAGCAAGCGCAAAGCGCAGCGTCTTCATAATCTGGCCAGAGTCGGGATGGCATGATGTTAATTCGCTCCTGACATATTCCAAGAGGGGGTGCCGCGCTACGGGGTCGTTTGAAACTAACGCCGTCCATGCCTGTGAGGGAGAATAGCCCGCGTGATGTTCTGCCGAGGCAACCCAGAAATCGATGAGGTCCGACCCAAGTGGCGCAAGGGGTGTGCTCCATTCCCAGTCCAGCACTACGAAGCCCGTGTTTGTTTGCAACACGTCAGCGGGCCATAAGTCGCCATGAGACCATCCAGCTCGCACGGGAACTGAGAGTTCCTCTGGTCCAGGTAGCAACGTTGTCACGATCCTGACCGCCAAGGTGCGTACGGTCGGATCTGAAACCCGCTCATCACACAGCTTTACGAGAAACGAGCCATAGTTTCGTTGATGGTCGCGTGAGTCGCTCTGGAGCGTCCAAAACGCGCGCAGGAATGGTATGGCATACGCGTCACTCCACGCCTGCTCCTTGATCGAAAGGAGCGATCGTCCCCGTACCTCTTCAGCCCAAAATAGCTCTGATTCCGCGAGGTATCCGCGCCGCTTCGGAAGAAGCTCCGAAACTACCTGGTGAAATGTCGGAGAATACGGGTCTGCAGGACATGGCACTCCGAGAAGAGTTTTCCGTTCCATGAGCCTTATCGCCAACTCCGGGCGATTATGCGGGAAGGCAAGATACGAACAACGAGTTAGTAAGGAGTCTCTCCAAGGAGCCATAGCACGGACTACCACCGGCAGGTTTGACTCACTCCATCCGAAGGAGTGCCGGTGTTCAGCCAGGCTTTTTTGCAGCTCTCTCATTGTGCTCTTGAGGGATATACCGTCTGCTACGCCTCTCTGCGCAGCATCTCCCATTAAGATGGACCCGGCATCCCCCTGGTTCCAGCCAACTAGTCCCACCACCAAAATCAGTTGCGTTGCCGGAGGCGACCTACCGTATCTCCAGCGTCCCACTTTTGTTCGTTGATGAGACACTCGGTCGTGTTCGAATGAACATAACTATCTAATTCGGTTGCCGATTACCGACCTTATCCCCGAAGCACTGTTTGAGTGTGCGTGAGTTAACCCCCTGGAAATCGTCGGAATCCAGGAACGAAACGGGGGCATCTTAACGCTAGTGGGATCTAGTCCGATCAAGGCTTCAGCAAACGGGATGACAGCATGAAAGAGGAGACGCTTCAGGGGCAATGCCAAGCAGAGACGGTAGTCGTCGAACACAGTGGCGTAGAGCACGTGGGTTGGCATGGCCAGCACATCGCGACCATCATACGCTCGGACTACCAGCCAAAATCTACCACTTTCGTAACTCCAGATAGCTATTACCAGCAAGCTGGGTTGGTCGTGTATCCGGCAGGAGGCCAAGTCCCGAGACATCTGCACCTCCCGCTTCAGCGACACCTGGTCGGCACTCCGGAAGCAATTCTGGTCCGTAAAGGTGTAGTGGACGCTGACCTATACGGGTTGGACAAAGAATTCCTAACTACTGTGACCCTGTATGAGGGGGATATAATCTTGCTCGTTGCTGGCGGACATTCATTCCGATTCCGCGAGGACTCGGTCCTCTTTGAGATTAAGCAGGGACCGTTCACCGGCCTGAAGGAGAAGGAGCTTTTCTGATGATCCCGGTAGCGGAGCCAGCTCTTGCTGGAGAGGATATCGCTCGCGCGATAGAGTGCTTGAAGACGGGGTGGATCTCATCGGCGGGCGCGTATATCGACCAGTTTGAGAGGTCATGGGCCGCGTACTGCGGTATGCCCCACGGCGTAGCAGTTAGTAACGGCTCCGTCGCACTCGATGTAGCCGTTAAGCTCCTGGAGCTTGAACCAGGCGACCAGGTCATAATGCCGAGCTTTACCATCATCTCGTGTGCACAGGCGATCGTAGCGTGCGGTGGAATCCCGGTGCTCGTCGATAGCGAACCGGATTCATGGCAGATGGATGTGTCCCAGATTGAGGCCAAGATAACGCCAAGAACCAAGGCGATCATGGTCGTCCATATGTACGGTCATCCCGCGGATATGGATCCGATCCTTGAGATCTGTGCGCGACATCAACTCACTCTGATTGAAGACGCAGCGGAGGTTCATGGAGCTCGCTACAAGGGGCGAGTCTGTGGAAGCTTCGGAGACATCGTCACGTTTAGTTTCTACGCCAACAAGCTCATAACAACGGGCGAAGGCGGTATGCTCCTCTTGAGAAACGAGCAGTTTGCTACTCGCGCGCGCTCCCTGCGCAACCTCTGTTTTCAACCACAGCGCCGCTTTCTTCACGACGAGCTTGGGAACAACTTTCGGCTCACAAACCTCCAGGCGGCGCTCGGCATAGGACAGGTAGAGCGAATTGAGGATATAGTCGATCGAAAGCGCTCAATAGCCAAACGATACGACGAACTGTTGGAGGGAGTACCGGGTATTCAGCTTCATCGCGAGCAGAGCTGGGCAAAGCACGTGTATTGGACCTACGGTTTAGTTCTCGATGCCTCATATGGTGATGACTGTGTCTACGTCACCGACCTCCTGAAGCAGCGTGGGATCGAGACTCGACCATTCTTTTTAGGGATGCACGAACAGCCTGTCTTTCATAAAATGGGGCTATTTCGGGGAGAGCGCTACCCAGTGGCCGAAAATCTCGCTCGGCGAGGTTTTTATATACCCTCAGGGCTGACCCTCTCAGGTAGTCAGCTTGAGGAGGTTGCTTCTGCGGTTAGGGAGATTCTCAAGAGTCTAGCTCGGTAGGAGTGCATCGTGAGTGATTTAGCTGGTACCTTCCAAGAGTATGCGAGCGCATACGATCAATTATACCGAGACAAAAACTACGAGGCGGAGTGCGCCTTCATAGAGGCGGCGGCTCGCCGCTTCGGAGACGGACCTATAGGATCTGTATTAGACCTTGGTTGCGGAACCGGAGGCCATGCACTGCCCTTGGCACGCAGGGGATATCGCGTCGTCGGAGTTGATCGATCACCAGAGATGCTCGCGTGCGCCCGCTCGAAGTGCGAACAGGCTGGCTGTCTTGAAAACGTTACACTCATTCCGAGTGATATCACGAGCTTTACACTCGATCGGCGTTTTGACCTCGTCATCTGCATGTTCGCAGTTATGAGTTATATGACTAAGAACGAGGAGCTTCGGAAGGCATTCGAGGTTGCCCGATCGCATGTAAAACCGGGAGGTCTTTTCATTTGTGACTTTTGGTATGGTCCTGCTGTCATGCTTGACCTTCCGACGCCTCGTGAAAAGCGCGTTAACACAGTCACCGGCGAGATAGTGCGAACAGCAACTCCTACAATTCATTTTAATGAGAATACTGTTGAAGTCGTGTACGAGCTAACCACTCGCGTAGGTGGTATCGTAACCGAGACCATAACTGAACGACACGCCATGCGATATCTCTTTATGCCTGAACTGACACTACTAGCTGGGCTGTCAGGATTTGAGCTTGTGCATACCTGTGACTGCTGCAGCCTCGACAGCGTAGCAGGTTCCAAGACGTGGACAGTTTCGGCTATTTTTCGGGCGTGCTGACGATGTCACGGATTGCAATCATTCATCCCGAGGGCAACTTTAATAACAACCCGAACCTCTTGGGCCTTCTACTTCTCCTCGTTCGGGAATGGGAGCATGTTGACCTCTACGCACCAAAGAGAGTGGAAATCGATCAGACCACCCCGCATCCAAGGATCTCCATCACTTTGACGACCATGCCTATGATGTTTACGTGTGATGCGCCCGTGACGATGCCGTCGATGGCTTTGCTCGATATTCACATGAGTGCCGCAGACCTGGCTGTTTGCCTTCCTCGTCCGGACGTCATTATCGGGATCGACCGCGGGATCATAGAGGCGGCGGCGTTGGCAGAGGTTTGGGGGTGTGCGCTAGGCCTCATATCGTATGAGATCCTATTTGAAGCTGAAACCTCGCGCGCCTTGAAAGCGCCAGAGATAGAGGCGTGTCGAAATATCTCCTTCGCCGTTTGCCAGGATCGGACTCGCAGCAGCGAGCTCGCATCTGAAAATAAGATTCCGATTGAGAAGATTATTGATATCCCAGTCGCAGGATCCGGCGTGTGCCGTGGCGATCGATCCCTGCGATTGAAAGACGCGCTCGCTCTTCCCCCTGAAACAAAAGTCGCCGTGTGCATGGGGGAGATTGCAGGGCTGTGGAGTGGAGTGGGCGAGATTGTAGAAAGCTGCGAGCACTGGCCCGATGGATGGGTTTTAGTACTCCACCACCGTTACGGTGCTGACGGTGCGCCTGTGCTGCTTAGGAGGATACAAAAGCATCGCAGAAACATCTTTGTCTCCCCTTTTCCCGCACTCCCGTTTTCGCAGATGGGAGACCTTCTCTTCGGGGCTGATGCGGGTTTGGCGTTTTACCGACCCGAGGTCGGGCATGCCTCCGCAGGTCGTAATTTGGCTGTGATTGGGATGGCTTCTGGTAAAATATCAACCTACCTGCAACATGGTGTACCGATAATTATCAATGAGATCGGAGAGATGAGCCATCATGTTCGGCAGCACGGCCTTGGAGCTGTTGTGGGTTCAGCAGCGGAGCTTCCGCATCTCTTCTCGCAGATGCTGAGAGACCCCACTTTGCTTTCGCGCGAGCGGTGTTGGGATTTTTTTAGTTCGCATCTCGATCTCTCCGTCCGAGCTGAGCCGCTCCTACGCATCTTGCGGGGCTTTATCAAGCCGGGAACCTCAAGCACCTCGTTATGTGAGGCCGAGATTATTTCATGAGCGACTGCCCTCTGCTATTCAGCAAGTCTCGAAAGTTATGACTTGCACGGATTGCACGGTCCTTTTCAGGATACTGAGTGATAGTGTGACTGCACCTTTGTTAGAGAAGGCCTGTGCTTTCAACTTAGAGGGCGTAATCCCGCTCTAATAGATATTCCAGATAGGGCAAATACGGCTCTACTCGCTCTCTGTCAGGGTCGTTTTCCCGTGGCGTCGAGAGGATAGGATAGTGGCGATGGTTGAGCGTTTTTAGGATATGATTAAAGCATGGATTGATCATCCCGCTCGGGATCAATTCGATGAGAGTAGACTCTCTCGGCATGAAGAGCGAGAGAGTTAGACCTGAGCCATGGGGACCAACAAGAATGCGTGATGACGCTGCTACCCGGACCTGTTCTCGTAATGGAAGGGACTCAGCGGAGATGGGGATGATTTTGAAGCGGTTAAGAATATGAAGAAGTTCTCTGTTGTTTTTAACGCTGCGCAATCCTTGACGCTGAATATAAATCCCCTGAGCGGAGCCCGGTAGTGAGGGGATTGGCTGCGCTGCTTTGAGAAGCACCTCACGCACACCCTCAATCAGCCAACGATTGTGGTCGATATAGTGATTAAACCAGAGTGAGTCAAAAGTAAGTAACTCTTCACATCAAACACCAAAGCGGGGATCATATTGGATCAACCGCTCACTGTTGATTCCCATTAGTTCAAACGACTCGCGGATAAACGGATGATTCGCAAAGGGAATTAAGTAACGACCATCGAAGCCACGGTTGTGTAATAATTGAACCCGAGGAAGAAGATCGCTCATCCAGTGAAAAAAATTACCTGACCATTGGCCGCACAAATGAACTGCTGGACCTAAGATCTGGACACATTCGGACGTGTTCAATCGTAGATTTCGCTCCAGAGTCATGACGTCAACATTAACGTGCTCTTTACTTGCAAAGGAGTTTCTAAAAACAGAGGTAGTTGTGGCATCAAAAATCATCCCTTCACCACCGACTACCATCACATCGTATAATTCATGCACCCGTAACGACCGCTCCCGGTCCGCTTGTTGTAGCGTTGCGATAGGAATGCTTTTACCACGAGTCGGATGAGCGACTATAAAATCTGCCGCGTCAATGATCCCCACCCGCCTCGATTGACCGTCAATAACGTATGTGGAAGCTACTCGTTCTATCGTGTCACGAAACGCTCGTGCCGCTGGGTCCGTCGGATCAAGCTTCAGAATTTCCTGGACGGTGTTCCACACCTCTTTATACTTGAGAAGATTAATTTGCGCTTCTGCTAACCAGATGAGGGTTTGCGCGGTGAGCGGCTGCCTCCTATGGATATTTTCAACCAGAAACTCCACAACCGCGTGATTTTTCTGCTCCCGAGCTTGAGCTAGCACGGTTCCTAACCATGTATCTAAAGTTTCGTTTGTCATTAGTAAATCCTATGCCCGGACCCTGGTACCCGCAAGTCGTGTACTTGGACGGCGCTGCAGGGTCATCGCGTATCAGATTATGATGACAGGGAAGAGCACTATTCAAGTAATACCGCTTCAAGATGCCGTCTTAAGGGCATGACCTAGCCCCTAAGCCGACCAATAAACTCCGCAACCACCGAACCCTGCCCCAGCTCTGTTCGGTGAGGATCTCCCTCTACCTGCGGCAAGGTTGACAACAATGAAACGAAGGCACTCCCCACGATCGCTCCCGAGGTGTAACGCGTGACAGCGCAGAACGAGTTCCTATCCCGCACCCCAAACCCGACGATGAGGCGACTTGCGAGCCCCATCTGCGAGAGCTCCTTAAAGAAAGCTTCACGCTCGGCAGATAGCGAAACAGCTCCGCCAGTTACAGCATCCGAGGAGAGGACGTAGAGGAAAGCGGGGTTCTCACAATCAAAGGCCCGAATCCGTTCAGCCTGAGTGCGTGAGCTTATGAGAAATACTGGCCGTATTCCCGCTCTCTCATAGAGCGGCTTATATCGCTCAACGTACTCCTCAAAGGGCATATCTGGGATAATCAGCCCATCAATTCCGCACTGCGCGGCATCGGTGAGAAATTGCGCAAAACCGTACTGCTCTACTGGATTGAGGTATCCCATCAAAAGGACCGGGATCGACACAGAGTCCCGCATAGCGCGCAACTGTTCGAAGAGCAGATCTAATGTCATCCCGTTTGCGAGAGCCTTTTGACTGCTGGCCTGAATCGTCGGGCCATCTGCGACAGGATCTGAGAATGGGAATCCAATCTCGATCATATCTACCCCTGCAGCTTGAAGCTGGGCTAGGATCGGGATCGTGTCGTCACGCCGAGGAAATCCCGCCGTAA
>JBIJBZ010000013.1:0-33672 GCA_044344945.1 Bdellovibrionota bacterium | reverse complement strand
ACTAGCTTGCATCGCTAATCCCCTCTCCAAACGCCTCGATGTAGGTTGTCATATCCTTATCACCCCGCCCCGATACTATTACTACCACGCGATCCGTCGGTTCCAGCGTCATCTTTTCGAGATATGCAACTGCATGAGCACTCTCAAGGGCAGGGATTATTCCCTCCTCCCGAGCCAGAATCTTTGCTCCGCGTAACGCTTCCGTATCAGTCACACTCGCATACGTCACACGGCCCGACACGTGTAGGTATGCATGCTGCGGACCGATGCCCGGGTAGTCGAGTCCGGCTGAAATCGAATGCGCCTCTTCAACCTGACCATCTGTGGTCTGCATAAACAAGGTCCTACTGCCGTGCAGAATTCCGCTCCTTCCCAGAGCCGTTGTTGCAGCTGTTCGGCCACTTGCAAGGCCACATCCCGCAGCCTCAACGCCAACCAGTCTGACCCCCTCATCTTCGATAAAGTGATAGAAGCCGCCCATTGCATTACTACCGCCGCCAACGCACGCGATCACATAATTGGGCTGCTTCCCACCTCGCTCGGAGCATTGCCCCTTCAGCTCTTGGCTGATGACGGACTGGAAGCGCGCAACCATATCTGGAAACGGATGCGGACCCACTACGGAGCCTATGATGTAGTGAGTGTCGTGTGGGTTTGCGATCCAATCACGTAGCGCCTCATTTGTGGCGTCCTTTAAGGTCTTGCTACCGCTTGAAACTCCTCGCACCTCGGCACCGAGCAACCGCATCCGTGCTACATTGAGTGCCTGTCGTGCCATATCCACCTCGCCCATGTATACGACGCACGGCATCCCCATCAATGCACACACCGTGGCGGTTGCCACCCCGTGTTGCCCAGCGCCGGTCTCCGCGATGATCCGAGTTCTGCCCAAGCGCTTTGCGAGGAGGATCTGGCCAATCGTGTTGTTAATCTTGTGAGCACCTGTATGGAGAAGATCTTCGCGCTTTAAAAGCACCTCACATCCGTAGCGCTTCGACAACTTCCCCGCATGAAACAGGGGCGTTGGACGTCCGGCATAGTCCCCAAGTAGTGTACGGAACTCCTCTTCAAACTCCCGTGAACCGATAATATCACGGTAGAGAAGCTGTAACTCACGAACGTTGGGGTAGAGCATCTCAGGGACATAGGCTCCGCCAAACTCACCGAAGAAGCCCCGTTCTGTTATCTGTAATTTCATAGAGACACCATATCAATCGCTTTCTGTACAAGCGCCACATTCTTTACACCGGGCGCGTCTTCACATTTTGAATTAAGATCAAACCCCTCGAGGAGCGGACACCACTGCCGTAATTCTTTGGCGCTCTCAAGATTATCGAGCCCGATCCCGCCGGCTAAAAGAAATGGGATAATACCTCGATAGTGCGCTAGAACACCCCATTCAATACGTTGGCCACTACCCGGTACAAGCCCATCAAAGATGTATCTATCAACAGGGCACTCTTTTTTTTCTAGACCTTCAATGTCACCGAGATCGCGAATTGGGATCGCTTTACAAATACTTGCGTTGGGCAACTCGCGCCTAAGAGCAGCGATGTAGTGCCGATCCTCCTCTCCGTGCAACTGAACTCCATCAAGTCCAAACTCCGTTACTGTGTCTACAACGCTCCGGAGATCCTCATTCCGAAACACCCCTATCGCCTTAACTGAATACGGAAGCTCCTCTACTACACGCGGACTCAGAGAATCGCCACAGAACCTCGGAGACGCTGGAACAAAGATAAATCCCATGTAGTCTGGACGACAGGCTCCGACAGCGGCGATGTTTACGGGATCGCGCATGCCGCAGATTTTGATAACTGGCCTACTCATACGCCTCCGCTCTCTGCATCGCCGCGGTGAGCCGCTCGACATCTTGAATAAGCGCGCGACAGCCGTCTTGGGGCCGGTCCTGACGCATAAAGGCTTCACCGATAAGGAAGCCGCGGTATCCTGCCCTCTTGAGGCCAAGAAGACTCTTGGCGTCGCTGATCCCACTTTCTGCCACTGCTACTAGTCTTGATGGAATCCTATTCACAAGTCGCTCGGCGATCCCGATATCAACGGTGAAGGTTCTCAGGTCGCGACTATTTACTCCGATGGCGTGTACTTCATCACACCCGTGTGAGCTGAGTTCTTCATCGGTGTGAACCTCAAGCAGAGTCTCTAGTCCCAGGCTTCTCGCTGTACCAGCAAACGCTCGCACCTCTTCGGGGCTTAAGGCCGCAGCTATAAGGAGGATTGCATCAGCTCCGATCGATTTAGCCTCAATTAACTGATACTCATCGACAACAAAGTCTTTCCTCAGAATTGGACAGCCACTCGCAGCCCGCGCAACAAGCAGGTCGTCGTTCGTTCCGCCAAAGAAGCGCGTGTCAGTTAAGACTGAGAGCGCTGATGCGCCGGCAGTCTCGTATCCTGCCGCCAATACTTCTACTGAGATGTCAGCATTTAGGATTCCTTTTGAAGGTGACTTACGCTTTATCTCCGAAATAATACCCACTTTGTCGGGTCGCCTTAGCTCCGTTGAAAGCGAAACTGTAGCACGCGCAAAATAAGGAGCCTTCTCAAGGGTTGCCACCGCGGTGCGGTCCCGTCGCTCTGCAACCTCCCGCCGTTTATGCTCAAGGATCTCGTCTAAAATGCTCTTCATACCTCTTTGCTCCGCTGCAGAGCCTGCAACGCCCTGCCTGATCGTAGACTCTCTCGGGCCTTCTCCATACAATGAGAGATATCTTCATGGCCCTCAAAGCTATGCATCGCCACCGCTGCATTCGCACACGTCACGGCCTCATGTTCCGGGGAGCATTGCCCCTGCAGAATTGCCGTTATGAGCGCGGCGCCTTCTGCAGCATTAGCTGGACCCCGAATACTCGCTGACGATAGAGTCGAAACTCCACATGTTTGGGGGTGTACCTCAAAGGCTCCCTGCCTCGTCGTTACCCGCGCTACTCCGGTAAGCGAGACCTCATCGTATCCGTCCAGACTGTGTACAACAGCAAATCTTCCAGGACGCCTCCGGAGCAAGGTGGAGTAAAGCCGTTGTAACTCAAGGCTGTAGACACCCACGAACTGAGACGATGGTCTCGCCGGGTTAACTAACGGGCCAAGCGCATTGAACACGGTCTTAAAGCCGAGTTCCTTTCTCATCGCGCCAAATCGTCGCATCGCAGGATGAAAGAGTGGTGCGTGCAGAAAGCACACGCCGCTTCGCTCCAGAGAGCGGCGTAGCCGTGATGGATCTGCTGTAAGAGGAACGCCGAGCGCCTCTAATACATCCGAGGAACCACACGATGAGGAAACCGCCACGTTACCATGCTTTGCTACCCTGTAGCCGGCTCCTGCGAGGATAAATGCAACGGTTGTAGAGATATTAAAACTATCTTTACCATCTCCGCCGGTCCCACACACATCGACGAGGTCAGCACACCCCAGATCAACTGATGTTGCAGCCTCCAAGAGGGCCTGAGAGAACCCATCTAAAAGGTCGACCGTCACACCACGAACGCGGAGGCAGGTAACGAGTGCTACCACGCGTGTTATCGGAAACTGGTCGTGCAGCATGTTTTCCATTAATGTGCGCCCCTCTTCAACAGAGAGCCGCCGCCCCTCAAGGATATCCTCAAATAACGAGCTCATGCGTACACCCAGTTTCTCAACATCTCACATCCGTTTGGGGTGAGGATCGACTCTGGGTGGAATTGGACTCCCCGCACGTCGAACTGCTTGTGTCGTAGCGCCATGATCTGGCCCGCTGAATCAAGAGCGGTTACCTCCAGCTCCTCTGGAAGCCCCTCATTGTGAACAACCCACGAGTGGTACCTGCCCACTGACAAGCTTTGAGGTAGCCCCTTAAAAAGCTCCTCGTCTGGAACCGTCACCGTAATCCGGGTAGCCTTGCCGTGCAGAGGGGGCGTAATGTTGAATAGTGCTGCGCCGTATACCTCACCGATACACTGATGCCCAAGGCACACGCCGAGGATACTTTTGCGAGGACCGAACTCTCGAACCACCTGCGGCATGAGACCAGCCTCTGAAGGAATGCCCGGACCAGGAGAGAGAACGATCTTCTCAAATTGCTCAACCTCAAAAAGCTCGAATTGGTCGTTCCTTCGCACCGAAAGCTCGATATCGTCGAAGCTCTGAAGCATCTGCACGAGGTTGTATGTAAAAGAATCATAATTATCAATTACTAAGATGTTCATACTGTGTACCCCTTTACAGCCCTAACCCAGCAGCCTTCTCAATCGCGGCTCGTAACGCCCCCAGTTTCGTCTTCACCTCATTTAATTCGGTTTCCGGAACCGATTCATGAACAACTCCGCCACCGCCTTGATACACGAGGGTATTATGAATGCTTAGAAACGAACGGATACAGATCCCAAGTACGGCATCACCGTTGAAACCCAAAAAGCCGACGCACCCTCCATACTGACCCCGACTGTGCGGCTCGTACGCATCGATAAGCTGCATCGCGCGGTGTTTTGGTGCCCCCGAGAGTGTTCCGGCTGGAAACGTGTCACTTACGACCTGCACCGTTGATGATCCGCCGGGCAGATCGCCTACCACCTTTGAAACGAGGTGAATGAGGTGTGAAAAGTACTGAACCTCCCGGAACCGTTCGACGCGAACATCGCGGCAGTGGCGACTAAGGTCATTTCGAGCGAGATCGACAAGCATACAGTGCTCTGCGTTCTCCTTGGGATCTTCAAGTAACTGCTCGGCTCGCTGCTTGTCAGCCTCATCGTTTCCGGTACGCGGATACGTCCCTGCTAACGGATAAATAGCAGCCACGCCGTCCGATACCGAGATCTGCGCTTCAGGCGAAGAGCCAAAAAGCCGAAACGTTCCATAATCGCAGTAGAATAAGTACGGTGATGGATTAATTGAACGAAGTGCCCGATATACCTGGAAATCATCGCCTTCAAACGGCTGCATATATCGGCGTGACGGAACGATCTGAAACACATCACCGCGAGCGATGTGCCGCTTACAGGTTCGCACCAGTTCCAGGAACTCCTCATCAGAGAGTACTGATTCCTCTGGCCCTGCTTTCCGGAATGGAAAGGTCCTAACGTCTCCTTCGAAAGCCGATCGCACAAACGCCCCTACATCGTCGCAGTCACTTGATGCACCATCAGGCCGATTGTGCAACACATATGCTTCATTGCGGAGCGGATTAAATGCAACGACATACCGAAATAGCGTGAACTGCACCTCCGGCAACTCATGCCCAGGGAAGAGTGTCTTGGTAATTTCGATCTGCTCGGCATACTTAATTGCATCAAAACAGATGTGACCAAATACACCGGGCACCACGCCATTCGGTAGACCCACCTGAGGCTCTACAACCTCAAACGATTTCATAAAGTTGGTGACAACGGTGCTTAAGCCCGTTACTGGGGGAACGGGAATCTGGTTGTGCTCGCGACTGTCGAGTTGAATCGAACACATCCCGTTTGAGATCACCAATTCTGCTATAGGGTCGCAACAGACAAAGGAACGACAATCTCCCGCGCCGTGGTAATCCGAACTCTCAAAAAGAAACGCCCGAGAATATCGATCTCGAACCCGGAGGTATACAGCTGCAGGAGATGTGAGATCAGACACGACAGTTGAACACGATGTAGTAATCTTCATGGAAACAGACCTTGCATGGCGCACGTAGGCAGGAAGCAATTGGAAGCGAAACTAGGATATAGGACAGCGACGTATGTTTGGGCTTACGCCCACCAAGAATTTGAGAAGAGATTGGAACGAGGGGAAACGTTCAACATACCTTTTTAAAGTACGGCAAGCGCTCCGGAGTGTCAACTGAATTGTTTCGTCGCGATGCCGAAGCGGCCTGCTCCGGCTTCACAGGAGCCAAAAACAAGCAGTTACCGAGACCTGCCCTGTGCGCGGTTCTTAAATACCCTTACATTGAAACCTGCTTTGTCCGCTCAGCTTTAACAAAAAGCACTTGCCATACTCCGGCGCTAGAGGCTGGAACTGCTCATTACCATGCTGGGATATACTAACAACTTCACTTTGGAGCTGTTCACCAAGGCTCACAGGCGTCTGGGGAACGGCAACATACTCTATAGTAATTGGATTTTTCACCCCGTATCCGCGCAAAAATCGTTGGTAGCTAAATATAAATTCATACTCCCCGACGATCTCAGTTGCGAGGATAACAATCGGATAACTCGGATGCCGCTGCGCTCTCCGAGCGATCTGCTCAATTCGATGAGTCATTTGTCGGGTCATCAGACTATTTCCTAAAGCTACACTTCGATGAGTCGCTAGAGCTGGCAGAGATGAGATAGCCATATACAAAATGCATAGCCCTGCGAGGGCATATCCAATTCGCGGGATTGCCCCGGCACTGCAGCGCTCAGGCATCAAACGCTGAACCATTCTAACAAATACAATCACAAGTATCGGAGTGATACATACACCCGGGTAATCATAGCGCATGCCAGTCGGCCATCTCCCGTTGTAAAAAACAAAATTTGCCAGGTAAAAGCCCAGGCAAAAGAGGCTCAGTACCACGCATAGACCTATCGCTTTGCTCGCGCTACTGTGCCTTCTCCAGAGACCAAAAAAGGCTCCGCAGATGACCGCGGTAATGCCCGCAACCAAAAGAAAGTCGCCTCGCATAAGAAGAGTCTGCACGAGCATGAACCTCGCTTTGAGAGACACGTCGTGCGAGTAAATGTCCCGACCTGATGATCGCGTAGCCAAGTAAATGCTAGCCACGACAACGGCGCTGTACAACAGATGAATTACCGTCGCTATAATGAGACCCGCCGTAGCTCGACCGTTCCGCCAAGCAACAAGAAACAGCCAGAGGGAGATGGCCGATATCAACGTTAGATTTTCTTTGACACCGATGCAGACGAGCCCACCAATAAAAAAAGCACTTACAGAAATGTTCCATCGACACGCCTGGCAGGATCCGCGAAACAAGTTGTCGGCCCCCCAGGCGAACATGGCCAAACCAAAGAGCGCATAGAACTCCCCTGGCCCAAGTCGCAACACCACGTCCTGCCAAAACTGAAATGAAAGAATGTAGAGGACTATCAATCCGGAGATTGCGAAGCCACAATACTTTTGTAGAACCCGCCACAGGACGACCAGCGATATCACTGTCGCAAATAGACGAAATGCGTACCATACATGCGGATTCTTGCCCCACAGCATGCTCTCGAAGAGTCTGAAAACGTAATAGGTCGGTCGATACCTCGCATATTCACCGAATTTAAATACCTCGGTGACTTTTAGTTGCTCCCAAAAGCGAGAGGGATCAAGGCGGTATCCTCTTCCAATGGTCGCGAATATATCATGGTCATCTATCAGCCCCCATTTAGCAGCCCACATCGGACCAAAGCAGTAGGCAACCAGAGAACTGACTATTAAAAATTGGAGGGCTATGATGCCCCAATACCGCTTCCTTGTTGACCACATCGCGCTCATGGACGCTACAGTATATGATGTTTATCCATCCTGTCATTCGCCCGTCGACTAAAAGTTCACCGTGGTGAACGCCGAATCAAAACTGAATGGGAGATACATGACCTTAATGCGTGCAGCCAGAACGACCGATGACCCCTCATAAAACCGAGCATCCTATCGTCGGCAGGTCGCAGAACGATTACGCGAGGGGGGAACTCCCATCGCCGCTTATTGTCTCCCAGGCATGGCGGCCGTGTTTCGCCGGGTGAGCAGCGACGGTGTTCTTGTATACATGTGGTGGTTCATAACGCGGAGGTATTGAAGTGCGCTGCACTCACGATAACCCCCTGAACTACCTCGCAACTTTTAGCTCAGCACGAGGGATCCCGAGCAGTCTTGGTTCTAAACTAACCAAAAGCCGACTGTTACCGCCACCCCATCATGAATGCGCGTTTTGACTAGGGCTAGCGATAGCCGTAATACTTTCTAGTCTGACCATTCGCTTACCCTCTAGACGTATGCAGGACCACGACAACTTACCCCGACCACACGAGCGCTCGGAAAAACAACCCGATCCTCTACGCTCGATGGCGCTGAGCGAGTGCCGACTTCGACGCGTTGAAGTCTTTATATCGGACTCCGACTACGTGTCACTCCACGACAAAGCAGCGATGCTCTCTCGACTTCTTAAAGCTTTTGGGTTTACCTTCCTGACCAAAAGCGCTCGACAGAATGTTGCATCTACACTCGTAACAGCGCTGGAATCGGAAACTCGGCTCACTGACCACGAGCTTATGGAGATCCAAGACTCGCTATTTCCATCGATATATGAGCCACTGCACGATGCGCAGCATGAACAAGAGCCGCTGTACGCGCTAAGTATCACGTGCATCGGACGACTAGAGGCTCCCGCCAATCCACTTGAAGCGTCTACTCAAGTCGCTCCGCGAGCGTTACAGGAGATTCTACTCAAGCATGTTGAGGTACATGAGTACGAAGATTGTTTCGATGATTGGCAGCACGCTACTTTTTTTGGGGGACACTCAGAGGATTACGACCCATTCCCAGGTAGTATGCAGGAGATTGAGAGCCCGATTATGTCACTGGCCTACGATCCCGATTCTGAGCGACCCGGGTTCTCTTGTACTATTACGTTTGATCCAGAGGTAGAAGAAGCTGAACGGAAAGTAACTTGGGACTGCGCCAACTACTTCCTCAGGAACGCAGGGCTCCTGTCACTACCAGCAGTTCTCAACGATTCCTGGACTACAGAGCGCGACCCAATTGCATCCATCATTCGGGCAACACATGGATGCTGCAGCATCGAGATGGAGGTGCCGTGCGAATCCACGCAGGACGTGGCACCCTTTGCGCAACTCATCACTCCCTCCGTCTTCGGTAGTGTGTGGTCAGATCTTCCCCTTGCATTGTCAGGTCATGTTGTTGTGATCGATCCACCGGATTTCGCACTTGCAGAGATTTGTGAATCGATAGGTGTGCCTGAAGCAAAAGAGCTTATCAGGACAGTGCTCATGTCGGGGTGTTCTAATGATAACCCCACAACAGCGCTTGCGCCACTCATACGAAAGCTGGGCGGGGGTGAAGTCCAGGTGTATGATGACCACATTTCTAATTCAGAGGTGTTGGAGAGCAGCTCGAAGGCCGCGATCGAGCTCGACGATACCCCTGTGGGTGCTGTGTACATCGAGATCGCATTCGGACGGAGCTTTACATTTTCCGTCTACCCACCGACACCCTCGCGAGGAGATCCGCAAGAGGCCCTCGCCCACCAAACAGAGCAGATTCGCCGTGCCTTGAAGATCCCATGGGCTCGGATACGTGCTATCGCGAGAGAGTACAACGGCGACTAAGGAACCCAACCGCCAGCGCCTCTGAGAATCCGTGAGACACCTATCCCTTATATTGACCCGGCTCGCGGCAGTACGTATCCCATATCTGCGCCTCACACCCCTCTGGGTCGCGGTAGATCTCCTTGCCCCAAAAAGTAAGAACTCTCCATCCGTGTGCCGTCAGTTGATTCCTCTTTTTTGCATCAGATGAAACAACTCCCTTCTCTCCATGGTATCTCCACCCGTCGCAGAAAATTGCTATTTTTTTATCGCTGTAGGCAAAGTCCGCCACAGTAAGAAGCTTCCCATCCTGAAAAAATCTCTTCTGCTTCTCCGGCTGCGGGAGCCGACTTTTGATTCTAATAGCTTCTTCGAGCCGGACTTCGATTGCGGTGTCTTTTGTTGGTGCACGCTGTCTCTTACTTACTTTTTCAGGCGAGCCACCCTTTGAACTACGACGTAGCTCGTCCGATATACCCTGCGAAGACGCACGACCAACATGTGACTTGTGCAATCGGCTCAATGGAGCGCGAGGGGCTTCGATGTGACTACCGATCGGCGGAGCCTTGAGGGCATCAAGTCCGATCGGGGAGCCCCCCCGCCCTCCAGATCCCAGTGAATCTCTTACCTGTGAACAGATATCAATGAACTGACTTAGGCGTTGATGTAGCTCGCGCCGCGCTAACCCTAACGTGGATGAGCTCGGCACTGACTGGGTCTGCTCGTACATTAATTTTGCGCAGAGAGCATGCTGAAGGGCGCGGGCAAATTGCTTTGCTTTAAAAGCTGCCAATGCACTATCGAGGTGCATTTGGAAGCGATCAGTAGTGAGGTTTGCCGAAGGCATGCAGGATCCTGTTGGAACTTATTGGATATTCCGGAGAAAGGGTGCCACAAATTGCCACTCATGAATTCCTACCAGGAATTCTGGTTTAGCCGGCTCCACGCACTCCGTTCTTCCATACCCCCAAGAAACGAGGGTATGGCGTAGCTACCCGAGAAAGCGTGCCGATACCCCACGTGCGTACCATTTTACATCACCATATTTCGGGGTTGCACGCCGTTCTCCGGCTCCGTAAGATCGCAAATGGACAGTCTTTTTGCGCAAAATGCGGACTTCCGTATAGGTAGTGATTTATAGATCCCAAGGTGCCATGTCGCTTTTCTATCTTACCGTTGTCGCTCCGTTTGTTTTGGCCTATGGCTCTCTGTTGAGCTGGTTGGTGGGGTGCACGAACAGCTACACGATAGCCCTACCCCTCGTCGCTCTTGCACACATCGTCGTTACGGTTCCCTTTCGTCGCTTTGCTGGTCGACTGTCCCTTGAGTTGCGCGCGCCGTTTACACTGACCTTCCATCTCCCCTGCTTGGCAGCAATATATTACCTCCTCACTGATACCCCTGCGCCTCCGGTTGATCTCTTCTCTTTTGTACCGAACGGACGGCAACCCGATAGACTCCTCGGAACAGTGAACCTCTTGCCGATTGTAGCCCTTCTCCTCCAGCTTGCACTCGTTGCCTCATTTCCGTATCGAAGCCATACAGGGAGACTCCCTGGATTTCTCGGCGCCCTTATACTCGGAGCCGCTCTCTATAAGGCCCCGGCATATCTCTTAGTGTTCTGGATTCCGGTGCTGGCGCTCTCTGTTGTGGTTAACCTTGAACTCCGTCGACGGACGCCACAGCATTCTGCTGTGAACGATCCGTCATCGTCAGCCCAACTGCTCGTGTTTGGCACATCTGTGCTGGTGCTAGCGCTCCTCCTCTGCGTTTTTGGGCCCGCAATGCTGTATTTTTCAGACCCCTTGGCTTACTTTAACCAGGGCGTTGATCGGGTGATAGGCAGCTCACTACCGATCATGGGCCTTATTCTTCTGGCTGCGCTTATTATTTGGACGACTGTCCCCAGGCGCGGGCGTAATGCTCTGTGCAAGTTGAGTAGTTTCTGCGCCCTCGCGAGTCTCCTGTTTGCCAGCTCGGGCTTCCCGGATTATGGCGTAATCGACGGATTCAATCTATCACGTTTTAACTCCGTGACACCTTCCGTAAAAGCCCTTGTTGATATCACAACCCTCGGTGTTGCGGCTCTGATTACATTGGCTCTCTTCAAGTACAAAGGTTCCCTCGAGATCGTAGCCTACTTCGTCGTACTCTCAATAGCGCTTGTTGTGTATCCCTGCGTGTTATCGATTACTCACAAGGTAGCCCCTGAGACTACTGGCACTGGCCAGCTTCAAACTGCTCTTAAATATTCAAAGAGTGGAAAAAACACCGTCATTTTTATACTTGATATGTTCACCGGCACCCACATCAAGCAACTCATAGAAGACTTGCCGGAAACCATGATGAAGTTTACCGGATTTACCTGGTACCCCGATACTCTTGCGGCGGGTAATATTACTCTGCTCGGCATACCTCCGATTGTAGGCGGTCATAGCTACGTCCCCAGTCAGATGAATAAGAATAGCGACTCAACAAACGTTGAAAAGCTCACCCAAGCGCATACGCTCTTGCCGCGCTCGTTTGCGGAATCTGGCTCGGAAACCTCACTGCTTAACGTGCCGTTCTACTTAGACAAAACCATCTTCCTCAAGCAGCTCGGCGATGCTGGTAAAAACCTACACTTCTTCCCAAATGCCACTGAAATTATCTATCCGCCGAACAAGAAAGATACCGAATCTCGTTTATATTCGATTGCGCTCTCTCTATTTCGGATGTCTCCGAACCTACTGCGAGGTTCAATCTATCAAGGAGGAATGTGGCTCGGTGCGGCGGATCACCAAGATAGCTTCCGAGCCACCAAAGGAGAAGTATTGTTCTTAACCTCGCTGCCCGCACTCTCGTCAACGACAAGTCCTAGAGATACGTTTAAGGTAATTTACAGCCTTCTTCCACACTGTTATTTCCACTTAAAAAAGGACATCGTTGAGTTCGTCCAGGATCCGGACCCATCAACCCCTAATCAACCCTACTCAAGCGCTCTCGGAAACAACATCTCGTTGGAGCACTACTACACCGAGCAGCATACGATGCGATTCCTGGCCACATATCTTGACTGGCTTAAAGCTCAAGGGATTTATGACAACACCAAGGTCATCCTCGTATCTGACCATTCTTGGTTCGATAGTCGAATGCTGAGCGATGCTTTCGGCGGAAATCACTCATATCCCGGCCGTCCAGCGGGACTTCTCATGATTAAAGATTTCAACGCCACAGGGCCGTTGAAGATCTCACCGCACTTTCTCAGCACCGCCGACGTCCCCTTCTTCGCCTGTTCTCACATCGGATCGGAGAAATGTGAGAGAGATTCCTCTATTCGAGCTTACCTTCAAAAGGTGCTGCAAACTGACACCCCACTTGACCGGGAGCGTACTCACGATGTTGCTGAGCAATGGGTTTTAAACCGCCACCCTGAACATACCTTGGAGTTTCAGACTTACCGTGTGCGCAACTCCATGTTCGACAGAAAAAATTGGGCGTTGGTCCCAGTCGAATAACGTATCACGACTAGCCAGAAATGGGTTGCAGTTGTAGCGATCACTCATCCCGATCCCCTGCTATTACGTTGCAAGGTTTGCCTTGTACCGCAAATGCTGTTACTCGATTTTTGACTCCGTCGGCGCTACCTATCTCTGACTAATTGAATCCGATCTATGCCCGCCTTTCCCTCCAGGTCGGCTCTTGCGATGGCCCGGCAATCGGACATGCTTGGCAACCGTTCGCATGACAGTCTGTTCTCGCGAGAGACTAAAGATCCAACCCCCATAGATCTTAAAGTTGCTCCCTTCAATCCCGAAGCGCTCAAGCGCAGCGTCGATCTTACGGCGATCGATCGGTTGCGAGAGTTGATAGAGCGAGGAAAATTTCTCAAAACACTCCGCGGTGGTGAACCACCCGGTGAATTTCTCTTTTGGGTCTCGAGTCCGTCTAATAAGTTCAGCAAACTCGGCGAACGCGCGTGCATGTACGGAGATGCGGCCTCTTGGGTGATCGTAGAAGCCCATAAGATCACGGTGCTTTGGGGTAAGCTTGAAGGAGCCAAGCTTTTCGCGAGGGCACTTCATGAGTTCATCTCGCAAGAAACCGCTGAGATTTCTACCGCTCATCTCAAGTATGCGAACGAGAACCCCCCGCTCCTCAATAAAAAGAAACTTTCCTGAAGCTCGCAGCTCCTTCGTCTTTGAAAACTTCACATCGTACGGAACCACGATTGGGAAGCTCTTTGGCACACTCCGGGCTCTCTTTACCAAACCTGCAAGCGCCCGTACGCACACCGATAGGCTTTGTTCACTTCCAGGATACCTTCTCTGAAGAAATCGTGAGCCCTGCGCTAAAACTTGAAATGCACGAAGTACATTTTCAGGGATTAGAACCTTCGCATTGCGCCTCGTTACCAACGCCTCAAGGCCGAGCCGTCCCTGCCGCAGCTCAAGCCCTCGAATGCCCTGAAGCTCTGGATCTGCTGGATGGAGATACTGCGTCGTTGATTGGAGGGATCCAAGGTAGTACGGCAAGCCAAACTGCTGTGGCGTCTGAACGTTAATCGGCACCAGAAATCCGGCTAGTACGTTTTTCCCCTCAACGAGGTACTGCCGCTCGGGGGCATGGCCCTCAAAGAGCCACTGCTTGGTTTTCTCCGCGGTCTTTTCTGCGGCACCGCTCCCGATTGAAACGAGCCACTGCTGAAATTCAGACACCACCGTATCGATAGCTCGCTCATCAATAAACAGCCCCTTCGGTACAACTCGGATCAGGGGCCGCGTGACCTCGAAACGCTTATTACCCTTAAGGGAGGAGATAAACTGAAGTATCGAGGCGCGCGCCTCATCTGTTTGTTGTTGGTTCACACCATTACCCGTAAAATTCTCTCTCGTATGCCCTCAGCCCCTTGCAAGGATCACAGCTCTCGGAGGCGGCCTCGCAATCCCTTCAAAGGAGTTTCCTGAAGTCCTACCGAGGATATGCTAGCGATTAACGCTACTATCATCCAGTACTATCAACACATTGGGGCTCCGGTTGAGATAGATTGAACTCTCCCTATATACTCAACTGGCGTCCCGCGGTGTATGTGGCGGCGTACTGGCTGAGTTACCGCCATCTGTAGAGCTGTTCATGTCAACTTCTCCCCGTCTACCCTGCATCGTTGAAGCCCAAGACCCCTGGTCGGGTGCCCGCGCCTTGACGATTCGGACGCTCCACGGAGAGGTGCAGACCCCGATCTTCATGCCCGTGGCGACCCAGGCGGCGCTGAAGTTTACCGACCTCGACGATGCAAAGTCACTCGACTACCAGATCCTCCTCGCGAATACCTACCACCTCTTGATCAGGCCCGGCCCCGAGGTTTTTGAGAAGCACGGGGATATCCATCGCTTCATGCGCTGGCACCACTCTGTACTTACCGACTCTGGAGGGTTTCAACTCTTCTCCTTAAGTAAGCAGATCTCTATGTCCGAGGAGGGAGCATCGTTTCGTAGCTACACCGATGGTCGTCGCATCGTACTCACCCCAGAGCGCAGCATCGAGATGCAGAAAACGATCGGCAGCGACATCATGATGGTACTCGATCACTGCATCAGCTCAACTTCAGATGAAGCAACTACACGAGCGGCCCTTGAGCTAACAACCCGTTGGGCGAAGCGAAGTTTTCAGGCGCGTGGAGATTCTCCTCAGGCCCTCTTCGGTATCGTACAGGGTGGCTGCTACCCACACCTACGAAAAGAGAGCGCGCAGCAGATAACCGAGATCCCCTTTGATGGATTCGCGCTTGG
The DNA here is from genome assembly GCA_044344945.1 of Bdellovibrionota bacterium. GTDB lineage: Bacteria > Bdellovibrionota_C > UBA2361 > UBA2361 > OMII01 > OMII01. The sequence continues at coordinate 18,620 of JBIJBZ010000013.1, read as the reverse complement.
TGGATTAGCGGTAGGCGAGACCAAGTCGGAACGGGAAGACACCACCGAATTCGCGGCGCAGCTCCTTCCGGCTGATAAACCTCGCTATCTGATGGGTGTCGGTACCCCGATAGATCTTCTTGAAGCAGTGCGCCGCGGAGTCGATATGTTCGACTGCATCATGCCGACGTCACTTGGAGGACAAGGCGTCGCGTTCACATCGCAGGGGAAGGTTGACCTGCGTCGCGGGGTTTATAAGTTCATCGATGCATCGCTTGACCAAGCGTGTAGCTGTGCTACGTGCTCCCGGTTTTCGCGCTCATACCTTCATCACCTCGTAAAAGCGAAGGAGCCGATCGTCACGCAACTTGTTAGCCACCACAACCTCACTTTCTATCGCTCTCTGATGCAGCGAATGCGACTCGCGATCCTGGAGGGAACGTTCCGAGCGCTCTATGAGCGGGAGGCTCCCCTTCTTGTAGGAACCGATGTAGAGAACCCCCCACTTCCTCAGCCGAAGAGACGTCGCTCACAATCACAGGTTCCCCCTACAGCAGCAAACTCCTAACACAGCAATGCTATGGCGTGTGACCACACTTTTTCGGGTACGGTCACCTTTACGTGCACTAGCATGCTCACGTCCGCTAACACCAATTTTACCCACTCGATTCCACGAAGAGCCCAAATAAAAAAGGCCGGGGCTTTCGCCCCGGCCTCTTGCTCCCTTACCAACTAAGGGACGCTGCCGTCTGGTATTCGGTGACGCGGGTCTCGAAGAAGTTCTTCTCCTTACCGAGATCAATCGTCTCACTCATCCATGGGAATGGGTTCTTCGTCCCATACTGGGTCTTCAAACCGATTCGCTCAAGACGGCGGTCAGCAATATAGCCTACGTAGTCGCGGAACATCGGAGCAGTTAGCCCCAAGATTCCACGTGGCAAGCAATCAACCGCGTACTGATACTCAAGCTCTACAGCCTGCTTAATCTTGTTCGTGATGTGCTCCTGGAACTCCGGGCTCCATAACTCTGGGTTTTCAGCCTTGATCGTGTTGATCAGGTCGATACCGAAGTTGAGGTGGATGCTCTCATCGCGCAGAATGTACTGGAACTGCTCGCCGATTCCGGTCATCTTGTTCTGGCGGTGGAACGAAAGAATCATCACGAAGCCGCTGTAGAAGAAGATTCCCTCCATAATCACGTAGAACCCGATCAGGTTCTCAAGGAACTTCTGCGCACCTTCTGGGGTGGACGTGGTGAAGTTCGGATTCAAGACATCAGCCGTAAGCTTCATCTCGAACGCATCCTTATCGTGGATGGAGTTCACCTCGTTGTACATGTTGAATACTTCGCCCTGATCAAGCGAGAGCGACTCAACAATGTAGTGGAACGTGTGAGTATGAACAGCCTCCTCAAATGCTTGACGCAAAAGGTACTGCCGGCACTCCGGATTCGTAATGTGCTTGAAGATCGCAAGCGTGATGTTGTTTCCAACGAGGCTCTCCGCGGTGCTGAAGAATCCGAGATTTCGAAGGATTACTCGGCGCTCATCAGCGCTCAAGCGATCTGACTTCCACAGCTCGATATCCTTGCCCATCGGCACTTCGCTCGGCAACCAGTTGTTCGCACATCCGTTGAGGTAGTGCTCCCACGCCCACTTGTACTTAAGGGGCATGAGTTGGTTTACATCAACTGCCGCGCAGTTGATGAGACGCTTCTCCGAAGCCTTTACTCGCTTCTCCGAACCGTCGCCGTCGTTGTTAGCCGAATCCGATCCACCCGTTGAACCCGAATCATCAAATGTCAACATAATACCTCTCCTTATGTATCAACCCTTACCTAATCAAAACTCTTACTGACAACTCTCGCAATCACCGTCGAGACCGCAGACCTTAGGCACTGATGGCTTTTCTTCAGTGTCACTAGCTACCGCTTTTCGCTCAACGACTACCTCAGCGGATGCAGACTTGTTCTTCATCCATCGAGGCTGCAAACCACGCTTATTGATATCCGTCGTGGACTTCTCAATCTGCGTTGCACCAAGCGATCGCAGGTAGTAGGTCGTCTTCAAGCCCTTTCTCCATGCGCTTAGGTACATGTCGTGCAACTTCTTACCGCTTGGCTCAGCGATGTAGAGGTTGAGCGACTGACCCATATCGATCCACTTCTGACGGCGGCTTCCGCACTCAATCAGCCACTCGGGCTCGATCTCGAATGCCGTGAGATAGACCTTTTTGAGGTCCTCCGGAATACGCTCGATCTCCTGAATCGACCCATCGAAGTACTTGAGGTCATCGATCATATCCTCATCCCACATGTCGAGCTTCTTAAGCTCGTCAACGAGGAAGGTGTTGTGAACGATGAACTCTCCTGAAAGGTTCGACTTGGCGTAGAGATGCTTGTAGGCCGGCTCAATCGACTGACTAACCCCAGTAATGTTGGAGATAGTAGCCGTGGGCGCTATCGCCATAGTGTTACTGTTACGCACACCATGCTTCTTCACCGCATCACGAACAACCTTCCAGTCCAGCTTCGATGCCGTATCAACATCAAGGTCACCACCACGCTCATCGGCAAGGATCTTCAAGGTATCGATAGGCAGAAGCCCTCGATCCCACTTAGATCCCTTGTACGAACCGTACGAGCCTCGCTCAGCAGCAAGCTCTGTTGAAGCCAAGATTGCATAGTACGAAATCGCTTCCATGCTCTCATCTGCGAATGCTACCGCCTCACGACTTGCATAGCTAATTCGCTGTGCAAAGAGCGCATCCTGGAATCCCATGATGCCCAAGCCGATTGGCCGATGTCTGAGATTAGCATTCTTGGCTTCTGCTGTCGGATAAAAGTTAATGTCGATGACATTATCCAACATGCGCACAGCTGTCTTTACAGTCTTCTCAATTAGGCTGAGGTCGAGACCATTCGGTCCAACGTGACGCACGAGGTTTACCGAACCGAGGTTGCAAACCGCAGTCTCATCAGCAGATGTGTTAAGCAGGATCTCTGTGCAGAGATTCGAGCTGTGTACAACACCCACGTGATCTTGCGGCGAGCGAAGGTTCGAGGGATCCTTAAATGTGATCCACGGATGACCTGTCTCAAACAACATGCTGAGCATCTTGCGCCAGAGGGTAAGAGCCTCAATCTTCTTGTGCAGCTTGATCTCACCCTTGTCGGCCTTCTCCTCATACTGCAGGTACCGCTCCTCGAACTTCTTGCCGTAGAGGTCGTGAAGATCGGGAACATCGCTCGGGCTGAAGAGGGTCCACGTACCATTCTGAGCAACACGCTTCATGAACAGGTCTGGGATCCAGTTAGCCGTGTTCATGTCGTGGGTACGCCGGCGCTCGTCTCCGGTATTCTTGCGAAGCTCAAGGAAGTCCTCGATATCAAGGTGCCAGGTTTCAAGGTATGCACACATTGCACCTTTTCGCTTGCCACCCTGGTTTACCGCTACTGCCGTGTCGTTTGCGACCTTGAGGAACGGAATCACGCCCTGGCTTCGGCCGTTAGTACCCTTAATACGGGCGCCGGTAGCACGAACGTTTGTCCAATCATTTCCAAGTCCACCAGCCCACTTTGAGAGCTGCGCATCATCGGAAACACACTTAAAGATGTGCTGTAGATCATCCATCACGGTCGTGAGGTAGCATGAGCTCAACTGCGGATGAAGCGTCCCAGCGTTGAAGAGCGTTGGAGTGCTTGACGTGAAGAGGAACTTTGAGAGCACATCGTAGAACTCGATAGCCCGCTCATTCTTCTTTGCGCCTTCGTTTGCGCTCAAGCCCATCGCAACGCGCATCCAGAAGATCTGTGGAGTCTCCAGCTTCACATCCTCATGGTGAATCAGGTAGCGATCGTAGAGAGTTTGGAGGCCAAGGTACTGAAACTCAAGATCACGCTCAAGCTTGATCGCCTTCGCGAGCTTGTCGAGATCAAACTCAAGCAGGTCGGGGGCCATACGCTCAACCGAGACTCCCTTTGTGAGGCACTCCTTAAAGTAGTCCTGATGTGCCTTATCGAGGTTCTTGTTGTTGGCATCGACGTTCATCGTCTCGCGGTAGATGATATCGAGGAGGAGTCGCGATGCTACATAGGAGTACGCCGGATCCTTCTCGATCTTCGAGCGAGCGGCCATGATGTTAGCCTGATCAACCTCTTCGGCCTTTATGCCCTCATAGAAATTCTTGATAGACTCCTGAAGAATCTCCTCGCTCGAAACAAGGTTCTCAAGCCCGCGACACGCATGTTGAATGCGCGCTCGGAGATCGGACTCGCTCAAGCTAACCATCTTGCCTGCTGCGGTTGCGACCTTGAACTGCGCACCAGTACCAACGACTGCTGTTGGTGCCTGAGTTAGCTCCGCGGCTGGAGCCTCCGGTTGCTCACCTTCGTGAGCTCGCTGAGCGGCTCGTTGTGCGCGATAGATAATGAAGTCCTTGGCTATCTGGTAGAAGCCCTCGGCCATCATCTGCCGCTCAACTTCATCCTGGATGAGCTCAACGTGAAGCTCAGTGCCCTCTCGTGCGAGCTGAACAGCACGAGCAACTACCTTGTTAGTAAGGAGATTAACCGAGTTCACAACATCTTCAGGTGTTGGACCTTCGATCTTAAGAGTATCTCGAAATCCACGCTCAATCGCCGAGGCAATCTTCATCGGATTAAATCGGACGGAGGTCTTACCATCGCGACGAAGGAGCTTAAGGTTGCGAGGGGAGTCGTCGCGCGCTGCCTTATGCTCATCGCGGTACAGGATGTAGTTACGAGCTACTTCATAGAGGCCCGCCTGCATAAGCTGAACCTCTACTGTGTCCTGGATGCCCTCCACTGTTACGCAGGCACCTTTGGCTGCCTCAATAGCAACAGCCTGGACTACATCCTCGGTCACCTTCTGAGCTGTGCTGTAGAGCTCCTGCGGGAGGGGAGAAGTTGCAGCAATCCCGTGGGTAGCTCGGAGAGCCAGCTCAATCGCACGGAAGATTCGGGAGCGACGGAACGGCACGAGCTGCCCATTTCTCTTCACGACTGTGAAGTTCTCCAGGTTTGCTGCCGTAATTGCCTCTAGACCTTTCTTTGCCAAAACCCCATTAAGTTGAGTGGTGTTAGGACCTTGCGCTCCACCTGCTGCTACCGTCATATCTCTGTTACTCCCCTTACAGCTACTAGACTTACGTCGATTCCGGACAAGACTCGACCGTTCGCTCAGTTTATGAACGTCCCAAACGACCACCCTGTACTACTAATGTGAAGATTAGTATTGGGGCCATCTACTACTATATGTAGTAGCCACCCAAGGAACCAACTACAATATATATGTACGGGCAAGCGCTCCAAGTTGTCTACACGAAATAATAACGGCGACTAAAAAAAAAATTTCGCCTCCGCTAACACCCTATCAAGACAGGACGCACCAAAATGAGACTGCTTTCTATATCAGCAACCACTCCAGCATTCAACGAAAATCGTCGGCTCAACGATATCTAACAATTTGTTTTTACTACAACTATTTTAAAGCTATCTCCCCCGCCCACAAAATCAAAACGACGCCTCTCCTTCTCGCCCACTTCAAGAGACTAAACACTCAAGCGCTCAGCAGAGGAGCAAGCCAAACACATGCACCCGATTACTATCTGCGAGCAACCCATGCGACCGCCGTGCAGTCCCATCCATCTGCAGCGTGAGAGGGATCATTTCTCTGCGCTATTTCTCTCCGCAGAAACACGCCCCAAACAAATAGCGTAAAAACCGGGCTTTTATGCAGTTACAGCCTCATTCAGCTTTTGGGTAACTCTCTCCTCCCTCTCTCTTTTCTGATTCCATTTCGCATTTCTTCTCTGACGGCGATCCAGTCGAAATGGTTTGTATCGGCCCGTAGAGTGATCAAGAATTCACCTCGAAACCGCACCAAAGAGCCGATTTCCTCATGACTTTGAATTGGCAGGACATCTCATACTTGGCGTCTGGAACACCAACTCAGCAACGAGCACATCGCACTCTCACCGACCTTGCGATCCTCGATTCTCTCTCACAATACGATGCAATACTCGTGAGCACCGTGTGCAACGATATCGATATTCCGGGTAGCGATCTTGATATTATCTGCTACGCGGCTGATTTTGCGCACTTTCAAGATCACGTAATAAAGCTCTTCGGCTCAATGCCAGGGTTTGCGATCCACAAACACGAATCTCAGCACCCGGCGATCGTTGTGCAATTTCATAGCGATGATTTTGAAATTGAGATCTTCGCGCAGGATATCCCCGTCACCCAACAGAATGCGTTTCGTCACATGCTGCAGACGAACCGAGTGCTAACCATTGGTGGTGAACGGTGGCGGCACGCTATCCGACAAGTAAAGCATAGCGGCCTTAAGACCGAGCCAGCAGTAGCGCAGCTCCTAAACCTCCCAGGAGATCCGTATCGGGCCCTTCTCGCACTTGAAGCCGTGTCCGATGCGGAGCTGACAGCTCTCATTCAGAAAAACAGCGCAGAGCTTCCAACCAACTAAGGATAGAAGCTATGCGTCGCAACCAGTTTCTTCCTGATCTATTTAGATTTAGGGTTACCCGTGCGCCTGATTGCCAACCTATTTCCGGTGTGCAAAGTGGCTTTTCAACGCCTCAAACCAGCACAGACCAGAGCGCCGTCTGTTGTCTTTCCCGCTCTTTTTCGCTACAACCCACGCCCCCCATCGGCGGTTCGGTGGGTGCTACGAGAGGATTATATCCTATGTCATCGTTTTCTCATGAGGCACAACGCACCTATCCTGGCGAGCTCATAGTTCGCACTCATCCAATGAACGACTTCGATATGCCAAGCGTACACTGGAGCGAGATCGCTTCTACCCTAGTAGGGCGCGCGATATCACTCGGAGATACGGCGCGAACAGTGCAATTTGAACAAGCTCCACTCCTACAAGACGCCTACCGATTGGCGCTTCAGTCGATCTCGTCTCCGTCATCGCTAAAAGCTTCTGGCCTCCCCATTCAAGCTGCGCTGCCTCACGCATCGGTACTCAACAACATCGCCCTTCCGGCGCTCCGCGATCTTATCTCGCAAGAGAAGGTTGCAGACTCTCCGATATCGCAGGAGCTTATACTCGTGGCGCTACTTCAATTCGTGCCGGTACGCGCGCGTGCCACCTTTTTTGCGGCATTCTGCCCCTCTCAGAGCGCTGCAATCAATGAATTGATCGATCTCTCGACGCAAGCTCTTTTTGCTCCACCGCTTCAACAGGGAACTCCAGAGCCGTACACTCGCCTGATGAGCAGCTCTGATGAACTGGTCGCATGGACTCACCTCGTAAAGAGCTACCATGTCATGGTAGCACACCTCTGCGCGCCGGCTGAGGGCTCTGAGATTCGCAAGAGCGCGCATGCCATGCACGAGGCCTTCGGCGAAGCTGCTAGCCCGTTAGCGCACAAGCGCATCTCTAATCGCGGCAAGGTGCTTGAATCGAACGGGTGGTAATAGCTCGCTGATTTTTTCAGCCAGGCGAGGCATCCAGAACCTTACCAGCAAGCGTGGTGCACCCTCTCATCTCGAGCGATAGCCTTTACCTGGGGCCGGTTTAATCAAGAATGAACTCTCCTGATAAGCAAGAAGATACGGACTATACCTGCCTCAGAAGCTGAAGCGCCATCTGAGGCTGGATATTGGCTTGCGCCAAAAGCGCCGTAGTCACCTGCTGCCTTGTGGTTGCCGCAATAAGTGTTGCTGACTCCATCCCAACATCTGCGTCGACGATCCGACTTGACGCCCCAGCATAGATTTCTCGAGCACTTTGGATGTTGTTAATTGCGGTCATAATCCGAGATGTCGAGGCTCCAAGTTGTGCGCGAAACTGAGCAATGTCAGTTTTATAGTTCTGCAGCAGATTTATCGTCGCCTTGGCACTGGCCTGATTGCTGATGACAACACCGGCCAGTGGCTGCACGCCAGCTTTAGCCGAGTCAAAGAGGAAGACATCCTCGGCTGCATTTGTGTCTCCCGCCACGAGATTTGCGGCTCCGGAGGTGAATGCCACGCTGCGACCATCGGCGGAGATCGCAGCGGAATAAGGACTGGCGCTTCCCATTCCAAACCGGATAACGCTTCCCGTTTCGGTGTCTTTTATGAAGAGATCAGTCGCGCTGTTCGTGTCCCCTGCTACCAGGTTTGAAGCTGCAGACTCGAACACAACATACCGACCATCTGCGGAGATTGAAGCCTCCGAGGAGCCTTGATCGCCTTGGACACCGGAGCCATCAGTGCTGACTCGCGTGGTTACTCCAGTGTGGGTGTCTTTTATGAATATATCGGCACTACCGTTCGTATCGCCAGCAACGAGGTTCGAAGCGGTCGATTGAAACGCCACATATCGACCATCGGCGGAGATCGATGCCTTAGATGAAGCCTGATCTCCCTCTGTGCCTGAGCTACCCGTACTGACCCGAGTGATCTCCCCTGTCAGGGTATCCTTAACAAATATATCCGACTGATTGTTTGTATCACCTGCAACCAGGTCTGATGCCGTCGATTCAAACGCTACATACCGCCCGTCAGCAGAGATAGATGGATTAGACGCTGCTTGATTACCTTGAGTGCCTGAGCCGCTCGTATTAACCCGGGTTGTGGCCCCCGTGAGCAGGTCCTTCACGAATACATCTGCGACACCGTTCGTATCGCCTGCAACGAGATCAGCGGCATTCGCCACAAACGCAACATACCTGCCATCAGCGGAGATCGATGCGTCAGTGGCGAAACCGTCCCCTTCACTACCTGAGCTACTCGTGCTGACACGGGTTGTAGTACCAGTACTTGTATCCTTCACAAATATATCAGTCGCACCGTTAGTGTCTCCTGCGACCAGGTTTGAGGCTGACGATTGAAATGCAACATACCGTCCGTCAGCAGAGATCGATGCATTACCTGATGCCGCATCGCCCTGACCACCGGCACTATCAGTACTAATTCTGGTTGTAACACCGGTGAGTCTATCTTTTCGATAAATATCCCCTACGCCATTACTATCTGCAGGCACAAGGTTCGAGGCGGAGGTAAACACCACATACCGTCCGTCGGCTGAGATGGAGGCTTCTCCGGAGGTATCGGCACCCTCCGCACCACTACTCGTGGTGCTGAGCCTTGCGGTCTCACCGGCTGCATTATCTTGAGCGTCAGGTAACGCGCCCCTACCGAACTGCACCGTAAGCGGATTGTTTGAAACACCGCCCGCCTGTAAGTCTAATCGAGTCCCCCCACCGATCAAAAGAGCCCGTCCGTTAAAACTAGTGCTCTGCACCGTGCGATTCCACTCAGCCTGCAGCGCACTCGCCTCTTGCTGCATCATCGAGCGCTGGGCGTTACTGTACACACCATTCGCTGCCTGCACTGAAAGCTCCTCAATCCTGCCAAGGATGTTTGAGAGTCCATCGAGTGCCGCTTCTGCGATATTGATTGCGGAGAGCCCTTCCTGGAGATTTCGAGCCCCCTGGGACAGCAGCCGCGACTTGAAGTTAAGCATTGAGGAGATCGCAAGACCCGCTGCGTCATCGCTAGCTTTATTGATGCGTGATCCTGACGAGAGACGTTGAAAGGTGGTATCAACGATCGATGCAGTTCGACCGAGGCTGCTCTGTGCCTTGATAGATAAAAGATTGCGGCCGAGACTTACAGCCATCAGCGCACCTCATTCAAGAGGAGTGACGCTAAGGCCCGGCCAAATGTAGTGACACAAATCCCTGTCACAAGAACCACCTTCCATGGAGCTGACGTCCTAATCCTATTCCCGCCCCATCTCTAGGAACGGACGAAACCGCAGGTAACTTGACCCTTGGGCGCACACTAAAGGAGGATTTTGTCTCATAAAATTGATAGCTTGCCTCGGCTCATAAACCCTGGTCGCTCGGCGGCAAATGTGGCGGCGCGCCATAGGCATAACCCATTAATTACACGGATACTTTTTCTTTTGGCTCATCGACGGAATTAGTGGGTAGTAGCGGGGCAGAGCTACGGCATAACCCGCTGAGTTTCCAGCAAAAAACGAGGTTATTACGTGCACGTGCACGAGCAGGTGCACGTGAACGGCCCGATATCATCAAAAAGCACCCACTAAAAACGTCGAAGACCCTCTCTTTTTATACAATCCAAGGGCGCCTCACGAGGGGCTTCTGACCTTGGGCGGAATACTCCTGGTAAGGAGCTCAGGGGTTCCACCAGCGACTTGCATTTGGGACGAGGGAATAAGCCGCATTTTTCATGAAACTGCGTAGCAAGAGGGGCGAGAATGGCGATTTGTCGGGCCCGAAGGGCGAATTCAAAAAACTATTTTCAGGGCGAAATCGTATCGAGATACCTTCCGGTCCGAAAATCGGTTTTTGAACTGACAAAACGCCATTATCGACACTCGCAGTAGCAGGCTTCATGAAATATGCGGTTTAGCCCAAATAGTGCACGAAAGTGCAACATTTGGGTTAACGCGTGCACGGATGCACTTGCACATTCCGATGCGTAGCGTCGGAAAGAAGAGCCCATTTTTCACGACGAGCAGCGAGAGCTTCGTGAAAAATAGGGTTTAGCTAGGCTCATTCAGTGGTACACGAGGAACTACAACCATCTTCTGAGACGGTATTTCCGTCATCACAGGTCTCACCGATGCCGGTATCGATGTATCCATCACCGCAGGGCCCCCCCTGGCCATCACGAACCCAGTAAGCGCTATCATTCTGCCACGCGGTAAAGCCGTAGTTTGAGAGTAGCCAACTGTGGGAAGAGGAGCAGATATTGCCCACGCTCCCCGATGTTTCATACGCGTAGGCCACGGCGAAGGCGGCCACTCCACCCTGACTCGGAGGATACCAGGAGCCGTAGTTTGCCCCGGAACATTCATAAGACTGCCATGCGCACGTTTCACCAGTTACCGCGACACATACGTAGCGCGCCTGACAGCTGTAATCGCCCGAGGCACAGGGAACCGTGACTGGAGCGCGACCGCTCTCCGGGTTGAAATAGATCGTCATTGAGTAGCTGTTGTTTCCACCGAAGGTGCAGTCATTGTGGCAACCGTCCTGATTCTCGCTGTTTTGGTCATCGCACTCCTCGGGTGGCGTGACGTAGCCATCACCGCAGGAACACTGGCTGCAACCACACTCTCCAGGCGCTGGATTCCCTGGTCCGCATCCATAGTCGGGGGACCCGCACGTGCCCTCGGCGAAACCACAACCGCAATCTCCAGGACTAGTTTTGGAAGCGTCGCCATCACACTCATCAGCGGGAGTGCAGACGTTATCGCCATCAGCGTCACTGTTTCCACAGCCACATGTACCAGGCTCCTGATTGGCGTGATTTGGGCACGGGTCGTTGCAGTCCGGAATCGTATCTCCATCAGCATCCGGTTCCTCGTAGCCACAACCGTGACCACACGCGCCATAGTTGTAGGTAACTGAACAACTGCTACACGTAGCGTCCCAGCTACCGCCATTGGGGCAGCTGTCGTTGCAATCAGGGGTGCCATCCAAATCGGAATCTACGTCGCCGTATCCGCAACCGGAACCACAGGAGCCCGAGCCCCAGGTACTGCCGCATCCGCACATTGGATCAGGGCCTGGGTTTCCTGGTCCGCAGCCATAGTCGGGCGCTCCTCCACCACAGGCACCGCATGAGCACGCGGGATCCCCGCCATTCGGGCAGGTGTCGTTGCAATCAGGGGTGCCATCTCCATCGGTATCCGGGTCTACGTGGTTGCAACCGGAGCCGCAGGCGCCTGAGTTCCAGGTGCTGCCGCAGCCGCAGGTCGCATCGTAGGTCACACCGCAGCCGCAGGCACCAGGGTCCTGATAGGCATGATTGGGGCATGAGTCGAAGCAATTGACGATACCATCTGCATCGTCATCTAAATCGACCCATCCGCATCCTTGACCGCACGAGCCGTAGTTGTAGCTGCCTCCGCAGCCGCACGTAGCATCAGGGGCTGGGTTTCCGGGTCCGCATCCATAGTCAGGAAGCTGGCAGCTACTATCACATCCATCGCCATCTGCAGTATTCCCATCATCACACGCCTCACCGATGCCGCCATCGATATATCCATCCCCGCACGGGCCACCAGCTCCATCGGGCACCCAGTAGGCGGTGGCGTATTGTCCCCATGGACTGAGTCCGTACGTGGTAAGTACGTATGGGCCCGTGCTGACAGCGCAGATGTTTCCGTAGTCAGTGTTTGGGGCCCCATAGTTGTTGCCGTATGGGCCAGCCGTCGTATATTTGTACGCAAAGCTGAAGTTTCCAGACGAGCCGTTAAAACCGAACACGGTCGTTGGCGGATACCAGGAAGCGACACCGTGCCAACAATCATGTTGCTGCCATACACAATTTTGCCCGGTCACTGCGTTACACACGTAGTGCGCTTGACAGCTGTGGTCTCCTACGGCGCACGGCACCGAGACAGGAGCTCGATGGCTCTGTGGGTTGAAGTAGATCGTTAACGAGGGTGAATACGTGCCATCAAGGGTGCAATCGTTATGACATCCATCTTCATCATTTTGGTTTCCGTCATCGCACTGCTCGGATCCATTAGTTGTGCCGTCACCACAATAATCACAGTCAACGGGACATCCGACACCGTTCTCCCCACCATTGCAAGCACCATCGCCACAGCTCGTTCCACAATCAGTTGGGCAGTTCGCGGTTGATTCGATCGAGGGATTGCAATAGTAGTCGCCGCATTCAAGTTGGCAAGCACTGCTACAACCATCTCCGGAGTCGGTATTTCCGTCATCACAGAGCTCCTCAGGCTCATTTGGATTATACGGTTCGACATACCCATCCCCGCAGGGGCCTCCAGCACCATCGCGTACCCAATAAGCGCTACTGCTGTACGATGCCTGGAACCCGTACGTGCCGAGCTGCCACGGATTGCCGTTAGCGCAAATGTTTCCGGCAGAATCGTAGTTCCCTTGATAGCCGTAGGCAAAATTGAAGAGGGAGCTTCCACTGTTTCCATCGGGGGGATACCACGAACCGCCGCTTCCAGTGACGCAGTCGTACTGCTGCCACACGCAGCTAGTTCCTGTCACCGCATTACACACGTAGTGCGCTTGACAGCTGTAATCGCCCACCGCGCACGGAACAGTTACAGGGGCTTTTCCACTCTGCGGATTGAAATAGATCTTCAAACCAGGGCTCACAGTTCCGTCTGCTGTGCAGTTGTTGTGGCAACCATCTTCATCGATCTGGTTACCGTCATCGCACTCCTCGCCTTCACCAACCTGTCCGTTACCGCACGACAGTAACGGCACCACCGTTGGTGTTTCAGATGGCGTGGGGGTTGGGGAGGGCGTGCGGGTCGGCGTGTTGGTTGACGTCAGTGTGACAGTTGGGGTGCTCGTCGGCGTAGGTGTACGGGTCGGGGTGTTGGTCGGCGTCACGGTCAGTGTTGGCGTGCGAGTTGGAGTGTAGGTCGGGGTAACGGTCGGCGTACGGGTCGGCGTGTTGGTTGACGTTGGTGTGCGGGTTGGGGTGTTGGTCGGCGTCACCGTCGGTGTGCGGGTCGGGGTCTGGGTCGGCGTCACAGTCGGCGTACGGGTCGGAGTTCGAGTGGGCGTGGCGGTCGGCGTCACAGTCGGCGTGCGAGTTGGAGTGCGGGTCGGCGTGTTTGTCCGCGTCGGCGTGAGAGTCGGAGTTCGGGTCGCAGTGCTGGTCGGTGTCGCTGTGCGGGTTGGGGTCACCGTTGGTGTGCGGGTGGGGGTCACAGTCGGTGTGCGGGTCGGTGTGACCGTTGCTGTGCGGGTCGGTGTCACAGTCGGTGTGCGGGTCGGTGTCGGGACTGCACCCAATGCGGCTACCGGGACGGCTACCAGAGATACGAGCCCGACGAGCGCGGCCAGAACCGCGACAACGAACGATCGCTGGAATAGATATCTACGAATTTTCACTGTTCACCGCCCTGTGGGGAGTAGACGGCTGCGCACCGTGAAAGCTTTAGTGTATTTGAATATTTCATTGGCCGGCGCGAAAAATGGTGATTCCCCATACGAAAGCCCAGTCAAAACAACAGGGATTCTGGGTGCTTACTACTATTTTTCCCTGCGAGATGCTCGCAGTCGCCTTCCGGGTTATTGGCAAACAGAGCACAATGGCGCCGAGATATTACGCGACCAAAAGGTGCCTGACACATCGAGCAGCAGCGCGTTAAAAAAGGTTACACCGCGAGTATTTGTACATTTTGCGCGGAACGAGCAGAAGACGGCGACAACACCGAGTCCGGATTTGCTATTAAGGCTGTAGCTCCTCAGCTTTTTCAAACCCGTAGTGATCAAGGTACCACGTAAGATCGTGCCCCGGCTGGAGGTCAGAACCTTCAATTGCGCATGCAACATACTCAACGACGTCAAAGAAACGTGCAGTGCGACGCTGCTTTTCAAGCCACCGGTACGCACAACAGATCTGATCAAGCCAGTGCGATAGAGAAAATTCACTACTTCCTGCGTAGCGCACGAGCTCCTGCAACCACAGATCTGCTTGAGGATGGTTCTTTAGCTCTCGGTAGACGGATCGAACAAACCCGGCAACAGTCTCAGATGGTACGGATTCTAAGGCTGCCACACCGTTCTCATCGAGATTCGCCAAAGAAAATACACTTTCCAGAATATCGCGGTTTGTTTTCATACAATCAGACGGTAGTGCACCACAGATTGGTGTTGAAAGGAAACTGTCATGCTCTGTCATAGTTCAGAGGGAAGTTGGACAAAGCTTGAAAGTGTATTGTCTCTCCTATTCACAGACATAGCTCTGTCCCCGCACCGGATCTTGGCTCAGTATCGCAAACTTAGTGGACCTGAGCTGCCAACGGAGCAGGCCTGTGCCCGTCAGAAAATCCCGTCGCAAACACCATAGATCAGACACTTACCGTCGGTAACCTCATGTTCCTACTACTAAAATGAGTCGCTCCACGACAACCGACCCATACCATCTCTATCGAACCATTACGCACGGATACAACACCCCAATGGCAGCTCTCGCTGTAAAGGCACCTCCCAAACCCCCTCGCGAATCAACTCGTGAGGTCTCGCCGCGTCCCGAAGCGAAATCCATCGATGATTTCTCTGAACAGCAACGTCTCGTTGATCCTACCTCGGCAGAAGGCAAGCTCGTCACTGAACTCTTATCCTCAGTCGGAGATCGGCTCATCAAGGCAGGCAAGGTCTCCCTCACGCACAAGGTAACGTATCACCTATCCGATGAAGCGACCCCCAACGCGTTTGTAGCTATCGACGGCTCACATGCTCGCATAGTGGTATCGAAGGGGCTAATGGATTTCGTTCGAAGCGAGGACCAACTCGCCGCTGTCATCGGTCACGAACTGATGCACGTCCACTTTCGTGAGCGAGTGGGTCACGAGAATCTAAAGATCACAAAGGTTGAGGAGTACATCGCTGACGTTGCCTCCACCGCGGTGTGGTTGATACGGGCAGGGTACGCACCGAAGGAAGCGGTCGCTCTCTTCGACCAGTTTCAATCCGCGGAAAACCCCAACCACAATGGTATCCAAAAGCTTTTTCGACCGTGGGACGCTTTGCATGATGTTCATGGGCTTAACGAGAATCGCTCCGAGGCCATTAACGCCGTAATCGCCAGAGAGATCCAGGCGGCTGGATCCGTACCTACGCAAGCGACTCCGCTCGCAGCCAAGGTTATTGCGGCGGCCAAGGCGAGTACACACGAGACCTTTATTGAGCGACTACGAAGTGAGCGCGGCTACCAACGCGCATCCCCTGAGGCACGGTTTGAACGAGTAATCACCGAACTAGAAGCATTACACGAAGGCAGGTATCACCGACTTCCAGCTCTTTCGCTTGAGTTCTCGGCTCTCCTTAAAGAGATTCCTCTCAACCAACCGCTTGTTGAACGGGTCTATGCGATGATGAGCAAGAACAAAGTGCTCTCCACCCCGACCCAACGAACTGCCAAGTCAAAGCGGCGCGAATCACTTCTTGATCGAGTCATGCGAGCAGCCGAGGAGCGCACGATCAAGCTCTCACCCCCTGAACGTAATCAAAAGATCGCCGCTACGATCAGGCGTTTTGTAGCGGCTAAAGACGATCGAACGATTATTCAGCTCGGCTCAGAGATCGCAGCTTTTTCACGGGAGTGGCGCAACGGCGAACCAGGACTCCACCACTCACTCAAAGGCTCATTCTCTGGACGCCAGGGACCCGAGGCTCTCACTGAGTCGTGGAGCTCGCATGTAAAGGTCGCTACCCGCCTCGCGATGCAGGGCAAGAGCGATGTACTTGAATCTCTTTGGGCGCTCAGCGCCTACGACCATCGCCTTATCACAGCGGCGTCGGATGATCTTCTTAGGACGGCCCAAGAGATCCGCCCTCTCGTTCCACTCGCCGCTGCTGATGAACTTATGCTTTCTGGTGATGGGACGTGGCAAAGCGGCGGCTTTCGATCCGATCCGGATAAGGATCGCGCGAATTACGCGGCACAAGCTGGCGCCGAGCTAGCCGAACGATCGCGCAAACAAGAGATCTCTCAGGGCGGCGCGAT
The DNA here is from genome assembly GCA_044344945.1 of Bdellovibrionota bacterium. Classification (GTDB taxonomy): domain Bacteria; phylum Bdellovibrionota_C; class UBA2361; order UBA2361; family OMII01; genus OMII01. Next base: position 2,113 of record JBIJBZ010000013.1, on the reverse strand, counting down.
CGAAACCATCCAACTCCCGTATAAAACCCTCGCAGCCGTGCCGATTGACGTCATGCGTATAGAGTACGATGCAGTTCTTGCGCACTTCACCGACGAGCTTACCCACCCATCTCGACTCCTTGGAGGTGGTAATCTTGCTGCTTATCAATTCCCAACATCAGACTCGGCGGTCCTTGCCAAACAACTCCTCATCCCTGAGACACAGGAGATGGATGTCTCACCTCAACTTGAGGCCCACTACCGCGCCTCGGCTGCCCTCGCCAAGCACTTCACCGAAATGCTCAAATCAACCGAGCCCGCAGTCGCGCAGCTTGCGACCGAGCGAATACGAGCCTTCTTCCTCGCGACGAACGGTCCCTGTTTTGCCTCATTTGTCGGACCAGATCCCCTCGACGATATCTCTGGAAGTGATCGGTGTCGCCACCCGCTTGTAATCTTCGCCGCGTCATCTCCGGCGCTACAGCCCGAGGAGCGTATTCATTTTCTCCACGGTCTTGAGGATCGCTTACCCCTTGAAACCTGGGAGAAGGTCTACTTCACAGGAGCAGAACTCCCTACTAATGAGGCAAAACTTGAATACCTCCAGAACCTCGCCCCCTACCATGAACCGTCGCGCCGCATCGCCGCACGTCTCCTTACAGAGGAGTTTGAGGGTAACGCTGTGGGAGAGATGGATGTTGGTGTATTCATCTCGCGCTATTCCCGACTGATGCCGGCAGCGCGTCTTATCGCAGATGGAACTCGGCAGATCATCTCAGATCACATCGTAGCCCAGCGCTCGTGGAGTACCGACCTCGCAAGCAGGATCGATCTCTTCCGAGGGCTCGAACAGGGACGTCTCTTTCCGCCTCCAGAGACGGGGATCCGAGAATCGCTGCGCGCGGGTATCATTACAGATCTAAACGCCCTCACGGATCCTGCGCAACGCCTTGCCCTCACCGAACGCCTCCTTCTCGCCCCCGACGCTAATCCCTTGAGAGTTTCAGAGGTGCTTAAAGGCGGGGAGACCCTTGCATCCAGCACCGCTAGACAGGAACTAATCAATCGATCTGTTGGACTCAACTCCCTCAAGGATCCTCCTCTTCGAGAGGTCGCCACTGAAATCTGGGCATCGACGATCCGTCAGCAGATTGCTTTACAGCATCCACAACACACCAACGGTTTGGACGACGGATCTACCGCCTACATCGAGAGCGTAAAGCCTCGACTCACAGAGATACTGGGCGAGCTGCAAGCGCGTCTGCCGGTTCAGGAGCGGCGCGAGATGTTGAACGCCCTTGCTGTTGAGTTAGAACTCCAGGAGGCCCTCAGCTTTTACCTCCGTGATAGCGTCAGCTCAAGCTCTCGCGTCGACATCGCTGACGCCCATGAATACTTTCGATCAGCCGAGGCGGGTTTTGAGTTTCTGAACCAAGACCCCCAACGCCGAGAGGCCGCGCTCCGTTTCCTGGCGCATCCCCTCTCTCTTGAATCTATAGCGACGTTTGCTACTGAGGCGGACCTCTATCGGAACAGGGAGGTTCGTGCCGTAGAGGAAACTCTTCAGCAACTCCGAGCGGAGGCCGAGAGAGAAAAGCAGCAGAACGATCGCCTTCTCGACTATACCGACAAACTCGGGAAGCGGACCAGTTTAAGCTCTGTCTTCTATGACGCGTACGTCACGCTCGTCGACTTAGATGGTGAAATTACAGACGGGTTAGATCCGATGGTGCTTGGCAAGGAGATTACAGACATCCTCCCTACCTTTCTGACCGAGGAGGAAGGAGAGACCGTCCTACCAGCAGAAACACGCAACAGCATCTCACTCTCTGACGCGCATGACTACATCACTGCTTCGCAGAACCACGCCGTCACAGTTATCAAGGCTGCTCTCCAACGCGAGAAAGAGACGTTCCGTAGCGTATATACGACCGCCGAGAAACTCCTTGCAGAGGGCAAGCACCCGTTTGAAAAAGTCAAACGAGCCCTTGAGGTTGAGCTCGCGAGGTTACCGGCTCACCCCTTCGTTGACACGCTCGAAATTGGTATCGCTGCGTCCACAACAACGAAAGCTCTCCAGCGACTCATCCTCAGAGCGGATAAAAACCTTGACCAAGAGTTCGCCTCTATCGCT
>JBIJBZ010000029.1:0-22934 GCA_044344945.1 Bdellovibrionota bacterium | reverse complement strand
GATAGACAACCTACTCGAAGAAACTAAGGGGAAAGTTGAGAGATCATCCCTACAGCGGTCGGAATTTAATCACTGGAAGGCTGATTTCCAGGAGGAGATTAGCCAGCTTGTCGCCGAGCTCAAGGAATATACGCCCACCTTGCGATTTAGTTTAAATGACCAGCGATCGAAGTCTGGATTCAAGATCGTGGACATCTCGTTCATAGAAGAGCTCACCACTGTTCCCACCGATAAACTCCCCATCGAAGCTTTTAAACTTAGTGAAAGCCAAAGCGCGGCGCTCGATTCGGTTTTTCTTCAGCTCCTCGCGGATAGGGATAATCTCCTAACAAGAGAGGGTGAGATTAAGGCCCGTAATGCCCGCCTCGACAACCTGATTGCTAATGTTACCTTGCAGCGTGAGCGCCTCAAATCGCTCCCAGTGCCGATCAACTCGATTATCACCTCTCTCGGTGACGAATTTGAGCAGCTGGCGTTGGAAGATATGCCTGCTGCTCGAAATCACCTCCAGACCGCTTGGGAGTTCCAAGGGGCTGCGGCTCGGATCTATCCGGAGGTGCGGGGGGCGGTGTCGCCAAGCGCGACCCCGCTTGAGGAGCAGCAGGCACGTCAGCTCTATGAGCTCTTCTGGTCTCAAAGCGCCGAGGTACGGGCTATCGCCCTTAAGCTCCTCCTCCTACCTCCCCAGAGCGAATACGAAGACCGAACAGGAGGCACGGAAAATCACTACAAGAACGCCTTTGACTTCGTCGCTGATCAGATCTTCCCCGCTGGGATGAAGTACGGATCGGAAGCCCGAGATATCTTGCGCATCTTCCTCGAAGAAACGGATCCGTCCCTGCGCGGCTTTATGCTCGGAGCCCTCATGTCGGCGAGTGAAAAGATAGCAGGCGCGCCTGAGGAATACACCGCAGGGAAACGGCTTGCGATGATCCTCTCAATGCTTGGACCCGCGGAGAAGAAGCTTGGTCAGGCGATCAATAGCCATCCCCTTACCCCCGAGGACCTCAGAAGCGACACGAAGAGTATCAAGTCCCACAGCGATCCCCTCAACCGATGGGATCTCCTCGATCGGATCCAAGAGGCCCTCCCCCCCGCCTATAAGGATACCTTTCCCCGCTTCGGGAGAGCCTTTGGAGCAGCTTCGTACTACCTCGCTGTTGAGTGTGATGATTCAGTCCTCTCGATCCTTCGCCCGAACGCCCGCACCCTCGCTGATACCGGACTAGCCCGGATGGAGCGGGTTGCCGCGCGACTCAAGGAGATCCCATCGCTCGCGAAAGTAGCGGGGCCCTTTGAGGAGTCGATAAGCCATGCACGCAGAATGATAGAGGATGAAACTGATCATGCAATCGGCGTCCTACAGCAGAGAAATGCGTGGCGCAGATACAGCGGGGTCTCCGTCACGATTGAGGGGGAGACGTTCGAGTTCCGCACCGCCGGATGGAAGGCGTGTGGTCCTGAGTTCCGTCACCAAGAGAAGATAGAGGGCGAACACTTCCTCGATATTATCGAGAAGGAAGGTCGGAGCGATCCATTCGTACGCAAGGCGGCTCTCGCGCACCTTACCGTTGAGTTCCTCAATCTCCTGTCGGGAGACCCCTTCGACCACGACCGCCACGGCGCGCAATCGAAGATTGAGCGCGGCACCGATACCCATAAGATAGGACTCTTCGACCACGGGTGCATGGCCAAGACACCTCCGTCCGACGAGGAAAAGAGGGAGTGCGCTGAGATCATGTGCGACCTCGTGGATGGGTACTTACAGGGCTCTGGTGGCATCCTTGAGCGCGCGCACGAGATAATTCGGGAGAAGCGCGAGGCGCGTAATGGGGAGTCCCCCTCCTACCTGATCTCGTTTGAGCGCGGGCTTTTAGCGCTCAACGATTTCATGCGCTTTGACGCGAACGGTCAGAGCTCACTCTTGCAACCGAACGACATCGGGATGGTCCTCGCATCAGTCATCAAGACAGCCGGAATCGATCCGATCTTCGCTGAAACGGTGGCAACTCGCTTCGGTGGTAGTGGGACGGCGTTTATGCTCGCTCTCCTTCCTCACTCGCAGGTGTGTGAGCTCATCGCGCAAAAAATAGAGGAGAAGCTTGGCAAGAACTCTGAAATCTCGATGACATTTAAACCACAGGAAGTAATGCCGGAGCCGATCGTATTTGACGCACCGCGGATGGGGAGCGTCCAGTCTGTGAAGTAAGTACACTCGTACAGAGAGTTGGTGTAGCAAGTCAGGCACTCAACGCCCGCGAGTATGCCTTGCAGAAGAGCCTGGCTCGAATGAACCCGCTAATACCCTAGATTCGGCCCAAGCCAGCGCTCGGCTTCCTCAATCGACATTCCTTTGCGCTTTGCGTAATCCTGCACCTGATCGCGATCGATCTTCCCAACGTTAAAATACTTCGCGTCAGGATGTGCGAAGTAAAACCCGGAGACACTACTTGCTGGAGTCATCGCAAAACTCTCTGTGAGTGAGAGTCCGATTGCATCTTTAACCTTGAGGAGATCCCAGAGCTTTCCTTTCTCGGTGTGTTCGGGGCAGGCCGGATATCCCGGTGCGGGCCGAATTCCCCGATACTCTTCCTTAATAATTGCCTCAAGCGCGAGGTTCTCTGTTGTTCCATATCCCCACAGGTCGCGAACTCGCTTGTGGAGATACTCAGCTAACGCCTCCGCAAAACGGTCGCCGAGTGCCTTGACCATAATTGACTGGTAGTCATCCCCGGCTTCCTCAAACTCCTTGGCGAATGCCTCAACCCCGTGACACACAACCGCGAAGAGCCCCATATAATCGGTTACCTGCAGCTCCTTTGGTGCGATGTAGTCAGAGAGGCAGAGGTTCGGAAGTCCAGCGCGTTCACGCTGCTGACGCAAGAAGCAAAAGCGCGCTAGTTCGTGATGGGCGTCGTGATGAGGATTGTTTGGATCGTACAGCACCACGTCGTCGTGGTCTCCCCGTGCGGGAAAGATTCCAACAACTGCTTCAAGTGAGAAACGCTTCTCAGAGATGATTCGGTCGAGGATTAAACGCGCCTCCCGAAAGATCTCGCGGGCCTGGCCGCCGTAGTTTTTGTTTTCAAGGATAGTCGGGTACGAGCCTTTAAGCTCCCACGTCCAAAAAAGCGGCGACCAGTCGATAAAAGCTGCCACCTCCGAAAGGGGGATATCCTTAAACGTATGCACGCCGAGGACTGATGGAACCTCGATAGGATACTCGCGATACGGATGCCGCCCCTTTCTGGCATCTTCGAGGCAGAGAAATTTCATCTCATTTCTTCCCGCTGCAAATATCCGGCGCTGTTCCTCTTGATTCGCTTTAAGGTCACTTACGTACTCGGCTCGACGCTCATCACTCAAGAGATTTGAACACACCTCCACAGCAAGCGATGCATCAGCCACGTGCACAACGGGGCCTGTATAGTGAGGAGCGAGCTTTATCGCAGTGTGAGCCCGAGATGTTGTTGCACCCCCGATTAACACCGGCGTATTCACCCCCTCGTGGACGAACTCTTTTAAGTTGTTCGCCATCTCATCAAGGGAGGGGGTGATTAGGCCGCTCATACCGATCAGGTCGGCTTTATGGTCCCGTGCAGACTTAAGGATCTCTTGGCACGAAACCATTACTCCAAGGTCAACTACCCTGTAGCCGTTACACGCCAACACAACGCCGACGATATTTTTACCGATATCGTGAACATCGCCTTTTACTGTCGCAATCACAAAGGTCTTCTGATCCTGCGAAGCTCCGAGTGCTGCTTTCTCGGCCTCCATAAATGGCTCTAGGTAGGCCACTGCCTTCTTCATCACACGGGCACTCTTTACCACCTGAGGAAGAAACATCTTTCCGGCACCGAAGAGGTCGCCGACGTGCTTCATCCCATCCATGAGGGGCCCTTCAATCACGGATAGAGGACGGCCAAGCTGCTGGCGCGCCTCCTCCGTGTCAGCCTCAATAAACTCAACGACACCCTTTACCAAGGAGTGTGTAATTCGTTCACCGAGAGGGAGCTTCCTCCACTCGAGGCCAGCGCTTGAATCTCGCTCAGTCGACTGCCCCTTGTACGTATCTGCAATCGCCAGCAACGCCTCGGTAGCACCCGGATGTCGATTGAGGATTACATCCTCTACCTTCTCTAGCAGGTTAGGCTCGATCTCCTCGTACACCTCAAGCATACCTGCGTTGACGATACCCATGTCGAGTCCGGCCTTGATGGCGTGAAAGAGGAACACTGAGTGCATCGCCTCGCGAACCTTGTTGTTTCCGCGAAAGGAGAATGAAACGTTACTGATACCACCACTGGTCAAGCATCCCGGGCATGTGGACTTGATCTCACGCACGGCTTCGATAAAATCGAGTGCGTATGAGTTGTGCTCATCAATACCGGTAGCAACCGTAAGCACGTTAGGGTCGAAGATGATGTCGTGCGCCGGGATATCGACCTGTTCGGTCAAAATCTTGAACGCTCGCTGGCAGATCCGCACCTTATCCTCAAGCGTTGCGGCCTGGCCTTTCTCATCGAACGCCATCACCACCATAGCAGCGCCATACTTGGCTATGGTGCGCGCCTGTTCTTTAAACCTCTCTTCACCCTCTTTAAGGCTAATTGAATTAACGATTCCCTTGCCCTGAACACACTGGAGTCCAGCTTCAAGCACCGACCACTTGGAACTGTCGATCATCACCGGAACCCGCGAGATATCAGGTTCGCTTGCCATGAGATTTAAAAAGCGTGTCATGCACGCCTCACTATCCAGGAGCCCTTCATCAAAATTGACGTCGATGATATTTGCGCCGCTCTCCACCTGCTGACGGGCAACCGAGAGCGCCTCCTCAAACTTATTCTCCTCAATGAGCTTTCTAAATTTAGGAGAGCCGGTCACGTTGGTGCGCTCACCAACAAGGATAAAAGGATTCTCCGGGGTGACAACGAGCGGCTCAAGCCCCGCCAGAGCCAACCTAGTCTTTTCGATTGGTATCGTGCGCGGGGCGATACCGTCTACTCGTTCGCGGATAGCGGCGATGTGCTCAGGGGTCGTCCCACAACATCCGCCAACGATATTCAGAAGGTGATCATCAGCTATGTCACCGAGCGCCTGCGCCGTATCAGATGGCTTTTCGTCGTATCCAGTTTCACTGAGGGGATTCGGTAGCCCTGCGTTCGGGTAGCAACTAATGTAGCAGTCAGCTACCGCGGAGAGCTCCTGCAGATATGGACGCATCTCATGTGCGCCAAGTGCACAGTTAATTCCGACACTAATCGGATCTGCATGCTGCACCGAGTACCAGAATGCTTTTGCAGTTTGACCTGATAACGTTCGGCCTGATTGGTCCGTAATGGTCACTGACACCATAACTGGAAGTTGTACGCCTGTTGTCTGAAAGCACCGATCAACGGCAAAAAGCGCGGCTTTCGCATTCAACGTATCGAAGATCGTCTCGACGAGCAGGAGATCGGCCCCAGCTTCGACCAGAGAGAGTGCCTGTTCAAAATAGCTCGCCTCAAGCTGCGCAAACGTAACCGCACGAAAAGCTGGATTATTTACATCCGGGGAGAGAGATGCGGTGCGGTTGGTCGGGCCGATAGCACCAGCAACGTAACACCGTCGAGAGGGATTCTCCCGTTGAACCTGGCTAACTGCTTCCTTAGCCAGCGTAACACTTACGCGGTTGATCTCTGCTACAAGATGCTCAAGCTCATAATCGGCCTGCGCAATCGACGTCGACGAGAATGTGTTTGATTCGATGATATCCGAACCAGCCCGCAGATACTTGGTGTGGATCTCGCGGATTATCTCGGGGCGAGTAACACTTAAGAGATCGTTGTTGCCCTTGAGCAGCTTGGCGTGACTCTGAAGCGCTTGGTTACGGAAATCTTGCTCGGCCAAACCGTAGGTTTGGATCATCGTGCCCATACCCCCATCCAAGATGAGGTGCCTGGTACGCAAAAGTTCCTGAATTTCGCCGAAGGAATCAGCTCGTCGCATGGGCCTCAGGCTACCATGCACGATCGCGAGGTTCAATCTGACTTCACCCATGGCCTGGAGTCTTTTCAACGGCAGACCCCTTGAAAATCCAGCGCAGGGATCGCATCGTAGAGCGACATGAATAAGCTCCCTTCAAGGCCAATTTCAACGATCCTCATCTCGGCGCTGTGCGGTGCTGCCCTTGTTGTCGGTGGCTTCACGCTTGTTCGTCGCCTTACCACCCCACCCTCCGTTCAGACATCCCCCCGTACGGTAGCTCCGCGTGGGGACCTTGATTCTGAGGAGGTTTCGACCATTAATCTCTTTGAGCGGGCTCAAGCTTCGGTCGTGTACATCACGAGCCTCTCGGTAGAGCGTGATTTCTTTACGATGAACCTGTTTGAGATTCCTCAAGGGACGGGATCTGGCTTTATCTGGAACGCGCAGGGTTACATCGTTACCAATTTTCACGTGATTCAAAATGCCCAGGCCGCGCGTGTCACCCTCTCGGACCACTCGACCTTACAGGCAAGTCTTGTCGGAGTGGAGCCCGACAAAGACATCGCGGTTCTTAAAGTTGACGCTCCAAGCTCGAAGCTCACGCCGATTCCCGTGGGCACATCAAGGGACCTCCGGGTTGGTCAACGGGTCTATGCAATCGGAAATCCGTTTGGATTCGATCACACCCTTACCACCGGAATTATTAGCGGCCTCGGGCGTGAGATTAGGTCGGTCACCGAGCGTCCAATTCAGGGAGTTATTCAAACCGATGCGGCGATCAATCCTGGCAATTCCGGCGGCCCCCTCCTCGACAGCGCTGGTCGCCTGATCGGCATGAACACCGCGATTATCAGCCCTTCAGGAGCATACTCAGGCATCGGCTTTGCAGTTCCCGTTGATACAATTAACCGCATCGTTCCTCAGCTCCTGAAGAATGGTCGCGTCAAAAAGCCAGGACTGGGGATCCGGGTGCTTGAAAGTGAGGTGGCGCGACTACAGGGACAGGTTGGAGCTATCATCGCTAACGTCATCCCGGGATCGCCGGCGGCCAAGGCAGGGCTTGAACCAATTCATCGTACAAGAGAGGGCTCAATCGAGATCGGCGACATCATCACAGATATCGATGGACAGCCGGTCACAGATGGAGACGATCTGCTGCGAGCGCTCGACGATAAGTCACCAGGCGACTCCGTCTCGCTCACCCTTAATCGCCGCGGCGAAACAAGGACCGCCACCGTGCAACTCGGATTACTTCAATAACTATCGCAGAGCGGCCCGATGAAGCCCCCTCTCCTGCGCGTACCGAAGAGCGCTCCGTCTATCGATCTTGCCCGAACCAGTAACCAGCTCTCCGGGTGCTTCGAGTATACCAGTCGGAACTGCAAAGCTCGGGATTGAACTTTTTAGCTGAGCAATGATCTCTAGTTGGTCAAAGGTCCCACCATCACTTACAACAAGCGCAAACGGTCTCTGACCAAACTCAGGATCATCAAGTGGAACGACACACGCCGCAACAACAGGCGGTATCGCCATCAGAGCCTGTTCAATCATCTCTGGATGAATGTTCTCCCCGCCGGAGATAAACTGCGAATCAATTCGCCCCGTAACTACAAGCGATCCATCGTTGGTAAAGGAGCCGATATCACGGGTCCCGAACCAACCGACCTCGTCAGTCTCCCGCACAACTCCCTCTGAGCTCAAGTATCCTTCGAAGAGACAGTCGCCACGGACCAGGATCTCACCAGACGGAGCGATCGTAATTTCGCGTTGCGGGAGCGCCCTGCCCATGGAGACAACATCATCATCGACAACAGAAAATGACGTATTAGCCGTCACAATTGAACCCATCTCGGTTAATCCATAGGATGGGACGATGGGGAGATTCATGCTGAGCGCTTGACGACACAGATCTGCTCCGATCGGCGCACCTCCAATAAGGATACACCGTTGTTGCTGCAGATACCCCCTCGCATCAGGATTTCGCAGCAACCGATACAACTGAGTTGGCACTAGCGAGATAAAGGTCACACACTTCAAAACTTCCGACTCTACTAGCTCGCCCTGTTCAAGCACCGCGAGCGAAGCGCCTGCAAGCATTACTCTAAAAACGATACCTAAACCTCCCACGTGAAAAAGGGGGAGCGATAATTGCCAACAATCAACGCCATGGAGTGCAAGAACTTCATTCGCGCCACGCGCACTCGCAAGCAAAGCATCTATCGGAAGCACGGCGAATTTCGGGCTTCCCGTACTACCCGATGTGGCGATGATAATCGACGGGCTATGCCCCTCGAGCTTGCTAGCAGCTGCATCTCTGTGGGTGAGTATCTCAATCTCTCCACGATCACTGGGCCGCAGAGAGTACTGGACTCCGATCCGATCCCTTGCCTCTGCCACCATCGCGTCGGGCCAGCGCAGGTTGCTGGTAAATACATGCGCACCCAGATCGAGAAGCGCAACAAGCGATGCTATCGATGCCTCAGAGGGAATACTCTGAAGCATGGCTACATCTCCTTCCCTGATGCCCGCCTGAGATAATTGTTTCTGGGATTCGATGACCTTCGATGCGAACTCACGATACGAGACTACTCCACCCGTGCCTCGTATGAACGGAGCATTGCCCCAACCCTCCACGATGTGACGGAGCGACGTCATACCAGCTAAACTCCTTGATACCTGCACCGTATTAACTCCTGAACTGAGAGGTTCGGCTCACCAACCGGAAAGTGAGGTCGCAGGTGATCATCCTGCAAGAACGAGGCAGTATCGAGCCCCACCGCTCCACATTCCGAAGCAAGGCTCGCTACGAGCGCTATCGCACGTAAACCCACCCCGGATTCAAAACTCGAACTGAGTGTTACCTTCGCCCCCGATGCTCCAATGCGCGCGATGATCGGCAACAGCGAGAGAAGCCCTCCATTCAACGAGGGCTTTAAGACAACGCCCTTAGCTCCCCACCCAATCCACTCTTCTACATCGAGCACTCGGGTTGTTTCATCGAGCGCGATCGGTACCGGACACTGCGCTATCAATGCAGGAAGCTCCTCCGGATCCGAGATCGGCTCTTCGCAATACTCAATCGGTAATCCCTCTAGTCGCGGCACCAAGCGCTGAAACTCTACTAGCGAGAAGCTCTGATTTGCATCGAGTCGAAAGGAGCACGCGGTACCGGATGCAACCTTGTGCATGCACGCAACGACCTCACTACTAGTGTGCGGGGTTATCTTAATCTTCAGTGAGCGAAAACCTTTTTCGACAGCAGCAGTACACTGGCTCTCAAGCGGTATATCAAGCCCGGGCATACCAAGTGCGTTGCACTCAACGTGAGAACGCACAATTCTTTGCTCGTATTGAGCTTTATCACTGAAGAGATAATCAACAAGCATCCCCTCAATTCCACACCGAAGAGATGGGCTCGTAATATCGCGCACAAACGAACCCCACGCACCACGACAATCAAAGTTCGCTTCTGCAATGGAAGGGAGGCGGGGCTGCACCTCTTGCCACTCGTGAAGCGCTTCTGAGAGTGACTCCTGGCTAAATCCAGGAAGTGGTGCTATCTCGCCGACGTAACACTCTACTCCGCTGGTTTTGTAGGTCACAAATCCTACCTCTCGAACGTTGCGTGGAGGGGGCAGAAAAGGGAGGTCGCGTCGTAGATACAGAGATTGTCGCACTACCTGAGTGTTTGACTCGACCACTCGATTGCTCATAGCGGAAACACTACAAAGAGCGAGATCAGCAGTGAGGTGGCAAGTAGCATCGAATTAGTTGCCGGAAGAAGAGCTCCGAGTTCCGCTCCGCTTTTGTTCCACACAGAGCGTGCCAATGAGGTCCCCCACAACACTATTGCTGCCGCTCCGATAAGAGCGCCGCCAGCACCAAGGACGTTCGCGCTGCACATCGAGATCAGCGCCGGCATCAGCACACACAATGCATACTCAAGCCGCCCGAAGCGCGGACCGAAGATCACAACAAGGGTCCGCTTTCCAACGGCGAGATCGGAGTGATAATCCCTGAGGTTATTCACCACAAGGATACCTACTGAGATAAGCCCGGGAATCACACCAAATACAAACGACTCCCGCGACCACTCCAACGCATTGACGTAGTAGGTACCAGCCACAGCCACTAAGCCAAAAAACACCAATACAAAGAGATCGCCTAAGCCGATGTAGGCAAGGGGATACGGACCGGCGGTGTAGAGAGCTCCGAACACCACTGAGACGATACCTATCACGAGGATCGGCACTCCACCGCGGAATACGAGAAGAGCGCCCAGGAGTATTGCTAGTAGAAACATCACCTGCGTAGCCCGCTTCATCTGCTCAGGCGTTACCAACCCAGCCTGCGTTGCCCGCACCGGTCCTACCCGTTGCGCATCTGCACCCTTTTTGTAGTCACAGTAATCGTTGCAAAAGTTGGTTCCAATCTGAATGCACAGGGCTGAAAGCAGCGCCACAACCGTCCACAACACCTCAAGATGACCGGCCCGGTACGCCAGCGCTGCGCCTATCATAACTGGAGCAACTGTTGCTCCTAGCGTTTTGGGACGAGCTGCATCTATCCAGACACTCGCACGCATCTGATCAACCTATGGTCGCTTCGGAAACTTACTGAAGTTAGGCTTTCTTTTTTGAACGAAGGCGTCACGTCCTTCCTGTGCCTCTTCGGTCATGTAGTACAAAAGGGTTGCGTTCCCAGCGAGCTCTTGGAGCCCACTCTGTCCATCACAATCCGCGTTGAGGGCGGCTTTGAGGCATCGCAGCGCAAGGGGAGATTTCTCAAGGATCTCGCGGCACCACCCCACTGTCTCTTTCTCAAGATCGGCGAGCGGCACAACGGTATTTACAAGCCCCATCTCAAGCGCTTGTTGCGCATTGTACTGCCTACACAGGAACCAGATCTCCCGCGCTTTCTTCTGTCCGACTATACGAGCCAAGTACGAAGAGCCGAAACCACCATCGAATGAACCTACCTTCGGTCCTGTCTGTCCGAAGATTGCGTTATCCGCCGCAATGGTAAGATCACACACCACATGCAAGACATGCCCGCCACCAATAGCGTACCCCGCTACCATCGCGATTACAGGCTTTGGACATGTGCGAATCTGCCGTTGCAGATCGAGCACATTTAAACGGTGCTTACCCTTTTTGTCTTTGTATCCAGCATCACCGCGGATCTTCTGGTCGCCGCCCGAACAAAATGCGTGCGGTCCCTCGCCAGTAAGAATAATGACACCGACCTCATCATCCTCACGCGCTTCCTCAAGGGCCTCTGACATCTCAGAGACAGTCAGCGGTCGAAAGGCGTTTCGAACCTCAGGGCGGTTAATCGTAATCTTTGCGATGCCGTCGAGCTTCTCGTAACGGATGTCTTCAAAACTACCGGCGATCTTCCATGGAAATGTGCTCATACGATTCTCAGGAGTACTACACTATCGGATTGGGAATACCACGAAGGCCACGGTGGGTCAAAAAATGCTGTTTGCAGGCATGCCTCAACTAGTTGGGAATACAGCACTTATGACTTTTGGGCGAGATTTTTGCCCCGCCCCTAGGCCCGGCTGGAGCTGGGAGCGAGCTGCCCAGCGAACTCATCCAGAGCACGTGCAAGCTCGGCAGGCCGCTCTAACGGAATGAGGTGCCCAGCTCCTTCAATCACTGAGACTGCGATGGCAGGATTACGCTCAGCAACCTGACGGGCGATCTGGAGATACTTTTCATCACGCGATCCAGCAACGTACTGAACCGGCATCGGGGCTTCGGCGAGCTCATGCCAAAAGCTCGGCATCGAAGCCACTGATGTTGCGGCAAATATCCCGGAGAGATTCGGGATATGAAGCTCAACTCGACTCTGAAGGATCCGCGCTTGAAGCTCGGCACTCCACTCGCTTCGGCCAAAGAGCGGTTGATCATACCATTGAGAAAAAAAAGTATCCGCCGAAACATGCTGGAGTTTTTTAATCCACTCTCGATCAGTCCCCGCGCGCAGCTCACGCTCACGCTCTTCTTGAAATCCGGGAAACGTTGACACAAGACACAGTGCCGAAAACAGCTCCGGGGCGCGATTCCACAATCCAAGCACAATCCGACCACCCAATGAGTACCCAACACCGATTACTGGCTTCTGCACCTTTGAGCGCAGTTCTTCGGCAAGATAATCGACACATTCGTCGAATGAAGAGAGATGGGGGGCAAGGGGCTCACTACCACCATGCCCCGGCAGATCTAATGCGAGTGCCCCTCGTTCATGAGAGAGGTGTGCTATCACATCACGCCAATCTGCCGAACTACCAAATAGTCCATGCACAAAGAGATAATTAGCATCCGCACCGGAGCGAACGGAACGCAAAACAATGGTCATCTACTCCAGCACCTCGGAGATACGTGAATGTATATTCCTATGCAACGCCGCATTCTCCTCACGGGACGTGGTGACCTCAAGGAGAGTTGCCCCACGGTGCGTGACTGAATCTCGATACACTTCAAGGAACTCCCTGTGCGAGCTGGGCCGTGCGTACCGCACGGAGAATCCTGCCGCCAGCTGCTCAAAGTAGAGCCCATGTGGTGTAGCAAAGTTCCGCTCGAAGTGCTCGCTCTGTGCGACCGGTAGAAGGGAGAAGATTCCCCCGCCGTCATTATTGATCACTACAATAGTTATTGACTGCGAAATACCTTTCAGGAGCGCAAGAGAATTAAGATCGTGAAGCATTGAGAGATCCCCCACGACAATAGTCCCATCGCGCCGAGAACTCAGTGCAGCACCGATGCCCGTCGCAACGACACCGTCGATCCCACTAGCTCCTCGATTGCCAATCACAAACGGAGCCGATGCTCGCGGCCTCGCAAACATATCGAAGTCCCGAATCGGCATACTGTTTCCAACCGTCAGGATCTGCTCGTGAGGAACTGCTTGAAGGAGAACACGGAGAACCCCTGGCTCGGTGAGGGCGTGCGAATCCTCGCAGCCAGGCACGGACTCAAGTACCGAAGCCACTGCGTGATCTCTTCTGCGAAAGAAGGCGACGAACCCTGCATCAGGTTGTTCGAGTGCAACCGCTACCTCTCTTAGACTTCCAGGATCGATCACATATCGCTCCCAAACTGCCGCGTGCGGATTAACAACATCTCCGTTACACGAGAGATGCACCACCCGCGCTCCGTGTTTGGCGCCAAGAAACCCTGATACACGTTTCGAGACGACCCTCCCACCGATATGCAGGATGGTGTCGGGTTGATGGTGCGGAGGAATCTCCTTAAGTAACGTGAGATCCCCATAGGTAAGCAGGTTTGTGATGTGCTGACTCGTTCGAAGTTGTGAGAGCGGGTCTGCTATCGTTATCCATCCGAGTCTCTGCACGAATTCAGATACAGCCTGAGTATCGGAGGGGGCTGAAAGCTCGCCAATGACACACACTCCTCGCGAAGAGCTTCGTAGGAGTTCCGTAAGCTCTCTTGTATCGGAGCTAACAACCCTGCGCGAATGAGACCGCATCGGAACGAAGTGTTCAGGCCCCGACGAAATGCGACACTCAGGCCCCTCGAAAAAAGGCTCCCGAAACATCCAATTGATGTGCACCGGTACCATGCCGCAATCGTAGAGGCTACGCTCCCACGCTTGGAGCGCCCAGTCAGCGACAATGCTCGGTGCGATTTCGTCTGTTGCGCAGGGAACATCGAAGTACCACCCAACGTGCGAGCCGAAGATCCGATTCTGATCGATCGTTTGATTACTTCCACGCTCACGTAGCTCCGATGGACGATCTGCGGTGATAACGATGAGCGGCACTCGCGCCTGCTTGGCCTCAATCACAGCCGGCAGGAGATTGGCAACCGCCGTCCCGGAGGTAGTAATGAGGCAGGTCGGTTTCCGCGAGATCTTCGACGCTCCCAAGGCGAAGAATCCGAGTCCACGCTCATCGAAGTGAACGGTCGTGGCATCACCAAAGATTCGCGCTGCCTGTATCGCTAGGAGCGTTGAGCGAGAACCTGGCGCGATGCACACTCGCTCTACACCCAGTCCCTTGAGCTGCCGAAAAAACAGCTCTACCCAGTGGTGCGCCAACGCTGGATTATGCATACCGCTCACTGTGTACTAATAAACGCACGTAGGGAGCCATTTTTGCTTCCAACTCATTCCACTCCGAGCCCTCATCTGAACCAGAGACGATACCCGCTCCTGCATAGAGCCGGGCAATTCCGGGCGTGATAAGAGCACAGCGAATTGCGACAGCGAACTCGCTTTCGTCTCTGCCGAGGTATCCAACAGGTCCTGTATACCATCCTCGGTCGTATCCCTCGTTCTCGGTGATGAATCGAACGGCTTCGGCTGTCGGAGTTCCGGCAACTGCTGGCGTTGGATGAAGGGCACGAACAATATCACTGTCAGCAACACCATCTTTTAGGTTACCCCGAATGGCAGCGCAGAGGTGTTGTACCGAGCTTGTGGGAATCGTTGTAGTTGATTCAACGGTCGGCGGAGCATCGCAGATAACTTCAAGTTGAGTTGCAATACTATCGACGACGAGTTGGTGTTCGACCCGATTCTTTCGACTCTGGAGGAGATCCCGCGCCAACACCTGATCGTGTTCCTGATTAGAGCCCCGCCCGGTTGTTCCAGCCAGAGCTTCGCTCTCAACAAGCGAGCCGTAACGATGGAACAAACGTTCAGGAGAAGCTCCAAGGAATGAAACTCCCTCCTGAGGAGAGAACATAAACCCATACGAACGCCGAGACGCGCGCAACAATTCACGAAGGATCGCAGCGACGGAGCCCTCAGATTCCAATTCTAACTCCGAACACCGAGAGAGTACGATCTTCTCGGCTCGATTGGCCCCCTCAAGGATTGAGAGTACATCACGGATCCGCTCATTCCAGAGCGGCTGACTTGGTGTATCTGTTCGGCGTGCGGATGCAACCGGAAGCGTTTCCTCAACCTGAGTCGCAGCACAACGAAGAATATCCTCGATCGCTTCAAGCTGCGGCTCGATCCGCTCCTCAGTCATAAGATTGATCACGACGTACGAGGACCCACCCTGCTGAATAACCTCGACCCGCGGTAACATGAAAAGTGCAGATCCAAAAGCAGCCCACTCAGAAGAGATCGGTGCCTCGGTATTAAACCGCAATCCACCGTAGTACTTTACCGTCGGTGCCGCGGTTGTAAGCTGGCTCTCAATCGAGCGCAAAAACTGAAAAATATCCTCTGATGCGCCGCACTGTTTACGATCCGCACAGCCCAATCCAACAACTTCTAGGGATCCCTCACTTGAGCGCCAATATAACGACGGCGATACCTTCAACGCCGCCATGAGATCGAGCGGTTCGCACAGCTCAAGCCGTCGTGAGAGGCGTAAGATTGAAGAGCGCGGCGCTTTCTGAGTCCCGCGTCCATCTCGTACGGAGCGGAGCAGCGACTCCAACTGATTCCGAAACGTAGCGAGGCTTGAACCGCTCATCGCCCACTGCTCCCGGCCAGAGATTGAAGCGCGCTGGGCAGCTCTATTGGTTTACCGGTCTGGCGATCGACAGCCACGTGAGTAACCCGCGCGCGAGCATACTCGGTAGTTCCATCACTACTCACGATCGAGAATGAAACACCAAACGAGGATGTACCTGCGGTAAGCCCAACGATTCTAATGACTACCTCAGCACCGAGCCGCATCGGAGCGATGTACTCCGCATCCACTCCACGAACGGGTAATCCAGGAAGCCCAGCTCCAAACCAACTCTCAATCGGCAGCTTGTGCGTGGCAAGGAAGCGTTCGAAGCACTCCTGCGTTAACCGAAATAGGGAGCCGTAAAAGATATGCCCAGACGCATCCGTGTCGTACAGCTTAATAGTCGTCGTGAACGAAAAATCCATGAGGATACCCGCAACAGCATGTAGAGCGCCTTAGGGAAGCGAGGCACATGTGTCTCCCTTCCCTAGGGAAGCGAGGCAAAACCTATTAGGAGTCTAATTGTAGACCCTCAAACGTGAACGTGCTCGTGCTCGTGCTCGTAAACGTCGGGTTTTGTCTCCCTTCCCTGGGAATCCTACCCAGTTTTGAAGTGGGTGGCAAAAAGGGCGTGCACCTCCTTCTATCCGCGGAGTTACCCGTATAAACCATGGAACTGTGGGCGGAAGAACCGGCTACACCGAGGGCCGAGCCTCCTGCTCAGGGAAGCCAAGGTGATTCTTAAACCAGTAGGCGGCCAAGTGCCCAACATCATCGAGAGCGCCGGGCTCTTCAAAGAGGTGCGTTGCCCCCGGGATAATCGCCAAACGCTTCTCGCAGGTGAGCTCCGAGAGAGAGTGCTGGTTAAGCTCCAAAACATCCCGGTCCTCTGAGCCCACAATCAATAAGGTTGGCGCCCGCACCCGGCTTACGAGGGGCCCTGTTAGATCAGGTCGCCCTCCCCGACTCACCACCGCTTTGATGCATGAGCTGGCAACCGCGGCCGCACGGAGTGCTGCAGCGGCTCCCGTGCTAGCACCGAAGAGCCCGATCGGTAGCTGACTGATGAGCGGCTGCTCTCGAGTCCAGCGGATTGCTTCAACTAAACGGGTGGTAAGCAGAGAGATGTCAAACCGCTTGCTGATCACGTACTGCTCCTCGGTCGTGAGGAGATCAAGAAGTAGCGTCGTGAATCCGCGCTGTTCGAGGAGGCTCGCCACATACTGGTTGCGAGGACTCAAACGGCTACTGCCACTGCCGTGTGCGAAGATAATGATACCAGCTCGGTGAGAGATCCCCTTTTCTCCTGGCGAACTACCCAGCTCTCCGCCTATCTGTGCCCCGGCCGCGTTAATAACTACCGATTGAGTTGCTCTGTCAGATGCCATGCGTACTCCTTACTTTTCGTATGCTACTCGTTACCGGTTCGATCTACTTATGACTCAGAGCATCCCCGTAACCGTGCCCTGGGGATTAGAAAATCGAAAACGCCCCTGCGGCATCTAAACGGTAGATACGGTGTACATCCAATTCCCCGGTTTGTTCTTATGGGAAACACGATCCAGACCTCCACCCCTACTGCCCAAACAACGACTCTGGCAGACGCCTGGGCATCTCTCAGCGCTGCCGTGCCCACACAGATCCAAGAAACAACAGCCCAGTTACAGAAGGCCTTACAGGCAGCAGCGGTCACGACAACCCACGCCTCCGTAGCAGCTCTTACCGGACCTACCGGACACGTGCTCGCTGCTACTGTTGCCGAGCTTGCATGTGATGCTGCCGAGACCTCCCTCCTCAACGCAACCGATCCGCTCCGCGCTCCATCAACAACGAATGCCCTGCGAGATACGATGAGAGCGGAGATTCAAAATCGAGCAACTGGAATCACACACGATGAATGGGATCCAAATGCTGCCCTGACCATCAAAAACTCCCCGGACAATCAGGGTGGGCTGCTATCCGAACAGCGCGCAACTCCCGAGCGCTCTCCGTTATGCGATACCACCTTTGGCCCTGAATGTAGGCGCATGCGAGAACATGCGAATAAGAAGCGAGACACCACTGAGAGACGACAAGAGTCCCTCCTCCCGGCGCGACTCAGACTACTGTAGAGGAACTCTCGAGTGGCGCGGTAAAACCTAAAAACGATCGAATCACTTCGATGCACTCCGCTCGCTCTGTTAGCTGAGGATGGTGGGCGCTGTGTTCAAAGATGTGGCAACGGCTCCCCGCGACAGACGAAGCGAAGAACTGATGTGCCTCGGGAGTTGCCTCATCAAAACGCCCGCACATAAAAAGTGTCGGACACCCCAAGTCCTTTAAACGGGGCACGATTGAATACCCACGTGCAGTTCCCGTAACTGCTAGCTCATGCGCTCCCCACACGGCATTGTAGGTCTGCGGATCAGATTCTATCTCTGCGCGCACCAAGCACTCTGGCTTCTCCGTGCAGCCATACACATGCTTTCGATAGTAGGAGGCAAGTGCCTGTTGAAATTCCGGCGCACTCGAAGCCCCCGTGCGTAAGCCTTCGCGCAGGATCATCCGCTGCATGAGCGGCATCTGCGATAAGAGCCGATCTGCGTCTTGAATCCAGCGCGGAATATCGAGAGAGGCACACGCAAAGATGACACTCTTCACGTGTTGCGGGTACGCTAAGGCGTACTCCCCAACCACAGCGCCTCCGAATGAATGTCCGAAGAGGTGCATCTCTGAGACTCCAAGCGCTTTTCGGAGCGCTTCTAATTCCTCAACAAACCCCTCAATCGAGAAGCTCCGCCGCCCTCCCTCTCTACGCGCACGGCCGCAACCTGCTTGATCGTAGCGCACAACCGGAAGGAGATTCCCCAACTCAAACAACGGCTCCAGGTAGTAACTTGTGAAGCCGGGACCTCCGTGGACCGTGACGAACGGAGTAGCGCCGGCGACTCCTTGCACCTCATAAAAAAGCTCCCCAGCTTGGGAGGAAACGAAACCGGATGTATGTATCATGTGAAGATCTCAGTTCTGAATACTACGAACCACTCTCAAGAGTCGGCACGAGAACGCGCGTTACCTACCTCATCAGGCCCAATCCTTTTACAATCCCGCGCTCGCGACGATCATAATCAAATAGTACGCCTCTCGACATCGCTTGCTCTCCTTTCGAACCATATTTTCTTCACGGTCACACACGTCAGAGATGGTGCCGGCAGGAACAACTTTGACGAGTGCCTCGTCAGGTATACCACCCGGCCAGGCGAAGCACTCATCGCAGCACCGCTGCAGGATCAAACAGCAGCTCAGGACGTCACGCCCTGTACAGTGGGCATCGTGGCTTGCAGCCGCGAGCGGGACCTTTGGTAACCCCGCTATTTTTTAAACAAAAAAGGACTCTTCGCGCCTTGTCTCTCAGTGGCCTTGAGCTGTCGACTGTCCCAGGGCCTAAATACGCTAGGAACCGTAATGGTTTTTACTTATGTAACCGATAGTACCTCTAGATTTAAGAGGTTACCGGAAGAACGACATGGCCCCGCTTAATAAAGACCTGCACCTCTCAGCCGAGTTCATTACCTTCCTCCGCTCGGGATTCTATGGACAGATCCTCTTCGAGGGCGCGTTGGCTCGCCTCGAATCTCCCCTGCTCCCCACTGATTACCTCGACACCGCGCACAAAGCGTTCGACAAGATAGATCTCTGGTTAAAGGATCTCAGTACTGAACTGCCGATCTTCGCGACCGCTTGGACATCACCTGAAACGTTCGATGCAATTGCGGCCATGAGCTTCATGAAGGACCTTAAAAAGGATCTTCAGTGGCTCATCCCAAAGTTAGAGCTAGCTCTTCGAACTCCTAATCTTGTTCAAGACAGAGACGCGGTGAAACTCCTCGTTGCAGCACTGATCCGATCGGCAGCGGCGAGAAGTTCCTACGTTGAAACGCTACAAATGATCTTCTCGCAGCTAAAAGCAGATGAACTGGCTCAGCAGGTATCGTACGAAATAGAAGGGGCGCGAGAGTACGTTCACGTCACTCAGGTCATTCTGGACACCTTCTCAATAACTCGCACCTACGATCCTGATCTGTGTGAGAAGTTACGGAGAGAGGCCTCGCTGACTCCTTGCGATTTCCGAGCTCACATTCATGACACCAATATTTTGCTGAACGTATACGCAAAAGAGTTCTCATTCGATCTCGCGGAGATCCCTCGGGACGAAGAGCAATTCTGGACGCGGCACAAGATTCCCGCTGTCCCCGCCGGATACTGGCGCGCCTACGGATTCTCACCGGAGGAGTTCCTGGAGTGGAGAAGCCTCGGGATTACAGGAGCTCCACTGGCAGCCAACTGGCGCCGCGCTAACTTTAGCCCGCTTGAGGCGATTCCGTGGATTCGAGAGGGCATTCCTCCTTCAATCGCTCTCACCTGGAGCCCCTCAGGAATTGAACCCCCCATGGTGGCGGACTTCCTGCGCCGTGGGGTTACCGACCCGAGCAAGGCTAAACGCTCTAGTTATGACGAGGATGAGAGCGATCCAAGCAGCAGAGACGAGTTCTAGCTCACATCCAGAGATCTGCTGCCTTTGATTATAATCATGTAAAATCATACACTTGCAATTCGCGCGCAGTCGCTTGTTATACCAAGCAACTGCTCGGTAAAAAATATTCCCTATCGACTCCTCTAGGAATTGACATAATTTACGAGCCCAGGGTATACGACTATACACGATCTGGGACGTTTATGATAAACACCAGATACTTAAACCCAATAGCGGACGGCGTTGCACGTGGAAGTACTTCAGGAAACACACTCGACTACTTCGTTCGAAAAGAGCTCTTTCGAGAAGAGCCTAAGCGCCGTCAAAATAGGTCAGCGCGTGGTCGTATCCGCTATCAAAGGCTGCCCCACCGAACTGCTACGGAAGTTCGTCTCCATGGGTCTCGTTGCTGGCACTGAGGTAAAGGTAACGCAACGCGGATTTTTCGGTTCTCCGATTAACATTCACCTACTGGGATCAGTTCTCTCACTACGAAGTGCGGAAGCTGCCCACATTCAGGTTCAGCCACTGTAACGGGTGGATGAACGTAAAAACGGCTGTTACGTACCGTGTCGCCCACAGAATCACCTCGTTCTGACTCCCATCACCGTCTCTCTCCCCCCCGCGCCGTTGCACTCGTTGGAAATCCAAACTGCGGCAAGACCACCCTCTTTAACTCCCTCACCGGCTCAAACTACAAGGTTGCGAACTACCCGGGTGTGACCGTTGAAAAGAGGATGGGAACGGTATCACTGCCAAATTCGCACCAGATTCAACTAATCGATCTTCCTGGCACCTACGCACTGCAGGGCTCAACCCTCGACGAGCAGATCGTGACCCAATTTTTGAGAGGAGAGATTCAAGGAGCTGAGAAGCCAGACCTCGTCGTTGCAGTTATCGACGCAACAAATCTTGAACGAAACCTCTACCTAATCTCAGAGCTTATCGACTCAGGCTTTGCACTTGTTGTCGCTCTCAACATGATGGATGCAGCCGAAGAGAAGGGCATTAAAGTATACTCGGAGCTCCTCGCACGTGCGATTGATCTCCCTGTCATTCCGATCGTTGCACGTTCAAAAAAAGGGCTCGATGACTTAAAGAGCGCCATCGCGCAGGAGATGCAGCATCCCAAAACTTCCAAAAAGTCCTTTGCATGGCTCCCTGCGGATCACGTGCTTGCTTCAAGAATTAAAGACGCGTTCTCGCTTCACCCCGTAGAGCATCCAGAACCTGAACTTATTACTACCGCGGGAGCGCTCCGCTACGCCTGGATTCGATCAATCACAGCACGCTGCACACAGCAGTCAGAGCGTACGCCGTCGCAAACAACCCGCCTCGACGCGATCCTTACCAGCAAGGTGTGGGGCCTGCCGATATTTGGGGTTATTTTTGCCTGCATCTTTCAAGCGATCTTTACCTGGGCGCAGCTCCCCATGGACCTCATCAGTTCAGCGGTTGATGCGTTGAGCGCCCAAATTTCGGCGACACTTCCGCCAGGAATCTTCACAAGCCTCCTTGCTGAAGGGATCGTGCCCGGAGTTGGAAACGTTATTGTGTTCGTTCCCCAGATCGCCATCCTGTTTTTCTGTCTCGGGATCTTAGAGGACTCTGGGTACCTTGCTCGCGCAGCGTTTCTGCTCGATAACTTTATGCGCAAAGTAGGGCTTCAGGGGCGCGCGTTTGTGCCGCTGCTCTCCTCGTTTGCCTGCGCCGTTCCGGGGATCCTCGCGACACGCACCATCCCATCTCGATTCGACCGACTTACAACAATTATGATTGCACCGCTTATGGGGTGTAGCGCTCGCCTGCCGGTGTATGCAGTTCTGATTGGAGCAGCAGTTCCGTCGCTCTTTATCGGTGGATTCATCTCACTCCAGGGCCTTGTCTTGTTGGGGATGTACGCGCTTGGAATAGTGGGCGCGTGCTGCATCGCCTGGCTGGTCCAGAAGCTCTTCAAGCGAAAAGATAGCTGCTTCTTTGTGCTTGAGATGCCCCCACTTCGGCGACCCGTTTTGCCCGTGGTATTTCGCAATGTCTACGACGCCGTACTCTCATTTTTAAAGAACGCCTCGACAGTGATCCTAGCCTGCTCAATCGTAGTCTGGTTCCTTGCGACGTTTCCAAAGCCCGAAGCAGGATACCAAGGCAATCCGGTCGAGGTGAGCTATGCGGGAAGAATGGGTAAAGCGATTGAGCCTGCTATCAAGCCGCTCGGTTTCAATTGGGAGATCGGCTTTGGAATTATCTCATCGTTTCCGGCGCGAGAGGTTTTTGTTTCGAGCCTCTCAACTGTTTTACATGTAAGCGACACCGATCAAGAGGATCACCGCAGCCTCATTCAGCGCCTTCAAGAGAAGCGCGCAGATGGCTCGTTTTCAACGTATACAGCTATCTCGCTGATGGTCTTTTATGTCTTTGCATGCCAGTGCATGTCGACCCTTGCCGTGTGTAAACGCGAAACTGGGTCGTGGCGATGGGTGTTTGTGATGTTTGGGTATATGACGACGCTCGCGTATATCGCTTCGTTTGTAACGTATCAGATCGGCATACGGCTGTTTTAATTATGCAGAAATTCTTGGCGATAGTTGCTCTCCTCGCTGCGCTCGTATTCCTGGGGAAACGGTTACGTCAAACCTTTTCGAAGAAAAAAGGCGGCGGATGTGGCCCTTCGTGTGGGTGTGGGTGAGGGAGGGCAGGCGTGCTTGTCCCCCGTAGCCTTTGGCGAAGGGGGGTCGCCCGCCGTTCGTGGCGCGAATGGAAAACGCCTTCGGCCGTAGTCCGTTTCGATGTGCATAGCAGAACGGGAGGGCGGGCATGTTGCCCGCCGTTCGTGGCGCGAATGGAAAACGCCTTCGGCCGTAGGCTGTTTCGATGTGCGTAGCGGAACGGGAGGGCGGGCGTGTCGCCCGCCGTTCGTGGCGCGAATCGAAAGGGCCGTCGGCCGAAGGCTGTATTCGTTTTCGTTAGGAACGGCCGGCGACACGCCGGCCCTCCCATTAATCGTTT